>DATJXU010000155.1:0-17728 GCA_035499915.1 Acidocella sp.
GCTGGAGGTCAGGCTTATGGTCAACTGGCCGAGCGTGGCGGTGGAGCCGGCATAGGTGGCCTGTGCCGCCGTGGTGGCCGCGGCGCTGGTGCCGGAGGTGCTATAGGCCCCCACGCCGGAGATGGCGGCGGAATCCACCGCGGCCTGTAACACAGTCCGCGCCGCGGCGATGCGCGCCATGTCAACGGCGGTGATGCCGGCGATCATCATCGGCACCAGGACCACGGCCATGACCAGGGCCGCGGCCCCATTGCGGTCATGAAACAGTCTTTTGAGCAGGTTAATCAGCATGCAGCCCATCCCCTCAATTAGTGGCACCGGTGTCGCTGCTGTTGCAGGCCTGTTTCACGGAGCCATATAGCGCGGTCGTGTTGTTATTTGAAACGAAACAAGTTGGACATTGCAATTCCGAAACAATGCTGGCGTAGCGCCAGCGCACATAGGCCGACTGCGACAAGGTCATGCTGCGCGTAATAATCAAACCCAGCAGGCCGGGATAGCTCATCGTCGCCTTCACGATGATGCCGTTGTCACACGGGTAGATCACCAGCCCGCCGCTGCCCCCGGCCGTGCTCGGCGGGTTGCTGGTGGTCAGGTTGGTTGCATTGCTGGGGGAAGTCGAGGCGCCGATGCCCGCCACCCCCTGTGTTGCGCAGCTGCCGCCGGCCACGGTGAAATCCTGCTCCCATTGGTCATAGAGGCTGCTGCCGCTGTGATAAACAAAGGAGGTAGAGCTGTTCGTGGCCGGCAACCCGTTGGGTCCAGCCTCCATGGTTACGCTGGCGATCTGCACTGTCAGGCTGTTAGGCGGATAGGGCGCGAAGCCGGCCACCGCGCCATTGCAAACATCCTGCAGGGAATTGGCGTTGGCGCCCGTCGCGGCAACACTGTACACGCCGGTTGTCGTGCCGCCCGTGCCTTCGAGCGACACCATCAGCGCCAGGTCGTTCACGAAGGCGTTCAACTTTTCCTGAGCGCGATAGAGCGTGATCACCTCGATCAGCCCGATGAACAAGGGCAGCAGGAAAAGCGAGAAAATCAAAGCGAATTCGACCGCCGCCGTACCGCGGTTATCGCCCAGCGCGGAACGCCACGAACGACGGCGCCTCACGGTTCCACCACAGTGGCGACAGCCGAATAGAGGTAATTGGTCCCGTTCTGGGCCACGACAGCGCTGAGGCCGCTCATGAATACAAAGGGCACGGGCATCGCGACTTGCACCAGAAGAAATTGCGCCCCCCCGGCAGCCGATGCGGTAATGGTTGAAAAATTCGTCGTCTGCGACAGGCCCGTGGAGGTCAAAGATCCAGCCGAGCCGATGATTGAGGCGGTGTCGCTCGCGCTGCCAAAATAGGGACCGCTCTGCACGGAATATTGCAGTTTGCTGCTGCAATTGCTGCCGGAGACCAACCCAAACTCAGAACAGACAGCGGATACAAACTGCGCGCCGGTTGTTATGCCACCAATCTGAACCTGGCGCGTGGCCGCGCGGGTGGCGGTATCAAGCGTCATCTGCCAGTACATATCCAGAGACAGCGCGAAGATGGCGCAGAGGATCAGGAAAAAGGTACTACCGATGATGGCGAACTCCGTGGCTGGCCCGGCCTTGCGGTCGCGGCCAAACCGGGCGAGCAGGCGCCAATCGGTCAAAACAGACTTAGCCACCCGAAATCTCCAAAATGGGACAGACCGTCAGCAACCCCGAAACAAAAAACCTGAACGATATTATTATTCTTTAATATCCGAACGTGGATAATTAGCCAGCCGTTAGCTTTGACACGTTTTTGAGATTTTATCCAACAGTGACTTCCGAACAACAGCCCCGCCACGCGCCAAGGCGGCGCCCCGTACCGCTTTCCGCTGAGGCTGGACTTGAATGGCAACGCCACGCCCTTACGTTTCGTCCCATTATGAGACACTCTGCTTCACCTCTCCCCCCCGTATGGACATGCGTACCCCACCGCGCCATGAGCGCAGCTGAGAGAAGACGGGCGTACGTTTGATCTGACACGATGCGTGCTGACCGATGATGCCCATCAGCTCTCTGCGCCGGCGAACACGCGCCGCGCATGGAGACCAAGGCCAAAGCGTCCAGGAGGAAGACTTTCATGAATCGTATCAGATCCTCGAAGCTGCGTCAGAAGATGATGACGGCGCAGGAAGCCGCCGCGCTGATTCCGCCCGGCTGCACCGTAGGCATGAGCGGCTTTACCGGCTCGGGCTACCCGAAAGTGGTGCCGCAGGCCCTGGCCAAGCGGATCGAGGCCGCCAAGGCGGCCGGCACCCCCTTCCGGGTGAAGATCTGGACCGGCGCCTCCACCGGCCCGGAGCTGGACGGCGCGCTGGCCAAGGTGGATGGCATCGAGTTCCGCCTGCCCTTCAATTCCGACCCCATCGCCCGCGAGAAGATCAACAAGGGCGAGATGGAATATCTCGACATGCATCTCAGCCAGGTGGCGCCGATGGCTTGGCAGGGCTTCCTGGGCAAGCTGGACGTGGCGCTGGTCGAGGTGGTGGGCATCACCGCGGATGGCGCGCTCATCCCCTCCTCCTCCGTCGGCAACACCAAGACCTGGGTGGAGCGCGCCGACAAGATCATCATCGAGGTGAATAACTGGCAGAACGAGGCGCTGGAGGGGGTGCACGACATCTATTACGGCACCGCCCTGCCCCCCAACCGCGTGCCCATTCCGCTGATCCGCCCGGATGACCGAATCGGCCAGACCACCATCAAATGCGACCCGGAGAAGGTGATCGCCGTGGTGGAAACCCATGCGCCGGACCGCAACCTGCCATTCGCCAAGCCGGATGCCACGGCCAATGCCATCGCCGGGCATCTCATCGAGTTCCTCGAGCATGAGGTGAAGATGGGCCGGCTGCCCGAGCATCTGCTGCCGCTGCAATCGGGCGTGGGCAATGTCGCCAATGCCGTGCTTACCGGGCTGAACGAGTCGCGCTTTGAGAACCTCACCGCCTATACCGAGGTGATCCAGGACGGCATGCTGGACATGCTGGATTCCGGCAAATTGCGCATGGCCTCCGCCACCGCCTTCTCGCTCTCGCCGGCCGCGGCCGAGCGCATGAACGACAACATGGCGCGCTACCGCAACCACATGATTTTGCGGCCGCAGGAGATTTCCAACCATCCCGAGCTGGTGCGCCGCCTGGGCTGCATCGCCATGAACGGGCTGATCGAGGCGGATATCTACGGCAACGTGAACTCCACCCAGATCATGGGCTCGCGCATCCAGACCGGCATTGGCGGCTCGGGCGATTTCGCCCGCAACGCCTATGTGTCGATCTTCATGACCCCCTCCACCGCCAAGGATGGCGCCATCTCCTCCATCGTGCCGCTGGCGGCGCATGTGGACCACATCACCCAGGATGTGCAGGTGCTGGTGACCGAGCAGGGGCTGGCCGATCTGCGGGGCCTGAGCCCCAAGCAGCGCGCCGGGCTCATCATCGAGAACTGCGCGCACCCCGACTACAAGCCGATGCTGAAGGATTATTACCGCCGGGCGCGGGAGCATTCCTACGGCCAGCAATCGCCCTGCCTGCCCAGCGAGGCGCTCTCCTGGCACCAGCGCTACATCGACACCGGCACGATGCGCGGCTGACGCATCGTACCGGGGGATCGATCAGAACGCCTGGTCCTCCCCGAAGGTGACGCGGTGCAGGCGGCGCGGTTCGGTATAATCGGCCACGGCGTAATGCACCGTGGCACGATTGTCCCAAACGGCGACGGTGCCGACCTCCCAGCGCAGCCTGGCCTGTACATCCGGCTTGTCGAACTGGCTGAACAGCAGGCTCAGCAGCGCGTCGCTCTGCCGGCGGTTGAGGCCGATGATCTTGTCGGTGAAATTCGGGTTCACATAGAGAATCTTCTTGCCCGTGACGGGGTGGATCCGCACCACCGGATGCACCGCCGGCAGATTATCGGCCCTGGCTTGCGCGTAGACCGCCTCGCCATGCGGCGCGTTCAGGAATTTGCGCGGCCAGCCGGAATGCTCGAAGCTGTGCGTCGCCTCAAGCGTCTCGATATAGGGCTTCAGCCCTTCGGGCAGCCGCTCATAGGCTTCGGTGGCGCTGGCCCATAAAGTGTCGCCGCCCAGCGGGGGCAGCTCTTGCGCATAGAGCACGGTGCCGGTGGGCGGGTTGGGCCGGAAGGTGATGTCCGCATGCCATTGGTCGGTGCTGGTGCGGGCCTTGCCGGGCGGGACCGCGCCGGGCTCCTTCGCGATCACCTCGACCTCCTTGTATCCCTCCAGCCTGGGGAAATAGGCTTTTGCCTTGTCAGGGTCGCCGAACACCCGCGCGAATACGACCTGCTGCGCCGGTGTCAGCTCCTGGTTTCGGATGAACAGCACCTGGAACTCCGCCAGCGCCTGGCGAAACTCGGCGCGCAGCGTGGCATCGGAAAGATCCCGTAGATCAACACCCCGCACATAGGCGCCGATGACCGGGCTGAACGGCTCGAGCCGGAGCCGCGTATAATGGGACAATTTACCATCGATATATGACATAGCGTGTCCTTGCCGAACGAAGGGAAACCCAAAGCAGAGTCCGGCCTGCCGCGGACCGGTTTCAGCCCGGCGCGCGCCAGGCGTGAGGGCGATAAGGAACCTGCTTTACTTGTTTGTCAATATATTCAGTAGGGATAGTATTATTTAAATGATAAGCGTATCCGGGGGCGCGATGACACCCAACAACAGACACGGCGGCACAAGCTGGGGTTTGGCCTTGAACCGCCCGGACTTTCCGGCAAAGGTGAGAGCATGTGCGTGACGTTAGAGCCTGATTGCTTGAGATTGACGCGCCCTTGCGCGGCAACCGAGGGCGTTGAGGGTGGCGCGCAGGCGTCACCCTCACCCTATCGCGCTCCAGGGCGCGGATCTCCGGCACATGGCCGAACCGGCGGGACAGACGCAGCCCATGGCTGAGGCTGAACCGCAAAACCAGGCCGCTATGCCCAGGCGCAGCGCCCCGCATGTGACATGGCTGACAACAACCATCATGCTGCTGGCGGCCATCGCGCTGTGGGAGCTGGCTTCCATGCTGCAGCTCTTTCCGCCCATCGCGCTGCCGCCGCCCAAGGCGGTCTGGAACGCCTTCGTCACCCTGTTCACCACCGGCTATGGCGGCCATGCGATCTGGGAGGATATCGGCGTCAGTTCGCTGCGCGTGGCCATCGGCTTTCTGGGGGCGGTTGTTATCGGCGTGCCGCTGGGGCTGCTGATGGCGCGGGTGGGCTTTGTGTTCCGCATCATCGACCCGTTTCTGCAATTCATCCGCCCGGTGCCGCCTCTGGCCTATATTCCGCTGCTGGTGGTGTGGTTTGGCATCGGCGAGCTGCCGAAAATCCTGCTTATCCTGGTCGGCACCATCCCGGTCATCATCATCGGCACCATCTCGGGCGTGAAGGCCACACCGCCCTTGCGCGTGGCCGTGGCGCGCACGCTGGGCGCCAGCGAGCGGCAGATTTTCCGCCACGTCATCCTGCCCTCCGCCCTGCCGGAGATTTTTACCGCGGCGCGGGTGGGAATCGGCATCGCATGGTCCTGCCTGGTGGCGGCGGAGCTCATCGCCGCCGATGAAGGGCTGGGCTGGCTGGTGCAATATGCCGGGCAAGCCTTGCAGGTGGCGGTGGTCATCGCCGGCATCATCGTCATCGGCAGCCTGGGCTACGCCATGGAGCTGGTGATCCGGCTCGTCGAAAACCGCACCCTGCCCTGGCGCGGGCGGGAATGAAATCCAATCAATAAAGGGGGCATCATGCTGAACAAACTTCTCCGGGCCGGGCTGCTGGGCGCCAGCGCCCTGGCCGCCAGTGCGCTGCCCGCCCTGGCCGGCAAGCCGCAGATCGTCATCGGCTATGAGAATAACGGCGCCGACCCGTATATGGTCACCCAGGGGCTGGGGCTGTTCCAGAAGACCATGGACGCCGACGTGACGCTGAAATTCTTCGATTCCGGCCCGGCGGCAATGAGCGCGCTGGCCTCCAACAGCCTGCAATTCATGTGCGGGCTGGGCGTGCCACCGTTCGTCGCGGCCATCTCCCAGGGGCTGCCGCTGGCGATCATCTATAACCAGGAGCGCTACACCACCGCCGCCGGCATCGCCGTGCGCCCGGGCGCGGGCATCCATGCCATCGCCGACCTGAAGGGCAAGAAGATCGCCATCGTGCAGGGCTCCCAGGCCTCGTTCGAGCTGGCGACCTTTTTGCAGGAGGCAAGCGTGCCCTTCGAGTCGGTGACACAGGTGAACATGTCCCCGCCGGAGATGCGCGTGGCCTACACCACCAACAGCATCGACGCCGCCATCGTCTGGGCCCCGGTGTTCGACGCGCTGCAGGAGGCGGGCGCCAGGGTGCTGAAAACCGATGCCGACCTGCCGCGCGATGCCTCCTCCTACAATGTCTGCATCGCCAACACGAACTGGGTGAAGGACCACCCCCAGCTGACCGTGCAGTTCATCAAGGCGCTGGATCAGGGCGTGACCTACACCAAGGAGAATCCCGCCAAGGCGCTCACCCTGATGGCGACGCAGGCGGGAATCGACGCGGCAACCGCCGCCGCCGAGCTGAAGGGCTATGAGATCTTCTCAGCCAAAGACCAGTCCGCGCCCTTCGTGCTGGGCGCGGGCGATGGCGTGGCCAATTCCGCCACCACCAAGACCTTGGCCAACACCGCCACGGTGCTGCTGAAGATCGGCCGAATCACCAGCCCGCTCAGCGCCCCCGCGAAGGCGGTCGAGCCGACCTTTGCCATCGACGCGGCGAAGTAAGAGCCGGGCATGCCGATCAAGATCGAGCGCGTCACCAAGGATTTCAACGGCGTGCGCGCGCTCGATGAGGTGTCGCTCAGCGTCGAGGATGGGTCTTTCGTGACCATCCTCGGCGCCTCGGGCTGCGGCAAATCCACCTTGCTCAACATGGTGGCGGGGCTGGAGACGCCCAGCACCGGGCGGATCACGCTGGATGGCGCGCCGATCACCAGGCCGGGGCCGGACCGTGTGGTGGTGTTCCAGAAGCCCGGCCTGTACCCCTGGCTGAGCCTGCGCGACAATATCGCCTTCGGGCTGCGCATGCGCGGCGCCGGCACCATACCCTGGGACGAGGTGGACAGGGTGATCGAGCTGATCGGCCTGAAGGGGTTTGAGACACACCGCCCCTATGAGCTCTCCGGCGGCATGCAGCAACGCGTGGCCATTGCCCGGGCGCTGGTGATGCACCCGCGGGTGCTGCTGATGGACGAGCCCTTCGGCGCGCTGGACGCCCAGACCCGCGAGACCATGCAGGCATTCCTGACCGAGCTGTGGGAGCGCATCCGCGCCACGGTCATTTTCGTGACGCATGACATCGACGAGGCGGTGATGCTCGGCAGCCGGCTGGTGGTGATGAGTGCCCGCCCCGGGCGAATCAGCCTGGATGAGCCGGTGCCGCTGGGCCGCCCACGCAACTGGGACATGTCCACCACCCCGGAATTTTTGGACCTGAAACGCGCCGCCCGGCGGATTCTCGCCGGGGCGGCGCACTGAGCCACCCCCCGGCCTTGCCTTTTTGAGGAGATTTGGCTTAACGGTGGGGCGCCTGAGCGGGTGTAGCTCAATGGTAGAGTCCCAGCCTTCCAAGCTGGCTGTGCGGGTTCGATTCCCGTCACCCGCTCCATGTCTCCGGCGTTTTGGTCTTGGCTACCCACCAGCCCCAAGCCCAAAACGCATATAGACGGGTCCGGAGACTTGACATTAGGCGCTGCAAAGTGTGGAAGGCGCATTCCATGCTGGTACGGATAGGGGCGTAGCTCAATTGGTTAGAGCGCCGGTCTCCAAAACCGGAGGTTGAGAGTTCGAGACCCTCCGCCCCTGCCATCCCTTCCCAGCAGTTCGCAGTTTTTGGAGTTTGGTCCGTCTTGGCGTTCAACGTGTTGAAATTCGCGCGCGAGGTTCGTACCGAGGCGTCCCGCGTCACGTGGCCCTCAGGCAAGGAGACGGTGCAGGTCACCGGGCTCGTGCTCGCCATGGTGGTCGCCACAGCTCTGTTTTTCCTGGCGGTCGACGGCATTATCGGCGCCGGCATGCGCGCCCTCTTCGGCGCCGGAAGTTAAGGAAAGTTTCGATGGCCAAGCGCTGGTACGTCCTGCACGTCTATTCCGGATTCGAGAAAAAGATCGCCCAGCAGATCACCGAGCAGGCGGAGCTGAAGGGCTTTGCCGACCATATCGGCGAGATCGTGGTGCCGACCGAGGAAGTCACCGAGGTTCGCCGCGCCCAGAAGGTGAACACCGAGCGCAAGTTCTTCCCCGGCTATGTCCTGATCCACATGGACATGACCGATGACACCTGGCACCTGGTGAAGGATATTCCCAAGGTCACCGGGTTTCTGGGCAGCCGCAACAAGCCCAGCCCGATCACCAACGCCGAAGCCGAGCGCATCATGAAGCAGCAGGAGGAGGGCACCGAACAGCGCCGTCCGGCTGTCATCTTCGAGGTGGGCGAGCAGGTGCGCGTGTCCGACGGTCCCTTCACCAGCTTCAACGGCGTGGTGGAGGACGTGGACGAGGAGAAGGGCCGCGTGAAGGTCTCCGTCTCCATCTTCGGCCGCTCCACCCCCGTGGACCTGGAATACGCGCAGGTGGAGAAACTCTAACCGGCTTGCAATTTACGGGCGGCCCCCTATCTCTCATCCGGCATCTTAGAGAGTTGTTTTGAGTGTCGGATCATCCTCGATCATTCCCCCGGCGCCGCCTTCTGGTTGGCGCCGGATTTGTCGTTGCCGTGCTGGCGCTTGGCGCATGGCTGATAAATTATCTGCTGGTGGGCCAGTTTCTGGTCAGCACCGATGACGCCTATATCGCCGCCTATTCCAGCCTGACCGCCGCCAAGGTCAGCGGCTATGTGACCGACGTGGCGGTGAACGATAATCAGCCCGTCACCAAGGGCCAGTTGCTGGTGCGAATCGACCCGCGCGATTACCAGAACGCCCTGGACACGGCACAGGCGGGCCTGACCAGCGCCCAGGCCGATATGGCCAATGACGAGGCGATGCTCGCCCTGCAGGCCTCCAAGATCGCCGCCGCCCAGGCCGCCGTGCAGGGCGATGAGGCGAAGCTGGCCTTCGCCGAGCAGAATCAGCGCCGCTACGCCACACTCTCCGCCAAGGGCGCCAGCCCGGTGCAGACCACCGACCAGGCCGAGACCGACCTGCGGACCGCCCGCGCCGCCCTGGCCGCCGACCAGGCCAGCCTGCAGGCGGCGCAGCGCCAGGTGGACGTGCTGAAGGCCCAGCTTGCCGCCGCCCGGGCCAACGCCGCCCAGGCCCAGGCGCAGCTTGCCCAGGCGCAGCTGAACCTGGAATACACCGCCATCCGCGCGCCGTTCGACGGCGTGGTGGGCAACAAGACCGTGGCGGTGGGCGATTACCTGCAGCCCGGCACGCAGATCATGGCCGTGGTGCCGCTCTCCCAGGTTTTTGTGCTGGCGAACTACAAGGAAACGCAGATCACCCATATCCGCCCGGGCCAGAGCGTGAAGATCAGCGTGGATGGCTTCCCCGGCCTGAAGGTGCGCGGCCATGTGGACAGCATCGACCCCGCCTCCGGCCAGGAATTCGCCCTGCTGCCGCCCGACAATGCCACCGGCAACTTCACCAAGATCGTGCAGCGCGTGCCGGTGAAAATCCTGCTCGACCTGACACCGGAGGAAACCGGCAAGCTGCGGCCGGGCATGTCGGTGGAACCGGAAATCGATACGCGTAGCGGGCAATGACGCAGGAGGGCGCGCAAGCGATCCCGCTCAAATCCAAGGTTGCCGTCGCCGGGGCGCTGCTTGGCGCCTTCATGGCGGTGCTCAACATCCAGGTGGTCAACACCTCGCTGCCGGACATCCAGGGCGGCATCGGCACCGGGCTCGATAATGGCGGCTGGATCTCCACCGCCTATCTGATCGGCGAGATCATTGTCATTCCGCTGTCAGGCTGGCTGGCGGACGTGTTCTCGCTGCGCCGCTACCTCATCGGCAACGCCATCCTGTTTCTGTTCTTCTCCGCCGCCTGCGGGCTGACCGCCAACTTCCCCGAGATGGTGGCGCTGCGTGCCATCCAAGGCTTCACCGGCGGGGTGCTGATTCCGCTGGCGCTGGTCTGCGTGATCACGCTGCTACCGCCGCGGGCGCGGCCGGTGGGCTTCTCGATGTTCGCGCTCACCGCCACCTTCGCGCCTGCCATCGGCCCCACCATCGGCGGCTGGATCACCGATACATATGGTTGGCGCTACATTTTTTTCCTCAACCTGGTTCCCGGCGCATTGATGCTCCCCGCCCTGCTCTGGGGCCTGAAGCGCGCGCCGATGCATCTCGACCGGTTCTGGCGGGGCGACTGGCTGGGCGTGTTCACCATGGCCCTTGGGCTCGGCACGCTGCAAACCGTGCTGGAGGAAGGCAACAAGGATGACTGGTTCAGCTCGGCCTTCATCACCCGGCTTTCCATCATCTCCGCGGTTTCGCTGAGCTTGTTCCTGGTCCAGGAGCTGCGCCCGGGCAACAAGGCGCCGCTGGTGAATCTGCGCCTGTTCTCGCGCTGGAATTTCGGCTTCAGCTCGGTTTCCAACTTCATGCTGGGCTTTGTGCTTTACGCGGCCGTCTATCTCATTCCGCTTTATCTCGCCGTGGCGCATGGCTACAGCGCCGCGCAATCGGGCCATGTGATGGCCTGGATCGGCCTGCCGCAGCTCATCATCATTCCCTTCATGCCCTGGCTGATGCAGCGCATCGACCCGCGCCGCCTGCTCTCGCTCGGCTTCCTGCTGTTCTTTATCAGCCTGACGATGAATCTTCAGCTTGGCCCCAATGATAGCGGACCGCAGCTGCTCGTCCCCAACCTCATCCGCGCCGTTGGCCAGGCGATGGTGTTCCCGCCCATCACCATGATCGCCACCGCCGGCATTTCGGCGGCGGATGCCGGTTCGGCCTCGGCTTTGTTCAACATGCTCCGCAACCTGGGCGGCGCGGTCGGCATCGCCACGGTGGAGACCTTCGTTACCAATCGAGAGAAATTTCACTCATTCATCATAAACCAGCATGTAAGCCTTTTGGACCCGGCGACGCGCGAGCGGATTGCCGCGATGCAACAGTATTTCCAGGCACACGGCCTGGCCGATTCCGGCAGCGCACGCCAGCAGGCGATCGTGCTGCTCGGCAGAACCCTCAGGCAGCAAGCCAATTATTTCGCCTATGGCGATGCCTTCGGGCTGCTCGCCATCGGCATGCTGGTGGCGCTTGCCGCCTCGCTCTTCGTCCGCCGCCCCAGCGGCCCCGCCGCCCCCGGCGGGCATTGACCCGCGGGCGGGTTGACCTGAATCACGTCCCGCCGCTCAAATTTTTACCACCTCTCTCAACCACGCCGTTTCGATTTTTTTCCGAAAGCCCAAATGACGCCCCTTGCGTTCGGTATTTAATGGTTTAGGCTTTCAAAAAAGAGAGGAGATCCCATGGCTCGAGTTGCATTGGTCACAGGTGGAACACGCGGCATCGGTGCTGCCATCAGCATCGCACTGCAAAAGGCGGGGCGGCTCGTGGTCGCCAGCTACGCCGGGAACACCGCAGCGGCGGAAACCTTCCAAAAGGAAACCGGAATCGAAACCATCAAGTTCGATGCAGGCAATTTCGAAGAAACCGTCGCGGCGGTGAATGACATCGCCGCCCGCCACGGCGCCATCGAGATCCTCGTCAACAATGCCGGCATCACCAGGGATGCGGTCCTGAGCAAGATGACGCGCGAGATGTGGGATGCGGTCATCGACACAAACCTCGGCTCCTGCTTCAATCTTTGCAAGGCGACCTTCGACGGCATGAAGGCCAAGAAGTTTGGCCGCATCGTCAATATCGGCTCCATCAACGGCCAGGCCGGGCAATACGGCCAGGTGAACTATGCCGCGGCCAAGTCTGGCCTGCATGGCTTCACCAAGGCACTGGCACTGGAAGGCGCGCGCTCTGGCGTGACGGTGAATGCCATTGCGCCCGGCTATGTCGATACCGAGATGGTGCGCGCCGTGCCGCCGGATGTGCTGGAGAAGATCATCGCCAAGATCCCGCGCGGGCGGCTGGGCACCGTGGAGGATATCGCGCGCGGCGTGGTGTTCCTCACGGCGGACGATGCCGATTTCATGACCGGCTCGACCATCTCCATCAATGGCGGCCAGCATATGTACTAACGGAACCCGCTGGAGCATTCATCTTATTGGACGAATGCTCCAGCTTTTTTTGGCAGGCAATTTCACGTGATGACCTTGAACCTACCGGTTCAATCCAATCACATATCGCTCTAACGCCCCGCACCAAGTCCCAAAAGTTTTTGGTGCAGCTTTTTTTAAAAAGCTGCAAAACCGCACGCGTTTTTCAAAACGCGCCACCGCGGCGGCCTTCCGGCACCGCGTTGCGATGCCGGAATTTTCGCCGCTATTTTCACGTATCCAGGTTGGCGACCTTGAGCGCGTTGTTCACGATGAACTCGCGGCGCGGTTCCACCACATCGCCCATCAGCGTCGAGAAGATCTGATCCGTATCCTTGGCATCGGAAATCTTCACCTGCAGCAGACGGCGCACCTGCGGGTCCAGCGTGGTCGCCCACAGCTCTTCCGGATTCATCTCGCCCAGCCCTTTGAAGCGGCTGATCACCAGCCCCTTGCGGCCATGCGCCAGCAGCGAATCCCACATCGCCGCCGGGCCATGCAGCGGTTTCGCCGTACCGCCATCGATCGAGAGCATCGCATCCGCGCCGAACAATTCCGCCATCTTGTCCGCACGCTCGGCCAGATAACGCGCCTCGGCGGTGCGCAAGGTGATCGCCTCCAGCGTATAATGCTCGGCCACGCCGCGCACGGTGCGGCCGATCTTCACGCCCGCCTCGTCGGAGGTCACAATCCAGCCGCGCTCGGTAGGGTGCGAGATCCCGTTCAGCCGCGCCACCAGCGCCGCATCCTTCGCCGCGTCGCCCAAGGCTGCCGGTGACAGCAGCCCGGCCAGGGCGATCTGCTCCAGATAGATCTGCGGCAGCGTATTCTCCATCGCCCGCAGCCGGTGCACCACCTGGCCGATCCACACCGACGCCTCGCGCAGATCATCGCCCGAAAGGCTCACCGCCCCGCTGGTCAGCACCGAATCGCCCAAGGCGCGATCGAGCAGGAAGGCTTCCAGAGCCGCGTCGTCCTTCAGATAACGCTGATCATTGCCACGCTTGGCGCGGTAGAGCGGCGGCTGCGCGATGTAGAGATAACCCTGCTCGATGAGCTGGGGCATCTGCCGGTAGAAGAAGGTGAGCAGCAGCGTGCGGATATGCGAGCCGTCCACGTCCGCGTCCGTCATGATGACGATGCGGTGATAGCGCAGCTTGGCGGGGTCGAAGCCGCCCTGGTCATCCGCATCCGCCCGGCCGATGCCAGCGCCCAGCGCGGTGATCAGCGTGCCGACCTCCGCACTGCTCAGCATCTTGTCGAAGCGCGCGCGCTCGACGTTCAAAATCTTGCCCTTCAGCGGCAAAATCGCCTGATATTTGCGGTCACGCCCCTGCTTTGCGGAGCCGCCGGCGCTGTCACCCTCGACGAGGAAGAGTTCGGACTTCGCCGGGTCGCGCTCCTGGCAATCCGCCAGCTTGCCGGGGAGAGAGGAGATATCCAGCACGCCCTTGCGGCGGGTGAGTTCGCGGGCCTTGCGCGCGGCCTCGCGCGCCACGGCGGCGTCCATCACCTTCTGCACGATATGCTTGGCTTCCTTCGGGTGCGTCTCGAACCAATGGCTCAGCGCATCCGCCACCGCCGCCTGCACCACCGGCTGCACCTCGGAGGAGATCAGCTTGTCCTTGGTCTGGGAGGAGAATTTCGGGTCCGGCACCTTCACGGAGAGCACGGCGGTCAGCCCCTCGCGCATATCCTCGCCGGAGATCTCGGCATTGTCCTTCTTGCCGTTCATGGCCTTGGCGTAGCTGCTCACCACGCGCGTCAGCGCCCCGCGAAACCCGGCCAGATGCGTGCCGCCATCGCGCTGGGTGATGTTGTTGGTGAAGCAGAGCATCGTCTCGTGGTAGGAATCATTCCAGGTGCAGGCGAACTCCACCTTGATCCCGGCCTCCTTCGCCTCGGACATGGCGGTGATCGGCACCGGCAGCAGGGAGCTCTTGGCACGGTCCAGCCACAGGCAGAATTCCTTCACCCCGCCCTCGTAATAGAACTCCGCCTGCTGGAAGGGCTCATGGCGCTCATCGCGCAGCACGATGGCGAGGCCCGAATTCAGGAAGGCCAGCTCGCGCAGCCGGCGCTCGAACACGGCGTAGTCGAAATCCGTGTGGGTGAAGGTGGCGGCGGAGGGTTTGAAGGTGACTTCCGTGCCGTTGGGCTTGTCGGACGGGCCGACGATCTTCAGCGGCTGCACCGTGTTGCCATGCTCGAAACGGATGAAATGCTCCTGGCCGTTGCGCCAGATGCGCACTTCCATCCATTCGGAGAGCGCGTTCACCACCGCCGCCCCCACGCCATGCAGGCCGCCGGAGACCTTGTAGCTGTTCTGGTTGAACTTGCCGCCCGCATGCAGCTTGGTCAGCACCACCTCGGCGGCGGAAATACCTTCCTCCGCGTGAATATCGGTCGGGATGCCACGGCCATTATCGCGGATGGTCATGGAGCCGTCGCCGTTCAGCACGGCCTCGACCCGGTTGGCATAGCCCGCCTGCGCCTCGTCCACCGCGTTGTCGATGATCTCAAAGCCCATATGGTGCAGGCCAGAGCCGTCATCCGTGTCGCCGATATACATGCCAGGCCGCTTGCGGACGGCATCCAGCCCCTTCAGAACACTGATCGATGCGGCGTCATAGGCATCGTCTTGCGGGGCTGACTCAGGCGTATCGGACATAGTGGGTAACAGGCTCCAAAATCGTCGTGTGGAGCCGGTTTCATACAGGATTTCCCGTCAAAAGCCTAATGCGGCGGGCGTCTGCCCTACCTTGAGCCCGCATAGCTTGGCTGCGTTTCAGCCGGAGCGGTGGCGGACTGCGCCCCTATCGCCAAGGCCTGCGCCAGCGCCGCGATGCCGTTGCGGAACGCCCCGTTCTGGCGGGCCGCCAGCGTGCCGAGGCCGCATGCCTGGCCGACGACGCGCGGCAGGTCCGGGATCACCGCATCGAGCGCCGTGCCCAGCCTATCCTCGATGAAATCGCGCGACAGCCCGCCGGGCGCACCCGCCTTGTTCAGCACCAGCACCGCGTGTGGAGTCTGGCCGGCGCCGCCGGGCAGGCTGCGAAGTTTTTCCACATTGCGCAGGGAGATCATGGTCGGGTCCAGCACAATCACGCGCTGCGGGGCGTTGAGCAGCAATAGCCGCGCCAGCTTCGTCAGCCGCGCCCCGGCATCGACGACCATGACGTTATAGCGCGCGCGGACGGCCTGCACGAAGCTGGCGATGCCTTCCGGGTCGCAAGGCGCCTCCCAGTTCAGCGCCTCCAGCCCCGCTATCACATGCAGCCGCTCCCCGGCATCATGGGCACAGCGCTCAAGCAGCAGCTGGTCCACGCGGTGCGGCGCCTCCAGCACCGCGGTCAGGCCGCGCCCGTTGGGAATATCCATGTCCAGCGCCAGCGTGCCGGTGTTGATCTCGCCATCCAGCAGCACGGTATGGCGGCGCAGCTCATTGGCGATGTACCAGCCCAGATTGGCGGTGATGCAGCTTGTGCCGACCCCGCCGCGCGCCCCGCATAGCGCAATCATCCGCCCGCCGCGCAGATGACCCGTCTCGCGGACCAGATTATCGATCACCGGCAAGAAATTCCGTGCGATCCCCTCTCTGGTCAGCGGTTTGGGAAGATACTCCTTCACCCCCATGGTCTTGACCACGATGCGGTAGAAATTCACGTTCTGAACCTCGCCCACCGCCAGCACCACCGTGCCGGCATCCACCGTGTCGGCCAGGTCGATCAATGCGTTGATCGGCTGCTCCTCGCCCGAGAGATCCACCAGCACGATCTCCGGCGTGGGCATCGCCTGCAGGATGGTAAGGGCATGGCGGAAATCCACCAGATGCACCTGATTGCTGTTGGGAACATGCCCAGCCAGCACGCTGTGCAGCAGGCTCGCGCTCTCCTCATCGCGGACAAAGCCGATGAACTTGTCCCGCTTCGGGCCGGCCGGGGCGGAAGATGGCGGGTGCGACAGGCTGTTGCTGTAGACCTGCGCCGTTTTTCCTCTCAGCAAGGCCGGCAAGCGCGGGTGCATGTTCAAGTCATCCTGCATGATGGCAAATCCTCCGGGCCGGATGATTTCAACAGAGAGCGGTTGCCATCGCGTTAATACCCGCCTCGGCATGGGTGCCCGCCTTGCAATGAGGTTGCGGGCCGCCCCGCGCCGCTCTATCAGCGCCCCTCATTTTGAATTTTCAGGGACACGATGGCTCGGCAGAAAAAAGGCCGCAAACTTGACGGCTGGATTATCCTCGACAAACCGCAAGGGATCACCAGCACGCAGGCGGTGAACAAGATCAAACGCGCCCTGGATGCGCAGAAGGCGGGCCATGGCGGCACGCTGGACCCGCTGGCCACCGGGCTGCTGCCCATCGCCCTGGGGGCGGCGACCAAAACCGTGCCCTACGTGATGGACAGCACGAAAATCTACCATTTCACGCTGAAATTCGGCGAGGCGCGCGATACCGACGACGCCGAGGGCGCGGTGGTGGCGACCTCCGATGTCCGCCCGAGCGATGCCGAGATCCAGGCCGCCCTGCCCCAGTTCATCGGCAACATCATGCAGGTGCCGCCCGCCTTCTCCGCCATCAAGGTGGATGGCGAGCGCGCCTATGACCTGGCGCGCGCCGGCGCCCCGCCCGAACTGCCGCCCCGCCCGGCGCAGGTGGACCGTTTCGAGCTGATCGGCCGGCCGGATGCGGACCATGCGAGCTTCGAGGTGCAGTCCGGCAAGGGGGTGTATATGCGCTCCCTGGCGCGCGACCTGGCCCGGGCCTGCGGCTCCGTGGGGCATATTGCCGTGCTGCGCCGCCTGCGGGTGGGGCCCTTCAAGGAAAACATGGCGATTCCTCTGGACTTTTTCCTCAATCCGGACCAGAACCCCGCCACTCTTGCCGAAACTTTGCTGCCGCTCGAGACCGCGCTGGACGACATCCCGGCCCTGGCCCTGAACCAAGCAGAGTTTTTCGCCCTCTCCCAGGGCCAGGCGATCAGCCTGGTGGACCTGATGGGGCGGATCCCGGAAGCGGCCAATCCCGATGAGGGGCTGGTGCGTGTCACGGCGGCGGGGCGCGTGAAGGCCATGGCCCGACTCTCTGACGGGTGGCTGAAGCCCGAGCGCTTGTTCTAACGTCTTTTTTTGAAGGATATCACGATGTCGATTACGCCCGAGCGCCGCACCGCGCTGATCGCCGAATACGCGACCGCCGCCAATGACACCGGCTCCCCGGAAGTCCAGGTGGCCCTGCTCTCCGAGCGCATCTCCAACCTGACCGAGCATCTGAAGACCCACGCGAAGGATTACCATTCCCGCCGTGGCCTGCTGGTGCTGGTTGGCCAGCGCCGCTCGCTGCTGGACTATCTGAAGCGCAAGAACGCCAAGCGCTATCAGGACCTGATCGGCCGGCTGAATCTCCGCCGCTGATCAAAACGGGGCCGCGAGGCCCCGTTTTTTTTGGGAGCCGGCCAATGCCGCCATCATCCTGGCCGGGGCGGTCACCGCCTATATCTGGCACA
>DATJXU010000156.1:0-3697 GCA_035499915.1 Acidocella sp.
GCAGGTGCTCAACCTCACCACGGACAAGACAACGCCAGAAACCGGGCCGATCTTCGCGGGCAAGCGCAGCCCCACGGCGCTGGCGGACATCGCCGCCCTGCTCTCCTCCGCCCCTGAAATCGGCGGCATTCTGCTCATCCACGCCCCCTCGGGCGGCGATGACGGGGCGGCCATCGCGGCGCTGACCGCCTGCGCCAGCACCGTGAAGATCCCGCTGCTGATCGCGGCGATGGGCGAGGAAACCGGGCTTGGATACCGCCATAGTCTCAGCCAGGCCGGGCTGGCCAGTTTCGACAGCCCGGAAGCCGCCATCGCCGGGTTCCGGCATTTGCTGGAAAACCGCCGCAACCGCGCCCAGGCGCGCGAGCTGCCCTCCTCGGCCGTGCTGCGGGTTCAGCCCAACAAGGCCAGCGTGATGGGGCGCATCGAGGCGGCGCGGGCCGGGGGCCGCGACAGGCTGGTGCAGGACGAGGCGCTGGCGATCATCGGCGCCTATCACATCCCCACGCTGGAAAGCCGGCATGTCTCCACCCCCGCCGAGGCCGCCGCCGCCGCCGCCGCGCTCGGCTTTCCGGCGGTGCTGAAGCTCTCCCACCCGGACGTGCCCACCCATCTGCTCGCCGGCTCGGTGGCGCTCAACCTGCCGGACCCGGGCGCGGTGCTCAGCGCGGCGCGGCGCATATTGGCGCAGGTGGAACAGCTGGGCGCCAACCCCGCCCAGGCCGGGTTCGTGGTGCAGGCCCAGGCGCCGCACGGCACCGTGCTGCGCATCAGGGTCACGGATAACCTGAAGATCGGACCCGTCATCGGCTTCGGCGAGGGCGGCGGCGACCCGCAGAGCGTCTCCCACCTCGCCACCGGGCTGCCGCCGCTCAACCTGGCGCTGGCGCATGCGCTCATCCACCGTTCCGCCATCGCCCCGCGCCTGGCCGCCATGCGCGGCCAGGCGGCGGCGGATGAGGAGGCCATCGCCGCCACGCTGGTGCGCGTCAGCCAGCTCATCATCGACACGCCGGAGATTCTGGCGCTGGATATCGACCCGCTCTTCGCCTCGCCGCAGGGCGTGGCGGCGGCCAGCGCCCAAATCTGGCTGCGCCCCGCCGGGCAGGCCCGCCCGCCTCTGGTCATTCCGCCCTATCCCGGCGAGCTGACCCGCCACTACACCGCGCGCGGCCAGAATTTCCTGATCCGTCCCATCCGCCCGGAGGATGCCGACGCCCATGCCGCGATGCTCTCGCGCTTTACGCAGGAGGATATGCGCTACCGCTTCTTCTCGCCGATGAAGCAGCTGCCCATTGAGCAGATCGTGCGCCTGGCGGATGTGGACTACACCCGCGAGATGGCGATCATCGCCGTGCGCGAGGCCACCGGCGACACGGTGGGCGTGGCCCGGCTGGTGCGCAACGACACCGACGGCACCAGCGCCGAATTCGCCGTGGCGGTGGACCCGGCGGCAAAGAAATTCGGGCTGGGCACGTTTTTGATGAACAGCGTGATCGAATGGGGCAGGACGCAGGGGGTGAAGGAGATCAATGGCCAGATCCTGGCCGATAACGCGCCGATGCTGGCCTTCATCAAGCGGCTGGGGTTTTCGCTCACCCGCCTGCCCGACGAGCCGGACGTGATCGAGGCCAGGCTCGACTTACAACCCACGCAGCCCTCCCCTGCATGAAATTCGGCCGTAATCCCTGGACTCCCCTTGAATTTAGCCGCCCCCCGTGCTTTACGCCCGCCTTCCCTGCCGGGTGCGTGGCATCGCCCCCGGCTATGCTCGTCCCGAATTCCCGGGTGGTCCAGACCAGGACCTGAGCTGATCAGCCAGAGGGGGACCGAACATGCCGTTATATGAAACCGTGGTGATCGCGCGCAGCGAGATCACCCAGGCGCAGGCCGACGCCGCCGTCGACGCCGCCATCACCGCCATCGACGCCGAGGCCGGCGCGATCAAGAAGCGCGAATATTGGGGCCTTCGCCCGCTCGCGTACCGCATCAAGAAGAACCGCAAGGGCCATTACATCCTGCTGGGTCTGGATGCCTCCTCCGCCGCCGTGCAGGAGATGGAGCGCCAGCTGACCCTGCATGAGGACGTGCTGCGCTTCATGACCGTGCGCGTTGAAGAGATCTCCGAGGAGCCCTCCGCGATCCTGTCGCGCAAATCCGACGAGCGTGAACGCAATTTCCGTGGCCCCAAGCCCGCCGGCCGCTTCGAATCCGGCCGCAAGCGCGGCTTTGATGAGCGCGAGGAGTTCCGCGCGCGTGACGAGTTCCGCGCCGACCGTGACGAATTCAGCGCCGAGGAGGAAGTTTGATGTCCGAGACCAACGAGCCGACCTCCGGCCTGCGCCGCCCCGCTGTCGGCGCCCGCCGTCCCTTCTTCCGCCGGAAGAAATCCTGCCCGTTCTCTGGCGCCGGCGCGCCGGCGATCGACTACAAGGACGTGCGCCTGCTGTCGCGCTTCCTGTCCGAGCGCGGCAAGATCGTGCCGTCGCGCATCACCGCCGTGTCCGGCAAGAAGCAGCGCGAGCTGGCGAAAGCCATCAAGCGTGCCCGCTTCCTGGCGCTGCTCCCCTACGTGCTGAACTGAGAGGAGCGCAAACATGGCCAACATTGAACTGATTCTGCTCCAGCGCGTCGAGAAGCTGGGCCAGATGGGCGAGCTGGTGAAGGTGAAGCCGGGTTATGCCCGCAACTACCTGCTGCCGCAGGCGAAAGCCGTGCGCGCCACCAAGGCGAACAAGGAGCGCTTCGAGCGCGAGCGCGTGCAGCTTGAGGCGCAGAACCTCAAGCGCCGCGAGGAAGCCGAGCGCGTCGCCGAGCGCGTCGCCGGGCTGACCGTGACCCTGATCCGCCAGGCCTCCGAGGCCGGCGCGCTCTATGGTTCGGTCTCCAGCCGCGACATCGCCGAGGCGGCGACCGCCGGTGGCCTCTCCATCGAGCGCACCCAGGTGCTGCTGGTTCACCCGATCAAGAGCCTGGGCATTTCCGCCGTGCGCGTTGAGCTGCACCCGGAAGTCCATATCGAAATCAAGGTGAACGCCGCCCGCTCCGTCGAAGAGGCGGAGAAGCAGGCCCGCGGCGAGGTGATCGTCCAGGAAGAAGACGAGCAGCCGGAACTCGGCCCGCTCTTCGGCCAGGAGGAAGAGCCCGCGGCCTGATCCGCCCCGGAGCCATTCTGTTACGGAAAGAAGCCCTTGCGATTTTCGCAAGGGCTTTTTTTCTTGCGTACCTCTTTTTTTCGATGATTAATAACCAATTATGTCGGGCCTTAGGACAAGGAGACTGACGTGATATGGCTTTATCGGAAGCTTTTAAATCGTTACCTGGCCAAACTGGTACGGCGCGGTTCTTTCCTGGTGTTGTGGCCCGACGGGTCGCGTAGCGAATATGGCGGAACCGAAGGGTTTAAAGCCGGCATCCGGCTCAAGGATGATAAGACGGTCAGACGCCTCGCCCTCAATCCCGGCCTCGCCCTCGGCGAAGCCTACATGGACGAGACGCTGGTTCCGCTGAACGGCTCCATCCATGACGTGCTCAGCGTGCTGATGGACAACCAGAGTGATATCAGGCTGCCCATTCTCACCCTTGCGACAAAAATCGGCCGGCTGCTGCGGCCCATTCTTCAGGCGAACAACGCCATCCGCGCCAAGACCAACATCGCCCATCATTACGATCTGAACGGGCGGCTTTATTCCCTCTT
>DATJXU010000157.1:0-7327 GCA_035499915.1 Acidocella sp.
ACCGGGCCGGTGGCCCCCTGCGCCACATGCAGGCCGGGCAGCGTGGCTATGGTCGCGGCGATGTGCCGCTCCTCCGGCAGACTGGCATTCTCGATGAGGATCGCCGGCATGGCGGGCTCCATCCCGGCCTCGATAAAATGCGCGGCAAGGCCGGGCAGCGTCTCGCCGCCCATATAGATGGCGAGCGTGCCGCCGGATTTAGTCAGCGCCACCCAGTCATGCTCCGGCAGCCCGCCCTCGGCGCCATGGCCGGTGAGAACATGCAGCGAGCGGGCGATGCCGCGCTGCGTGAGCGAGAGCCGCAGCCCCGCCGCAACCGCCGTGGCGGCGGTGATGCCGGGCACCACCTCAAAGCCGATCCCCGCCGCGCGCAAAGCATCCATCTCCTCGGTGGCGCGGCCGAAAATCATCGGATCGCCACCCTTCAGGCGCACTACGATGTGCCCGGCCAGAGCCTCTTCCACCAGCAGATCGCAAATCTGCTGCTGCGAGGCCGAGTGACGGCCGCAGCGCTTGCCAACGTCGATCAGCTTTGCTGCGGGGTTCGCCATGGCGAGGATGTGCGGGTTCACCAGGCTGTCGAACAGCACCACCTCGGCCGCCGCGATGAGGCGCGCGGCTTTCAGTGTCAGCAGCTCCGGATCGCCCGGCCCGGCGCCAACCAGGAACACCCGGCTCATGGCAGCGCCAGGAGCACCCGCCCCTTCTCCAGCCGCACGGCAAAGCGCGGCGTGCAGCCCACATCCAGCCCCTGCCCCTCGCCCGTAGCCAGCGAGATCACCCAGTTGTGCAGCGGGCACGTGACGGAAGCGCCATGCACGATGCCCTGGCTCAGCGGCCCCTGCTTGTGCGGGCATTGGTCGCGCAGGGCGTAGACCTCGTCATCGGAGGTGCGGAACAAAGCGATGTCGCCATGCGTCGTCTTCACCGTGCGCGCCCCGCGCGGCGGGATCTCCTCCAGCGCTCCCACATCCACGAAGTTTTTTGCGTTGTTCATCCCGTCCATCAGACCATCTCCGCCATGGCGTTGTATTTCTGTCCGCGTGTCTCGCAGCCGGCTTCCTCGGCCCAGGGGTCGACCTGCGCGAAGCTCTGCGCGTAGAGGAAATCCTCGAACAGCGAGCGGCGCAGCTCGGCGTTATCGACGATCTTCTCCTGCACGTATTTCAGACCCACACGCTCGATCCACGGCGCGGTGCGCTCCAGATAGCGCGCCTCCATCCGGTAGAGTTGCAGGAAGGCGCAGGCATATTCCATTACCTCCGCTTCGGTGGTGACTTTGCACAGCAGATCGGTGGCGCGGATTTTTATGCCGCCATTGCCGCCAACATGCAGGTCCCACCCGGCTTCGGTGGCCACCACGCCGAAATCCTTAATGGTCGCCTCGGCGCAGTTGCGCGGGCAGCCGGAGACGGCGAGCTTCACCTTGTGCGGGTGCCAGGAGCCCCAGGTGGCCTTCTCCAGCGCGATGCCCATCGCCGTGGAATCCTGCACGCCAAAACGGCACCATTCCGAGCCGACGCAGGTTTTCACCGTGCGCAGCGCCTTGCCGTAGGCGTGGCCGGAAACGAGCCCGGCCGCATTGAGGTCGCGCCATACGGCCTGAAGGTCTTCCTTGCGCACACCCAGCATGTCGATGCGCTGCCCGCCCGTCACCTTCACCGCGGGGATGTTGAACTTGTCCACCACATCGGCGATGGCGCGCAACTCGGCGGCCGTTGTAGTGCCGCCCCACATGCGCGGAATGACGGAGTAGGTTCCATCCTTCTGGATATTCGCGTGTAAGCGCTCATTCACAAAGCGCGATTGCGCATCATCCACATATTCCCCCGGCCAGGCCGCGAGCAGATAGAAATTCAGCGCCGGGCGGCAGGAGGCGCAACCATCTGGTGTCTTCCATTCCAGCGCCTGCATCACCGCGGGAATGCTCTTCAGCATCCCCCCTTTGATCCGGCGGCGGACTTCATCATGGCCATGGCTCGTGCATTTGCACATCGGCTTCACGGCCTCGGCGGTGTAGCCCGCCCCCAGTGAGAGTTTCAGCAGCCCTTCAACAAGAGTGGTGCAGGAGCCGCAGGAGGCCGAAGCTTTGGTGCGGGCGCGCACATCGTCCACGCTCTTCAGGCCATGCTCGGCAATGGCGGCGCAGATGGTGCCCTTCTTCACGCCGTTGCAGCCGCAAATCTCGGCACTGTCGGGCAGCATGGCCAGCGCCTCGTTCGGGTCAGCGGAAGCCGCCACCGGGCCGTGAATCATCGTCTCGCGCAAACCGCCGAGAGGCTCTTCATCTTTCAGGAGCTGGAAATACCAGCCCGCATCGCGCGTGTCGCCAAAGCAGACCACGCCCACGAGTTTGTCCTCACGCAGAACCAGGCGCTTGTACATACCGCGTGCGGCATCGCGCAGCACGATGTCATCGGTGCTCTCATCACCCATGAATGCACCGGCGGAGAACATTTCTATGCCGGAGACTTTCAGTCGCGTGCCGGTGGCGACGGGTACGAAGCTGGTTTGCGCCGTGGCGGTAATGTGATCAGCTGCCACCTTGGCCATATCCCAGATCGGGGCGACCAGCCCGTAGCATTGCTTGTTGTGCTCGATGCACTCGCCGATAGCGTACACCGCCAGATCGGAGGTGCGCATGGCGGCGTCGACGAGAATGCCACGGTCGCAGTCGAGACCGGAAGCTTTGGCAAGGTTCGTATTGGGGCGGATGCCAACGGCCATGACCACGAGATCGGCCTTGATACAGCGGCCATCCTTCAGCGTCACTGTCTGCACCGGGCCATGGTCACCCTCGCCATCGAGCGATTCGGTATTGGCGGACGTAAAAATGCTCATGCCGCGCTGGATCAGGCTGCGCTCCAGCAGATGCGCGGCAGAGGCATCGAGCTGACGCTCCATCAGCGTGGGCATCAGATGCACCACGCTCACCTCCATGCCGCGCAGGTTCAGGCCGTGCGCGGCCTCCAGCCCCAGCAGGCCGCCGCCAATGACCACAGCGCTTTTGCCTGGGCCGGAGAGTTCCAGCATCTTTTCCACATCCGCGACGGAGCGGAAGATCATCACGCCGGGGCGCTCAACGCCGGGCAACGGCAGCACAATCGGGTTCGATCCCGTGGCCAGCAGCAAGATATCATAGGGACGGATTGTGCCGTGCTCACCGGTGACGACGCGCCTGGTGCGGTCGATATCCACCACCGGTTCACCCGCGATCAGCTCGATTTCGTGTTCGGCATACCAGTCCAGGCTATTGAGCACGATCTGATCAAAACTCTTGTCCCCCGCCAGCAGCGGCGAGAGCATGATGCGGTCGTAATTCGGCTGCGGCTCGGCGCCGAATACGGTTATGTCGAACATCCCCGGCGCTCGGTGGAGGATTTCCTCCACCGCGCGCATGCCGGCCATACCATTACCAACCACAACGAGTTTTTTGCGTGCGTTGACGATCATGTTCATCGCCGTGACTCCTTGAAATTTTGGGAGAGGGCCGGGGCGCGAGGCCACCGGCGGAGCAAAAATCAGATGCGGACCTTGTCCATCTCTGTCAGCCCGCGCGAGAAGCTGGCGCGCCAGTGCTTCTTCACGATGTTGATGCCGATGAAGGCGACCAAAGCGAGACCGGCGAAGATGAGGAAGCCGTCCTGATAGGAGCCGGTCCATTGCTTGGAGTAGCCGAGCGAGGAGGCAAGGTAGAACCCGCCCACGCCGCCAGCGCAGCCGACCAGCCCGGTCATCACGCCGATCTCGCGGCCAAAGCGCACCGGAACCAGCTGGAACACCGCACCGTTGCCCGTGCCGAGCGCCAGCATGGCGATGACAAAGGCGCCGAGTGCCATTGGCAGGGTCGGCAGACCGAAGCTGACCAGGATCAGCATCGCGGCCGCCACGACATAGAGCACGGAGAGCGCGGCGATGCCGCCGACCTTGTCAGCCAGCCAGCCGCCGATGGGACGGAACAGCGAGCCGGCAAACACGCAGGCCGCGACCGCATAGCCCGCCTGGACCGGCGCCAGGCCGTATTGCGTGTGGAAATAGATGCTGAGCGAGGAGGCAAGCCCGACGAAGCCGCCGAAGGTGACCGAATAGAACAGCATGAACCACCAAGTGTCGCCGATGGTCAGCACTCTCAGGTAACCGCTCAGCGCTTGCTTAGGCGGCTGCACCGGCGCGTCCTCGGCAAGTAGGGTGAACAGCACGAGCACCACGTTCATGAACAAGGCGGCCATGCCGAACACATTCACCCAGCCAAAGGCCAGCCCCAGCGCCGGGGCGGCGAGTGCTGCAATCACGGTGCCCATGTTGCCCGCACCGGCAATGCCCATCGCCTTGCCCTGATGCTCGGGCGGGTACCAGCGCGAAGCCATGGGCAGCGCGATGGCGAAGGAGGCGCCGGCCATGCCGAGCACCACGCCAACCAGCAGCACAGCATCGAAACTGGGCACGCCGAAGAACCAAGCCGCGGCGAGGCCGAGGATGACGATGATCTGGGCAAAAATCCCAGCCTTCTTGGCGCCAAAATGGTCGACCATGAGGCCGTTGAAGATACGCAGGAAGGCGCCCGCCAGCACCGGCGTAGCGACCATCAGCCCCTTATGCGCGGGGTCGAGATGCAGCGCCTTGGAGATCTGGATGCCCAAAGGCCCCAGCAGCACCCAGCACATGAAGCTGAAGTCGAAATAAAGGAAGGCCGCGAGAAGGGTCGGCAGATGGCCGGATTTCAGAAAGCTTTTTTCGCCCGAAAGGGACATGTCGATCACTCCGCGGCACGCTTCACACCGTGCCGCCTGCGAACCGTCCCTTGGCCCGCGAGAATTTCAGTGGGGTCTCCCCCGCTAGGCAAGTGCAATCGCCATTGAATGCACCGCAAACAGCATCCGCCGTTCGAGTGCAATTCAGCAATTCCCGTGCCAAAGGCAAAATAGAATAAATTTAACGCATCTACCTAAAGTCAATTACATAATTGGCGCAAAATTACTCACATATGATTATCCACTCATCATGATGGCTTGTTTTATGGCAATTTGGGGTCATCGCAGAAATGCTCCGACTGCGGCATCGGCCGGGCGCCGCCCGCCGCGAGGAACAAATCCGGCCGGTACAGGCTGGCGGCGCCGTCCAGGCTGCCGGGAGGCGCCAGATTCCAGCGTAGCATCTGTTCGGCGAACCATGACGCCCGCGCGGCATCGGGGTATTGTTCCGTGAATACCGGGCCGCCCGCCTCTGGGGCAAGAGCGCTGGCAATCAGCGCCTCGGGCAGATGCAGATATTCCGGCTGCGCCAGCAGCGCCGCCAGGGCGCGGCGCTTGTCCGGGGCGGCGCACAGGGCAGAGGTGGCACGGAGCGTGCGCAGCAGCGCCAATACGCCCGCCGGATCGCGCACCACCAGTTCCTCGCGCAACGCCAGGCATTTCTCCGGATGCCCGCGCCAGATCTCCCCCGAATGCACGGCAATGAAGCCCAGCCCCGCATGCGCCGCCACCTGGCCCCAGGGGGCGCCGGCACAAAAGCCGTCGATGGCTCCGGCCGCCAGGCTGCTCACCATTTCAGCTGGCGGCAGCACGCTCAGCTCCACATCCGTCTCCGGATCCACGCCGAAAGCCGCCAGCCAGTAGCGCAGCAGCAGATTATGCGTCGAGAACCCGTGCACCACGGCGAAGCGCGGACGCCTGACCGCAACCACATTGGCGATGCCGCCGCTGGTGAAGGCACCGCGCAGCGGCATGGCCAGCGTGACCGCATTGCCATTGGCGCTGAGCGACATGGGGATGGTCAGCGCCGTCCTGCGCCCGCGCAGCCCAGCGGCGCAGGCCAATGCGAGAGGCGGCAGCATCACGGCGCCATCGAGTAGGCCGTAGCTCAGCTTGTCGGCGATATTGGCCCAGGACGGCTCGACCGAGAGGCTCACGCGCACACCGTTGGCGGCGAACATCTCCTCATGGTCGGCCAAGATGACCGGGGCGGCGTCGCACAGCCGCAGCAGCCCCAGGCGGATCGTTTCAGCCATTCTTGTCCTCCGCCTTGCGGTCGCGCAGAAACGCCACAGCAACTTCAGTGAGTTTCTTCTGCTGGTCCATGGCGCGCCGTTGCAGGAAGCGGTGCGCCGCTGGCTCGCTCATCTTATCCTGGGCCATCAGTAGACGTTTGGCGGCATCCACCACCTGCCGCGCCCCGATCTGCTCCTCCGCTTCGGTCAGCCGGTCCTGCAGCCCGCGCATACGCTGGAATACGGCCATGGCCGTGCGCAAAATCGGCTTGATCGCCGGCGGCGGCACCCCGCCAACATGGTAGGAGCAGACCCCGGCGGCGATCGCCTCTTCCATGAAGCGCGGGTCGTCCTCGTCGACAAACATCAGCACCGGCAGCAGCGCCTGGGCGTTCAGGGCGCGAACGGAGTCCAGCCCGTCGCGGTCCGGGCGGGCCATGTCCACAATCACGATGTCCGGGCTGGTGCGACGCACGGCGTCAACCAGGTTCTCCCCCTGACCGGCAAAAATGACCATAAAGCTGTCATCCAGTGCCTTGAAACGGGCATGCAGTTCCTTTGCTTGGCTGCCATCGCAATCTGCCACCAGGATTTTCATGCAAGCACGGCCTTCATACCGCTGAGATTAGCAACTGTTGAGCCAGAAGTACCGAAGACCTACGTGATTTGATTGATGGTGTGGAGTTGGGTCCGAAGGACGCGAATGGCGAGCCGGTGATTATTCTGACCGGGGCGCAGGCGTCGATGGTGCGGCTGGGCATCGGCCAATCGGCGGCCAAGCTGCCTGATCGCGATTTGTTCTTGAGTTCGGTAAAACTTGGTTGCGGGGCCCGAAACCACCGAGAGTTAACCGCCCTAAGAACAAATTGCTAACTCAGACAACAGGGACAACAGATAGGCCCTTGGAAATTCTGATCTGTGTGGAGGCACATTACCGCCGTCGTTGGACTGTTGGTTAAATACTTGTCTTGAGCCCATCTCTCAATGGGCTGATGCGCCCCCTCGCATCACTATCAAAAGCAGCGCTATGCCACCGGCGTAGCCAAAATTTAGCCTTTGCATAGTGTGGCCTGTAAATGCAGGGACGCATCAAAGTCGGCAGCGCACGGAGGCTTCGTGAAAGCCCCCAATGCAATCGTTGTAAAGAAATCTATTCTTTAAACACGCTATTTTTGACTATTGCGTAGAGCGTTTTATTCTAAACAGCGAGAATTTTGGATAAAAATTGTTCTATCTGCCAGGACGCTAAATCAAAGCCGCTCGAATTATGACGGAAATGACGAACACGTTCGGCGTTACGTCCGCCGGACGGGTTGCTGGCAGGTCGCCGGCGATTTATGG
>DATJXU010000158.1:0-38013 GCA_035499915.1 Acidocella sp.
GAACAGCACGGAATGGCTGCCGATAATCTGCCCGCCGCGCAGCGTGGCGAAGCCGATCTCGCCATCCTTGCGCGGGCCGGTATGGCCATCGCGGCCCGAGACGATGACATCGGCAAGCTCAACGCCGCGCCCCGCCGCCACCGCCCGGCCGATGGCCAGCGCCGTGCCCGAGGGCGCATCCACCTTCTGGCGATGATGCATCTCGACAATCTCCGCATCGTATTGCGCGGCGGGCAGCACCGCCCCCAGCCTCTCGGCCAGCAGCAGCAGCAGATTCACGCCGGTGCAAAAATTTGCCGCGGCGATGACGGGAATGACCTTCGCCGCCGCTTTGATCGCCGCCTCGTCCGCCGGACCATAACCGGTTGTGCCCAGCACCCACGGGGTCTCGGAATCGGCCAGGGCCTTGGCATGGGCCTGCACGGTGCTGGCATGGGTGAAGTCGATCACCACGTCCGATTCGCGGGCCAGAGCGGCGATATCGGGAAAACTGGGCACGCCGGAAGGCCCGGCGCCGGAGCGGCTGGTGCCGCCGGACAAGGTGGCGGCGGCGGCGGCTTCCTGCGCCAGATAGATGCCCATGCGGCCGGAAATGCCGGCGATGCCGATGCGGATGCTCATGCGCTTCTGCATAAGGAGTTTTTCGCCCGGCGGCAAAAAGCATTATTCGTTTCTTAGCCGAATAATAACGTGGCCGCGTGAAACTCGCGTCATGAAAATCAGCATGAAGATAAGCCGGAATAGCCGGCGGCACCCGTTTTCCCGTATCGCCCCGCTTCTGGCGGCCGGGCTGTTGGCTGGCTGCGCAAGACCCGCCCCTCAGGCCGACACCCTCAGCCCGACTGCGCTGAATGTCGCGGATGCGGCCATCGCGGGCAATGACCCGCAAATGGCGCTGAAAATCTCGCAATCATTGCTGGCGCAGAATCCCGGCGATCTACAGGCGCTCTATCACGAGGGGGCGGCCTATTACGCGCTGGACCGCTGCGAGGATGCCATAGCCGCCTATCGCCTCGCTTTGCGGATTGCGCCGAAATCCTCCATGGCTGAAACCGGCATTGGGCGCTGCCTGCTGCGGCGCAACGCCATCGAGGCCGAGCAGGCCTTTGCCACCGCCGTGGCGGATGACCCCGGCAACGCCGCCGCGCAGAATGATCTCGGCATCGCCCGGGCGCTGCGGGGCGATTTGAACGGGGCTGTGCCGCCCTTGCAGCAGGCGCTGATGCTGGCGCCTGGCACGGCCTCGGCAGAAGTAAATCTCGGGCTGGTGCTGGCGCTGAACGGCGATGCCGCAGATGCACTGCAATATCTCGGCCCACTGGCCGCCACACCCGAGGCCACGCCGCGGATAAGGGCCGATTACGCGCTGGCGCTGGTGGGCAACGGCCAGATGGACCAGGCGCGGCAGGTGCTCTCCACCGACCTGCCGCCCGCCCAGGTGCAGAAGGCGCTTGCCCAATATCAGGGGCTGACCCGCCCCGTGGCACAGGCAGAAAATACGCCGGCGGATGACACCGCCGGCGCGCATTTCGCGGCACTGGAGCCGGCCAACGGCTTGCCGCATTGACCGGACGAAAGCTTACATCCCGCCCGGATAGTTCGGCCCGCCCGCCCCCTCCGGCACCACCCAGTTGATGTTTTGGGTTGGGTCCTTGATGTCGCAGGTTTTGCAATGCACGCAATTCTGCGCGTTGATCTGCAGGCGCGGCTCATTCACCTCGGCGCCGACGATCTCGTACACACCCGCCGGGCAATAGCGCGTCTCCGGGCTGGCATATTCGTTATAGTTCACGCTGATCGCGACGGTCGGGTCCAGCAGCGTGAGATGCGCCGGCTGGTTTTCCTCATGGTTGGTGTTGGAGAGAAACACCGAGGAAAGCCGGTCGAAGGTCAGCTTGCCGTCCGGCTTCGGATAGTCGATCGGCTTCGAATCCTTGGCCTTCTTCAGCGTTGTGTTGTCGGCGTGGTGCTTGAAGGTCCAGGGCGCCCTGCCCTTCAAAATATAGGTCTCCAGCGCCGCGTTCACCAGCCCGCCATAGAGGCCGAACTTGGCAAAGCCCGGACGGATGTTGCGCACGGCATGCAGCTCCGGCCACACCCAGCTTTCCTGCAGCTTCTTTGGATAGGCGGAAAGCGTGTCCGGCTTGTCGCCCGCGAAGGCCTCGGCGATCGCCTCGGCGGCGACCATGGCGGATTTCATCGCGGTATGGGTGCCCTTGATCTTCGGCACGTTCAGCGTGCCCGCCGCGCAACCGATCAGCACGCCGCCGGGGAAGGCGAGCTTGGGCAGGGACTGAAAACCGCCCTCATTGATCGCCCGCGCGCCATAGGAGATGCGCTTCGCCCCCTCGAAGGTGGCGGCGATGGCCGGATGCGTCTTGTAGCGCTGCATCTCCTGGAAGGGGGAGAGATAGGGGTTGGAATAATCCAGCCCGATCACGAACCCGACCGAGACGAGATTCTCCCCGAAATGATAGAGGAAGGAGCCGCCATATGTATCGTTGGATAGCGGCCAGCCGATGCTGTGCTGGGTGAGGCCCTTGCGGAATGTCTCGGGCTTGACCTCCCACAGCTCCTTGATGCCGATGCCGTAGGTCTGCGGCCCCACGCCCTCGCGCAGATTGAAGCGTTTCTCAAGCTGTTTGGTGAGCGAGCCGCGGCAGCCTTCGGCGAAGATGGTGTAGGTGGCGCGCAGCTCCATGCCGCGGGCGTAATTCTCAGTGGGCTCGCCATCCTTGCCGATGCCCATGTCGCCGGTGGCGATGCCGACGACGCGGCCATTCTCGATCAGCGTCTCGGCGGCGGCGAAACCGGGATAGATCTCAACCCCCAGCTCCTCCGCCTGCTGGCCAAGCCAGCGCACCACATTGCCCAGAGAGACGATGTAATTGCCCTCATTATGCATCTGCGGCGGGGTGGGCAGCTTATGCGCCTTGGTGGGGGTGAGGAACAGGAATTCGTCCGCCGTCACCGGCGTCGCCAGCGGGATCAGCCCGGGATCGACATCCGGGATCAGCTCCTTCAGCGCGCGCGGCTCCAGCACCGCGCCGGAGAGAATATGCGCGCCGACCTCGGAGCCTTTCTCGACAACGCAGACAGATAACTCAGGATTCAGCTGCTTGAGGCGGATCGCCGCCGAAAGCCCGCCGGGCCCGGCACCGACAACCACCACATCGAATTCCATCGCCTCGCGCGGCAGCGCCTCATCCGACATTGTTGCGTCCCTCTTTTATGAATCAGTACCGCTGGTCTAATGATAAATCTACCGGCGAGTAAAGGGGCAAGAGCGGGGTGGCGGGCGGCGCCCATGCAAGATAATGATTCAGCCATGGAGTTGCTGGACGCGCTAAGGCTGCAATGGGAATGGGGCGTGGACGATGCGCTGCTGGAGGCGCCGCAGGACCGCCGCCACGCCAGCCCGCCCCCGCCCTTGGCCTTCACCACGCCGCAGGCCCCGGAACCTTCCCCTGCCCGCCGCCCGGCCAGGGCACCGCGCCCGGCCGCCCCCCTGCTGGCGGGGCCCGAAGAGGCCGCGCGCCTGGCCGCCGGTTGCGCCACGCTGGAAGACCTTGCGGAGGCGATGCGCGGCTTTACCGGCTGCGCGCTGAAGGACACCGCCACACAGCTCGTCTTCGCCGATGGCGCGGCGGATGCGCGGCTGGTTATCATCGGCGAGGCGCCGGGCGGTGAGGAGGACCGGGCCGGCAGACCCTTCGTCGGCCCCGCCGGGCAATTTCTGGACAGGATGCTGGGCTCCATCGGGCTGGACCGTACGATGGTACGAATCATCGACGCCGTGCCCTGGCGCCCGCCCGGCAACCGCCCGCCCACGGAAGCGGAGATCGCCCTCTGCCTGCCCTTTCTGCACCGTCAGATTGCACTTGTCGCCCCGCGCGGGCTGCTGTCGCTGGGGGCCGTGGCGGCCAAGGCGCTGCTGGGACCGGAGGCGCAAGGCGGCATCAGGCGGGTGCGCGGCACTTGGCGGGAGGTGCATATCGAGGGCCTGCCAGCGCCCCTGCCCTGCCTGCCAAGCTATCATCCGGCCTATCTGCTGCGCATGCCTTTGGCCAAGCGCGAATCGTGGCAAGACATGCTGAGCCTGCGCGCATGGCTGAAATGCAAAGCTGACTAACAAAAATGTCATGACTATATGCCGGCCTCTTCCCTGGAATCAGAAGGCGAACCATGGCAAAAATGTGTTAGCCGGCCATGGACGTCTCATGTGATGAGACGGGTCTCGTGATTAGTGCTTGCGTCACGGTTAAGACCTGTGTAGGTCGGTTTTATGCGAGGAGCCCTCAAAACGCTCTCCCGCCTGAACGTGACGCGAACGGCTTTTGCCGCCATGTCCGTTTTCGCCACCAGCTGCATGGTCCCCATGCAAGCGAAGGCGAAGTCCCAAAATTCGGGACAAGGCCCGGGAACGACGACGCCCCCCACACAGCCGGCAGACGGCATCAACGGGGAATCTGTAGCCTATGCCGTGCCGCGCAACGCCCCATCCGGCGATGTCGAGGTAATGCTGCCACAGCCGCTGCCCCCCAGCGACGTGGCTATCTATCAACGCGCCCTGCAAATGCAGCAGAACGGCCAATTTGCCGCAGCCGACAAGATGCTGGCGCGCGTGGCCGATTCCAGCCTGGTCGGCGCGGTGCTGGCTGTACGCTATCTGAGCGCCAATTACATCACCAAACCCGCCGAGCTGACCGCCTGGTGGACGAAATATGCCAACGAGCCCGAAGCCCCGGCCATTTATGCGCTGATGCACCACAAGCTGCCGCGGGCGAAGATGCCCTCGGCCCCGCCCCCCTCCCTGCTGCCGGAAGAAACGCTGACCTATAGCGGCGCCGCCCGCCCCGCCTTGGCGCCGGATGCCGACAGCTGGCGCCAAGGCTTCGTGGCCGGGCTGGATGCCTGGGAAAAGAACGATCTGGCCACGGCGGCGGATGATTTCCGCAAGACCGCCGCACTTTCCGGCATCTCCGACGATGACCGCGCCGCCAGCGCCTTCTGGGCCGCACGCGCGGCGCTGCGCCAACAACAGCCGGACCAGTATCTGGACTGGCTGCACCAGGCCGCCTGGGCCGGCGACACGTTCTACGGCATGCTGGCCGGCCGGCTGCTCGGCCAGGGCTTCGGCCCCACCGGCATTGCCGCGACGCTGACGGAAGCGGATGTCACCGCCGTCGATTCCCTGCCGGCTGGGCATCTCGCCTTTGAGATGCTGCAGGTCGGGCTGACCGACCAGGCGGAAACGGCGCTGCGCGCCCTCTGGCCGCAGATCCAGGCCACGCCGGATCTCGGCCGCTCGGTGATGGCGGTTGCCGCCCGCGCCGGTCTGGTGGATGTCACCATTGCCATTGCCGGCACGCTGCCCAGCCCGGTGGACGAGATCGCCGGCGCCCGGCTGCCGCTGCCCGCCATGCACCCGCAAGGCGGCTTCAGCGTCGACCCGGCGCTGATCTACGCCGTGACCCGCACGGAATCCGGCTTCGATACCAACGCCGTCTCGCGCGTGGGCGCACGCGGGCTGATGCAGCTTATGCCGCAGACCGCCGACACCATGCGCCAGGCCGAGGGCGTCACCGGCTCGATCAACGATCCTTCGGCAAACCTCGCCTTGGGGCAGGCCTATCTGAAATATCTCGGCGACCAGCCGGGCATTCAGGACAATCTGCTCGCCATCCTGGCCAGCTATAATGCCGGGCCGGGCGCGGCCTCGGCCTGGTACAGCGCGATCAAGGACGATTCCGACCCGCTGCTGTTCATCGAGACCATCCCCAACGACGAAACCCGTCGTTTCGTCCTCCAGGTGCTGGCTGATAGCTGGCTCTATGCCGAGGAGATCGGGGTGAAGCCGCATAGCCTGGACGTGCTGGCCCAGGGCAATTTCCCGACCCTGAGCCAGTTCAGCCCCGCCCCGGCGCTTGAAACCGCCGACGCCCAGTGAAGCGTGAATGAGCCGGATCGACGAAAGCCGGGCCTTCCTGCCCGTGCGGATTGCGGTGGCCACCATCTCGGACACGCGCACGGCGGAGAACGATACATCCGGCGATGCGCTGGCGGCGCGGATCACCGAAGCCGGGCATGAGCTGGCCGCCCGCGCCATCATCAAGGACGACGCGGATCTGATCGAAGCGCAACTGCGTGCCTGGATCGCCGATCCAGCCGTGGATGTGGTGATCACCACCGGCGGCACAGGCGTCACCGGCCGGGACGTGACACCGGAAGCCTTCCACCGCGTGCTGGACAAGCTGATCGAAGGCTTCGGCGAGCTGTTCCGCATGCTCTCTTTTGCCAAGATCGGCACCTCCACCATGCAGTCCCGCGCTCTGGGCGGGGTGGCGAACGGCACTTATCTCTTCGCCCTGCCCGGCTCCACCGGCGCGGTGAAGGATGGGTGGGACGATATTCTGCGCTTGCAGCTCGACGCACGGCACCGTCCCTGCAATCTGGTGGAGCTGATGCCCCGGCTGAAAGAGCATTTTTAAAGGGTTTCCGGCAAAGCCGCCTCGCGCGGCTTTTCTTTTGACCCGATTGTTCTCATTTTGTTCTTGACCTGCGGTTCTGAAATGATTTTAATCAAGAAAGAACGGAGCATGAACAAATGTCTGTTTCCCGCGTGCAGATCAAGAAGGATGCCGTCCCCGGCGCCATCAAGGGGCGCGGAACGGCGTTGAACCCGCCCAACCGCTTCGAGGCGGCAAGGCGTGAGGCATTCGACGATGGCTGGGACCGCGAGGAAGAGGCCGGCAAGCCGCAAACCACGCTGATCCGTGATGCAACGCGCAGCATCATCGCCCGCAATGACAGCCCTGACCTCTCCTTCGAGACCAGCGTGAACCCCTACCGGGGCTGCGAGCATGGCTGCATCTATTGCTTCGCCCGGCCCAGCCACGCCTATCTCGGCTTTTCCGCCGGGCTGGAGTTCGAGACCAAGATTGTCTTCAAGCCCGAAGCGCCCCGGATGCTGGAAAAGGAGCTCTCGCGCCCGGGCTACAAGCCCGGCGTGATCGTGCTTGGCTCGAATACCGACCCGTATCAGCCGGTGGAACGTACACTCGGTCTCACACGCGCGATTTTGGAGGTGCTGGAGCGGTTCAACAACCCGGTCGGCATCGTCACCAAATCCGCTGGTGTTGTGCGCGATAAGGATATTCTCGCCCGCATGGCCGCGAGAGGGCTGGCCAAGGTGCATCTTTCCATCACCACGCTGGATCCGGCGCTGGCCCGCGCCATGGAGCCGCGCGCCGCCTCCCCCACAAGGCGCCTGGCCGCGATCTCCGCCTTGGCGCAGGCCGGCATTCCGGTGGGGGTGATGGCCTCACCGATGATCCCCGGCCTCAACGATGCCGAGATGGAGCGTATTCTGGAAGAAGCCGCAAAGGCGGGGGCGAGCAGCGCCTACACCACCATGCTGCGCCTGCCCCATGAGCTGGGTGCCTTGTTCACCGACTGGCTGGAAAAATATCTGCCAGAACGCGCCGCGCATGTGCTGAGCCTGATCCGGCAAAGCCGCGCCGGGCAGCTGAATGATTCGCAATTCCATGCGCGCTTCGCGGGCTCTGGCCCTTATGCCGCGATGATGGCCCAGCGCTTCGCCCGCGCCGTGCAGCGCCTGGGGTTGGATGAGGCGAGATCACGCCTGGATGTTTCACAATTCCGCAGCCCCGGCCGCACCCCGGCCAGCCTGCAAATGAGCCTGTTTTAGCGGGCTCGCGCGCAATCTTTAAGGAAAAGGAGTTTGGTCATGGAGTGGCTGTTCTGCGTGAGTCCCAACATCATCATCGGCCTCGCCTCGGCGCTGGGGGGCCTGTATTTCCTGCTCATCTGCGCCGAGGAAACCAGCACCCTGCTGGCCTACCGGCGGGCGATGCGTGCCAGTGCCGAGCCCCTGGCCAGGCATAGGCGCGTGAAATTTCCGCGATTTCCCCTTCCCCTGCCGCCACGGCAGGGCGCGACGCTGCGCGCGCATCTGGGTTACACCCCCCTGGCAACCGGTACTTCAAGGGCAGCTTTTTGAAAGAAGCTGCACCAAAAACTTTTAAAACCTGGGCCACAAACCATGCCTCCCCTGGAGGGCACCCCATGGCGTCACAACCGCAAACCCAGAGTCCAAACGTTTTTTGCGCCGCTTTTTTACAAAAAAGCGGCTAGCTCACTTATGAATCATCGTCCCGATGCCATGCTCGGTAAACAGTTCCAGCAGCAGCGCATGCGGCACGGTGCCATCCAGGATGGTCGCGCCCTTCACGCCCTGTGTCACCGCCTCCATGCAGGTTTCCACCTTCGGGATCATGCCGCCGGAGATCGTGCCATCGGCGAGCAGCCCGCGGATCTGCGTCAGCGACAGATCGTTGAGCAGTTGCTTGCTCTTATCCAGCACGCCCGGCACGTCGGTCAGCATCAGCAAACGCTGGGCATTCAGCGCCCCCGCGATCGCGCCCGCCGCCGTGTCGGCATTAATATTGTAGGTCTGGCCATCCTCGCCCGCCCCCACCGGCGCGATCACGGGGATCAGCCCGGCGCCGGTCAGCGCATGGATCACGCGCGCATCGATAAACACCGGCTCGCCGACATAGCCCAGATCCAGCGCCTGCTCGATCATTGAATCAGGGTCTTTCAGCGTGCGCCGCAGCTTGCGGGCACGGATCAAGCCGCCATCCTTGCCGGAAATGCCCACCGCCAGCGCGCCCGCGGCGTTGATCAGCCCCGCCACCTGCTTGTTGACCGAGCCGGCGAGCACCATTTCCACCACCTCGACCATCGCCGCGTCCGTCACCCGCAGCCCCTGCACGAAGCTGGACTGGATGTTGAGACGCTTGAGCATGGCGTTGATCTGCGGCCCGCCGCCATGCACCACCACCGGGTTGATGCCGACCTGCTTGAGCAGCGCGATGTCACGGCCAAACTCATTGGCCAGCGCGCCCTCCATGGCGTGCCCGCCATATTTCACCACGATCGTCGTCCCGGCATAACGGCGCAGATACGGCAGCACCTTGGTGACGATATGCGCGTCCCGGGTGGCGTCTGTGATGTCGTCGCTGTTCATCTCGTCCTCATTCAACGAATTCGGCAATGGCGGCCCGCAGTTCCTCAATGCCAAGCCCGCCCGCGCTGGAGGTGGTAATGATCCGGTTCAGCGCCGCCGGATGCTCCGCCGCCAGGGCCAACACCTCCTCCTGCTTGCGCTTGAGGGCGGCCGGCTTCACCGCGTCAGCCTTGGTCAGCACCATCTGGAACGGCACGGCCGCCTGGTCCAGCAGCTCCATCACCGTCTGGTCGGAAACCTTGATCTCCACCCGCGCATCCAGCAGCAGAAACACCCGGCGCAGATTGGGCCGGCCGCGCAGGTAATCCAGCATCAGCCCCTGCCAGTCGCGCTTGATCTCCTTTGGTGCCTCGGCATAGCCGTAGCCCGGCATATCCACCAGCACGATGGGCCCGGCGGCGCATTCAAAGAAATTGAGCTGCCTGGTGCGCCCCGGCTGGTGCGACACGCGCGCCAGCGCCTTGCGGCCGGTGATCGCGTTGATCAGCGAGGATTTGCCGACATTGGAGCGCCCGGCCAGCGCGATCTCATTGCCGCGCGGCGCGGGCAGATGCTCGAGCGCCTGCGCCGCGTAGAAGAACTCGCAGGGCGACCCGAACAGCTTACGCCCCGCCTCCAGTTGCTCTGGAGACGGACCGCTGCTGCCGAAATTCAGCCCTTCGCCGGAACTGTCCGCTTTGGCGCCGCCGCCCTGCGCATGATCAGCCATTGCTGCCCCACCGAAAGAATGTTGTTCCACGCCCAGTACAGCACCAGGCCCGCCGGCGACCGCGCCAGCATGAAGGTAAAGATGACCGGCATGAACTGGAACATCCGCGCCTGGGCCGGGTCGGCCGGGGCCGGGTTCAGCTTCTGCTGCAGATACATCGTGCCGCCCATGATGATCGGCAACAGGCCGATATGCAGGGTCGGGCTGATCATCATCGGGTCAAACGGCAGCAGGCCGAACAGGTTGAACAGGTTCGTCGGGTCCGGTGCCGAAAGATCGTGAATCCAGCCGAAGAACGGCGCCTGGCGCATCTCGATCGTGATGAAGATGACCTTATAGAGCGAGAAGAACACCGGGATCTGCAGCAGCATCGGCAAGCAGCCTGAGGCCGGGTTGATCTTCTCGGTCTTGTACAGCTCCATCGTCGCCTGCTGGAGCTTGGTGTTGTCGTCCTTGAACTGCTCCTTCAGCGCCGCGATCTTCGGCTGCAGCGCCTTCATCCGCCCCATCGAGCGGTAGGAGTAGCTGGCCAGCGGGAAGAAGAGCAGCTTCACGCCGACGGTGAAGATCAGGATCGCCAGGCCGAAATTGCCGGTGAGCGCGTTCAGCCAGTCCAGGCAGAAGAAGATCGGCTTGGTGATGAAATAGAGATGGCCGAAATCCACCGCCTTGTAGAAATTCGGGATGCCGTAGGTGGTCTGGTAGTAGTCCAGGATCTTCACCACCTTGGCGCCGGCGAAGAGATGGCTGGTGAAAGCCGCCTCGCCATTGGCCGGCACGCTCACCGGGTTCTGGGTGATGAAGCTGGTCTGGTACGCGCCGCCATCGCCGTCGCTCACATTGCCATAGCTCATGCTGGCATTCATCTGCGCGGACTGCTCAGGCGCCACGGCGGTCAGCCAGTATTTGTCGGTAATGCCGGTCCAGCCGCCGGGGCCGGAGGTGGTATAGGCCACGCCGCCCTGCGCCTTTTCGCCATCATCCTTCAGCGCGCCATAGCCTTCCTGCTTCAACGTGCCGTTGAACACGCCAAGCGGGCCATCGAACAGCACCCAGCTGGACTGCTCCTTGGGCTTGTAGTCGCGCACCACGCGTGACCACGGAAAGACCGTGACCGGCGCGGCGCCATGGTTCACCACGTTCTGCGTCACGGTGAACATGTATTTGTCGTCGATCTTCAGGAGGAGCTGGAAGGTCAGGCCCTGGCCGTTATCCCAGGAGAGGGTCACGGGCGTTGCCGGCGTCAATTCCTGGGCGCTGGGCGTCCAGACGGTGTTGTCGTCGGGCACCTTCACGCCCGCGGGGGCGGTCCAGCCGAATTGCGCGTAGGACGGGGTGCTCCCGCCGCGGCGGCCCATGACCTGCACCAGGGGCGAATCCTTGGCGTCGGTCTCGTGATATTGCTTCAGCACCACGTCATCGAACACCGCGCCGGTGAGGCCGACGCTGCCCTTGAGCATCGGCGCGTCCACGTCCAGGCGCGGGCCCGAGACGGGTGCGCCCTGCGCCGTGCCGGGGGCTCCGGCTTCAAGCGCCGCCTGTTGGGTGCCCGCCACCTGCTGCGCGGTCTGCGCCGGGCTGGGCGCGGGATGCGGGAAATATTTCTCCTGCAACACCGTGAATATGGCCAGGATGCCGAAAGACAAGGCAAGGGCGAGGATGAGGCGCTTCGAGTCCATCAGGGTCAGCTATCCTTCGGAGTGGGAACCGGGTCGTATCCGCCGGGGTTGAAAGGGTGGCAGCGCAGGATGCGCTTTGCCGCGAGCAGGCTGCCCCTTGCCGCGCCATGGCAGGCAAGGGCTTCGCGCGCATAGGCGCTGCAGGAGGGGTAGAACCGGCAATTCGCGCCAATGACCGGGCGCAGCGTGAGTTCATAGGCGCGCACGGCGCCGGAGAGCATCTGGGCGGCGGGGCTCATGCCAGCGCCTCGTCCAGCGCCCGGGCGAGATTCTGTGTAAGGCGGGAGAATTCGATCTCGCCGGTTTCACGCCGGGCGATCAGCACCAGCTCAACCCCCGGCATTTGCCGCCCCGCCAAAACCAACCGCGCCGCCTCCCGCAGCCGGCGCTTGGCGCGGTTGCGGATGACGGCGTTGCCGATCTTCTTGGTGGCCGTATAGCCTACGCGCACAACCTCCGCCGGACCATCCTTGGCGGCCTGGAGCACGAAGCCATGCTTGGCGACTTTCTTGCCTCGCGCGGCCAGGCGCAAAAACTCTGCGCGCCGGGTTAACCGGACGGGCGGGGTTTGGGCGTTGGCCATCAACGTCTGCGGCGCGCGGGGCGCGCGATCAGGCGGAGAGCTTGGCGCGGCCCTTGGCGCGGCGGTTGGCGATCACCTTGCGGCCGCCAACAGTCGCCATGCGGGCACGGAACCCGTGCCGGCGCTTGCGGACGAGCTTGGAAGGTTGATAGGTCCGTTTCACGGCATTCTACTCCGGCAAATTACAAACAATAAAAAACAAACAAAGCGATACGCCGGACCGTCCTCGGTTCGGAGTGTTGGCGGGGTATAGGCGGGGCTGCCCCGCCGCGTCAATCTCGGCGGGGCGGATCTGCCAATTTGGTGGCACGTGCCGCCTTGCCACGGCGCACCGGCAAGGCTCTTATAGGCAAGCGGGAGGCGCACAGGAATGAATTTCGAGGATTTTTCAAAGCTCTACCCAGCCGTTCCGGCGGGATTGCGGGCCTTGAGCCAAGCCATGAAGGAGGCCGGGCTGGAGCCCGCGCTGACAGAGCTGATCAAGATCCGCGCCTCGCAGATGAATGGCTGCGCCTTCTGCACCCAGTTTCACCTCACCGCCGCGCGCAAGCTGGGTGTGGCGCAGGCAAAGCTCGACCTTCTGGCGGCCTGGCGCGATTCCGGGCTGTTCTCGGCGCGCGAGCAGGCCGCCCTGGCCTGGACGGAGCGCCTGACCGCCCTGCCCCATGCGCATCTGACCGAAACCGAACGCAAGGAGGCTGAACGCGCCTTCCCCGGCGCTGAATTCGCCCAGCTCTGCACCGCCATCGCCACCATCAATGCCTGGAACCGAATCGCCGCCGGGCTGGGGTTTGCGCCGCTTGCCTAAGCCTCCCGGTTGCCAAGACTCGGTGTTTGCGTTCACAAAACGGTGAGCGTCATGCAAACCCCCTCCTCCTCCCGTCCCCGTACCGTTCTCGCCCTGCAAGGCGGTGGGGCGCATGGTGCCTTCACCTGGGGCGCGCTGGACAGGCTGTTGGAGGACGGGCTGGTGTTCGATGCCGTCACCGGCGTCTCCTCGGGCGCGATGATCGCGGCCATGGCGGTGCAGGGCATGGTCAAGGGCGGGCCGCAAGGGGCGCGCGAGGCCGTCGCCCGGCTCTGGACCCGGGTCATGGAGAGCAATGTCTTCGGGAATTTCCCCGCCACCCCGCTCGACTGGATGTGGGACACCACCAAGGCGCTCAGCAATGATTTCGCCTGGACCGGCCTGACCCAGGCGCTGCGGCTCTTCGACCCGGGGCAGCTGAACCCGCTGGGGCAGAACCCGCTGGAGCCGCTGCTGCGCGAGCTGCTGGATGTGAAGGCGCTGCGCGCGCCGGGGGCGCCGCGCCTCTATGTCGGCGCCACGGATGTGGAAAACGGCGAGGCGGCGGTGTTTTCAAATGCCCAGCTCGGCATCGACGAGCTGCTCGCCTCCGCCTGCATCCCGATGATGTTCCCGGCGGTGGAGATCAACGGGCGGCATTATTGGGATGGCGGCTATAGCTGCAACCCGCCTCTGGCCCCGCTCCTCACGCCCCGGCCGGACAAGCTGATCCTCATCCGCGCCCAGCCGCGCCAGCGGCGTGGCGTGCCAAGCTCCACGGCGGATATCGTCCACCGGCTGCATGAGATCGCCTTCCAGGCGCCACTGGCGGCGGAGCTTGCCATGCTGCCGCGCCGGGTGCGGCTGCTGGATATTCCGGCGGATGAGGCCCTGGGCCGGCATCCGCTCAATTCCAAACTCAATACCGACCGCCCCTTTCTGGAAGCGCTCTTTGCCGCCGGACGAAGGGCGGCCACCAGCGCCTTGCAGGCGGCATGAGCTGGCTGCAGCGGCGGCGGCGGCAGCTGCGGCGCCTGAATCTCAGGCCCCAACCCGCCTCGCTGTCGAGCAAGGTGCTGTGGATCACAGTCGTGGCGCTTCTGGCCATGGAACTGCTGGCGCTGCTGCCAGGGCTGGGCCGCGAGCGGCAGGAATGGCTATGGCAGCGCGTCAGCGATGCGCATCTGGCGGTCTTTGCCCTTTCCCAGGGCAGCTCGCCCGGCGCCGCCGACAGGGTCTTGCGCTTTGCCGGGCTGCAGGAGATCACATTGACCGCCCCGCACCGGGCGGCGATCATCTGGCGGATCGACTCGCCCCTGCCCGCCGCCCCCATCAGGGTCGAGCCGGCGCAGCAGAGCCTCCTGGCCAGCAGCTGGCATGCCTGCCTGCGCCTCGCCGGTTACGGCCCGCCCGAGGAGCTGATCGTCACCCCCAGCCCGCTTATGCCCGGCGGGATACTGGAGGTGCGGGTCGATGCCGCGCCTTTGACGCTGCTGCTCAGCGACTACGCGAAAAACGGGTTCGATCTCGCCATGGTCGTGGCGCTGCTCGCCGGGTTGCTCGTCTATGGCCTGCTCAACTGGATGCTGGTGCGGCCCATGGAGATTCTCACCACCTCCATCATTCATTTCCGAGAGGCGCCGGAACGGGCGCAAAATAGCGGGCTGGACTGGCTGGCCAACCGGCCCAAGGACGATATCTCCTCTGCCGCGCGCGAGTTGCAGACCATGCAGGAGGAACTGCGCGCCGCCTTGTGGCGCAATGCCCGGCTCGCCGCCGTGGGCACCGCCGTGGCGAAGATCGCGCATGATCTGCGCAACATCCTCTCCTCCACCCTGCTGGTCGCGGACCGGCTGCAGGATGTTGACGATCCCCTGGTCAAACGCGCCACCCGCACGCTGATCCCCTCTGTCGAGCGCGCCACGCAGCTTGTCACCAGTACGGTGGATTTCGCCCGTGAGGGGCGGACCCAGCTCAACCGCTCCCCTGTGCGCGTACGGGCGCTGATCGATGAGGTCGCCGAAACCCTGCTGCCCGAGAACGCTGGATGGCGCATCGAGAATTTGACGCCGGACGAGCTGGAGCTGCCGTTGGACCGCGCCCAGCTCTACCGCGTTTTCGCCAATTTGATCCGCAACGCCGCCGAGGCGGGCGCCACCCTCATCAGCCTGAGCACAGAAACCATGAACGGCAAGACGCGCCTGCGCGTGGCGGATAATGGACCAGGCCTGCCGGAACGGGCCAAGGCAAATCTGTTCAAGCCCTTCACCAGCTCGGTGCGCAGCGGCGGCACCGGGCTCGGCCTCACCATCGCCCGCGACCTGATCCGCGCCCATGGCGGAGACCTGGTGCTGGAACGCACCGGCCCGGCCGGCACGGTGTTCTGCATGGACCTCGCAGCCCACGAACTGCAGGCGATGTGAGTCCAGCGCCCGGTGCGGGCGGGCGGCGGCATAAATCACTAAAACCATAGAGAATATCATGGTTTATGCTTGTCTCTGGAGATGAAAATCCAGAAAAACCTTTTCACCCAGACCTACAAATTGGCAAAAAATCCTTATTCTTTAAGGAGGATTGCAAAATCTCAAAAAATCCTTTTCTAAAGGGCCATGATTCCATTGGCTCTCAACCCTTCTCGCCTGCGGCTCGGCCTTGCCGGGGCGGGAACGCCCGCTTTGCGGCGGCTGCGGTCCCTGCGCATCGCCGGGGCGCGGGAGGGCCTGAGCGTTTTTACAACGGACCCCGAACTGGCCAGGCAAGCCGGCCAAGCCGCCCTGCCCCGCCTGCCGGATGCAGCTGAAATCAGCCAACTGAACTTGCTCTGGATCGCCGGGCTGGACGAACAGACCTACCGCCCCCTGGCTGAGGCCGCGCGGGCCAGCCGCGTGCTGGTGAATGTCGAGGACGTGCCGGAATTCTGTGATTTCAACGCCGTGGCGGAAGTACGGCGGGGTGACCTGCTGCTCACCATCTCAACCGGCGGCCAGGCCCCCGGGTTGGCGGGCGCCATCCGCAAGCGCCTGGACGCCTGCTTTCCCGAAAGCTGGGCGGCCCGCGTGAAGGACATCGCGGCCCTGCGCCAGGGCTGGCGGGCTGAACGAATGCCAATGGCAGAGGCCGCGCGGCGCATCGACGCGATCGTCGAGCAGCGCTGTTGGCTCTCCTGCCCGAAATCACCCTGAATCTTCCCCTATAGCCCCGCCGTACCGCCGGTTTTTGCCACCGGCCATGGAACACCATAAAATGCTCGATAGCCTGCACGCCTCCACCGACGCCGAAACCAACTTACGCGATGCCATCACCCGGCAATTCCCGGGCAAGATCGCGCTTGTCTCCTCTTTTGGAACAGAATCCGCGATCCTGCTGCACATGGTGGCGCGGATCGATCAATCCCTGCCCATCATCTTCCTGGATACCGGCAAGCTGTTTCCCGAAACCCTCGCCTACCGCGATGAGCTGGTGGCCAAGCTCGGCCTCACCGGCGTGCGCTCCATCCGCCCCTCAGGCGCGCAATTGGCGGCCTACGACCCCGATGGGCGGCTCTGGCAGAAAGACCCCGACCTGTGCTGCGCCATCCGCAAGACCAACCCGCTGGATGACGCGCTGGAGGGCTTCGAGGCCTGGATCACCGGCCGCAAGCGCGGCCAGTCCGCCACCCGCGCCAATCTGGAACTGCAGGAAACCGGCGCGGATGGGCGCATCACCGTCAACCCGCTGGCCTTCTGGTCAGATGCGGATCTGGAAGCCTATTTCCCGGCCCACGGCCTGCCATATCACCCGCTGCAGGCCCAGGGCTACACCTCCATCGGCTGTGCCACCTGCACGATAAAGCCAACGCCCGGGCAGGATAAGCGGTCCGGCCGCTGGGCCGGCAAAGCCAAGACCGAATGCGGCATCCATATGCCGCGTGCCATGACCAAGCCGGATTGGCCGGAGACCCTGACCTTCGAGGTCTGAACTGATGGCCTCCGGGCTGCGCCTTGCGCATGGGAGAAGCACCGTGCAGGCGCGGCCGGAAGGCAAGAAGATTTCGCGCTATCGCGTTGACTATTCTCTATATTGCTGAAACCACTTAATTAAACCGCGCCAGCCGGGCGCGGCGCTGTAATTTTTTCATCTTTCTTTCAAGTGCCTTTCGTAGCGCATCCGCCATGCTGCGGCACGGCAGCTTGGCTTTACACAGGGCTATGGATTGAATAACGCTGCGGGCATTCATCCCGTCAGGATGGCCTTCCTGACGCCTTAGATGAAGTCACAAATAGAAGGTGAAGCACATGGCTCAAACCGCTACAAGCAAGCAGGTCGGCACGGCGACGCTCAATTTCAACAACAAGACGGCGACGCTGCCGGTGCTGGGCGGAACGCTCGGCACGGATTGTGTGGATGTCCGCAAGCTCCAGAGTGAGCTTGACATCTTCACCTTTGACCCGAGCTACGGCGCCACGGCGTCCTGCGAAAGCTCGATCACCTATATTGATGGCGATGAGGGCGTGCTGCTGCACCGCGGCTATCCGATCGACCAGCTGGCCGAGAATTCCACCTTCCTCGAGGTTGCGTATCTGCTGCTGTTTGGCGACCTGCCAAGCAAGGCGGAGCTGGAGACATTCACCAACGGCATCACCCGCCACACCATGCTGCATGAGCAGATCCGCCGCTTCTGGGACGGTTTCCGCCGCGACGCGCACCCGATGGCGATGCTCTGCTCCGTGGTGGGCGCCATGTCCGCCTTCTACCCTGACAGCATCGACATCCATGACGAGCGCCAGCGTGAGATTTCCGCCTACCGGCTGATCGCCAAGATGCCGACGATCACCGCCTGGGCGCACAAATATAACGTCGGCCAGCCCTTCATCTATCCGCGCAACGATTATTCCTACGCGGAGAACTTCCTGTACATGTTCCACGCCGTTCCGGCGGAGGATTACAAGCCGAACCCGATCCTGACCCGCGCGATGGAGCGTATCCTGATCCTGCATGCGGATCATGAGCAGAACGCCTCCACCTCCACCGTGCGCCTGTCGGGCTCCACCGGCGCCAACCCGTTCGCCTGCATCGCCGCCGGCATTGCCTCGCTCTGGGGCCCCGCCCATGGCGGCGCCAACGAGGCGGTGCTGAAGATGCTGGCCGAGATCGGCCACAAGGACAATATTCCGGCCTTCATCGAGCAGGTGAAGGACAAGAACAGCAGCGTCAAGCTGATGGGCTTTGGCCATCGCGTCTACAAGAACTTCGACCCGCGCGCGAAGATCATGCAGAAGACCTGCCATGAGGTGCTGGGCGAGCTGGGCATCAAGGACGAGCCGATGCTCGATCTGGCGATGGAGCTGGAGAAGATCGCGCTGGAGGACGAATATTTCGTTTCCCGTAAACTCTATCCGAACGTCGATTTCTATTCCGGCATCATCCTGAAGGCGATGGGCTTCCCCACCACCATGTTCACGCCGATCTTCGCCCTGGCGCGCACCGTCGGCTGGATCAGCCAGTGGAAGGAAATGATCGAAGACCCGAAGAACCGCATCGGCCGTCCGCGCCAGATCTATACCGGCGCGCCGCAGCGCGACTACGTACCGGTCGACAAGCGGGGCTGATCCGCAAGGGTTTGGGGGAGCCTGCCTCCCCCGCCGCTAACCACGAACCCTTCCGGGGCCTTGCCCCGGAAGGGTTTTGTTTTGACGCGGGGCGCCTGAACAGCTTGCCCGGCACCCCGCCCCATAATATGATGGCTCATCCGCAAGCGTGGCTGCCAGACAGGGCAGGTTGATAAGAACCAGAACAGGAGATAGGCAAGCCAGATGCAGGAGCCGTCTTCTACCACCAAAAACAATCCATTCATCAGGGAGTTCGCCCAGCTCAGCCGGGGCCTGCGTGAGTCATCGCTCTATGACGGTTTCCAGCAATTGATCGTCCTGATCCTGACCATGCTGATCATGGTGATCACGGCGGTGGCGACCATCACGCTGGTCAAGGATGTTTGGGATCTTGTCTGGCAGGATCAGATCAACCTGGCCAATAGCGGCGCCTTTGAAGCTGTATTCGGCAATATATTCACGGTCATTATTGCCCTGGAGTTCAAAAGCTCGCTGCGTGCCTCATTTGTGGAGCGCAAGGAAGTCGTCCGGGGCCGCACGATCATGCTGATCGCCCTGCTGGCGGTGGCCCGCAAATTCATCATCCTTGATCTTCAATCGGTCTCCTCGATACAGCTCTTCGCACTCGCGGCGACCACCCTGGCCCTGGGGGTCGTCTATTGGCTGATCCGCGAACAGGATTCCCGCCTGCTATCCAAGAAAATATCGGCCGAGTCCCATTCATAATGCGCCCCCGGCGCAAGCCTCACCGCGGGACCGAGGCCTTTGCCTCACGCATCGTTGCTCACGAACGTAACGGCATCCCTTATGCGTTGATCGATCCAGGCCTCTATCGCCGCCTTCACCTCATCGCTATCGAGCCTGTCACGCCAGCCCGAGGCGAATGTCCTGTCCAGCATGGAAAATAACTGGTCTGTTTCACGGGTGTCCGGCATCGCTCCCTCCTGGCGCCTTCATGGCCAGTTTAGATCAATATGCGTTTAGACTTCATCGCCTGATTCAATCTAAACGCATGAAATTGATTGCTCGGACAAAGGCTGGAGCGCGACAACAGGTTGAACCGGCCGGCTCAACCTATTCACAAGCTGCCGCCTTTTTCATGCACGCGCGGCATCCAGCGCGCGTTGCCCCCCTGCCCGCACGGCAGAGGCTGTCACCTTGGCGGTTTATGATCCACGGCGAGAACACAATTCCATTGGCTTCCGGCGCATGAATTCCGGTTTTGAATTTTGCGCCGCGCCGCGCCACAAAGGCGCATAGACTCGACCCCGCTGGAGCCGTTTACATGCACCGCCTCGCCCGCCTGGCCTTGCCCCTGGCCGTTTTGCTGCCCCTTGCCGCCTGTAATGCGAATGGCGCCAGGGCGCAGAATGATTTCAACGCCGCCGGGAGCAATCTCGGCAACGGCAAGATCGCCAGCGGCGCCACCGATATCGGGCGCGGTTTCAGCGATGGCGCCAATGCCACCGGCGATGCCATCACCGGCACGGCGCATAAAATCGGCCAGGCGTTCCAGCAATAGCCGGCGCCGATCAGGCTTTAGCGCAGCGCCTCCAGAGCCCGCTGCAGAATTTCCGCCGCCGCCATCTTGTCCACGATCTCGGCGCGCCGGGCCCGCGAGAGCCCGGCTGCAATCAGCCGCTCATGCGTCTCCGACGTTGAATAGCTCTCATCCACCATCGCCACCGGCAGGCCGGTCGCATCGCTCATGCCATGCGCCCAGTCCCGCGCCGCCTGGGCGCGCGGCCCCAGCTTCTGCCCGTCATCCAAGGGCAGGCCGATGATCAGCCCCCCCACCCCTTCCCTGGCCGCGATCGCCGCCACCTCGGCGGCATTCTGCTTCATCTTGGCGCGGATCAGCGTCGCATAGGGGCTGGCCACCTGGCGATTCACGTCAGACAGCGCCACCCCAATGCGCTTGGAGCCGGGGTCGAGCCCCAGCAGCCGGGCACCGGGGGGCAAAAGGCTTAAAAATTCGGGCAGGTTGTAGAGCGCCATGCCCGCCTGTATGGTCCGGCCGGATTTTTTAGCCAAGGGATTTTGGTATGTCGCTGGACTCCGCAACGGTACGCCGGATTGCGAAACTGGCCCGCATAAGGGTGAATGACGAAGAGGTTGCCACGCTCCAGAACGAGCTGAACGCCATTCTGGGCTATGTGGAGCAGCTCTCCGAAGTGAATGTGGACGGTGTGGAGCCGCTCTCCGGCGGCGCGCAAATGGCGCTGCGCCAGCGTGAGGACAAGCTCACCGACGGGGACAATGCGGAGAAAATCCTGGCCAACGCGCCAGACCGCATCGGAAACTTCTTTGCCGTGCCGAAAGTGGTGGAATGAGCATTTTTGATCTTACGATTGCTGACGCGGCCAAGGCGCTGCGGAGCAAACAAATTTCGGCCGTCGAACTGACCACGGCCTATAACCAGGCCGTGGCGGCGCTGAATCCGCGCCTGAACGCCTATATCACCACCACGCCGGAGCTTGCCCTTGAGCAAGCCAAGGCGGCGGATGCCCGGCTGGCGGATGGCACCGCCACCCCGCTCACCGGCATTCCCATCGCCATGAAGGATCTGTTCTGCACCGAGGGCGTGCGCACCACGGCCGCCAGCAAGATCCTGGAACCCTTCGTGCCGCCTTATGAGAGCACGGTCTCCGCCAAGCTCAAGGCAGCCGGCGCGGTGATGCTGGGCAAAGCCAATCTGGACGAGTTCGCCATGGGCTCGGCCAACATCACCTCCGGCTTCGGCCCCGTGGAGAACCCGTGGAAGCGCGCGGGTTCGGAGCAAAAATTGGTCCCCGGCGGCTCGTCGGGCGGTTCCGCCGCGGCTGTCGCCGCGCGCATCGCCCTGGCCGCCACCGGCACGGATACCGGCGGCTCCATCCGCCAGCCCGCCTCCTTCACCGGCCTCGCGGGTATCAAGCCCACCTATGGGCGCTGCTCGCGCTGGGGCGTGGTGGCCTTCGCCTCCTCGCTCGACCAGCCCGGCCCGATGGCCCGCAATGTGGAAGACAACGCCCTGCTGCTGAACGCCATGGCCGGGTTCGATGAGAAGGATTCCACCTCCGCCGAGCGCTCCGTGCCGGATTTCACCACCGCGCTCACCCGTGGCGTGAAAGGCCTGAAAATCGGCATCCCCGCCGAATACCGGCTGGAGGGCACCAACCCCGAGATCCTGGCGCTGTGGGACAAGGGCATCGAGTGGCTGAAGGCGCAGGGCGCGGAGATTATCGACATCTCGCTCCCCCACACCAAATACGGCCTGCCGGTCTATTACATCGTCGCCCCCGCCGAGGCCTCCTCCAACCTCGCCCGCTATGACGGCGTGCGCTATGGTGCGCGCGTCGATGGCGAGGATCTGATCGACCTCTATGAGCGCACCCGCGCTGCCGGATTCGGGCCTGAGGTGAAGCGGCGCATCATGATCGGCACCTATGTGCTGAGCCATGGCTATTACGACGCCTATTACCTGAAGGCGCAGAAGGTGCGGAACCTGATCCTGAAGGATTTCACCGACGCTTTCGCCCGCGTCGACGCCATTCTCACCCCCACCGCCCCCTCCGCCGCCTTCGGGCTGGGCGAGAAGATGGACGACCCGGTGACGATGTATCTGAACGACGTGTTCACCGTGCCCGCCTCGCTGGCCGGTGTGCCGGCGATGAGCGTGCCTGCCGGGCTCTCGGCGGAAGGCCTGCCGCTCGGCTTGCAGGTCATCGGCAAGCATTTTGACGAGGAGACGGTGTTCGCGGTGTCCGCGGCCATCGAAAGCGCGGCGGGCTTTTCGGCCCTGCCTGAAGTGCGAGCAAAATAATGGGCTATACTTTGGAAGGGCGCACCGGCGCCTGGGAAGTCGTCGTCGGGCTGGAAGTGCATGCCCAGGTGATCTCCGAATCAAAACTCTTCTCCGGCGCCTCCGCCACCTATGGCGGCGCGCCCAACGCGCATGTCTCCTTCGTGGATGCGGGCTTTCCCGGCATGCTGCCGGTCATCAACAAGGAATGCGTGGCCCAGGCGGTGCGCACCGGGTTGGGCCTGCGCGCGCAGATCAATTTGTTCTCGCGTTTCGACCGCAAGAATTATTTCTATGCGGACCTGCCGCAGGGCTATCAGATCAGCCAGTTCGCGCATCCCATCGTCGGCACCGGCGATGTCGAGATCGAGCTGCAGGACGGCACGATCAAGCATATCGGCATCACCCGCCTGCATCTGGAGCAGGATGCCGGCAAGTCGATGCACGACCAGCATGCCAGCAAATCGGTCATCGACCTCAACCGCGCCGGCGTGGCGCTGATGGAGATCGTCTCCGAGCCTGACATCCGCAGCCCGGAAGAAGCCGGGGCGTATCTGCGCAAAATCCGCCAGATCGTGCGCTATCTCGGCACCTGCGACGGCAACATGGAGGAAGGTTCTATGCGCGCGGACGTGAACGTCTCCGTCCGCAAGGCGGGCGAAGAGTTCCGCACGCGCTGCGAGATCAAGAACGTCAACTCCATCCGCTTCGTCATGCACGCCGTGGAGGCCGAGGCGCTGCGCCAGATCGAGGTCTGGGAGAGCGGCGGCGAGGTGGTGCAGGAAACCCGCCTGTACGATCCCTCCAAGGGCGAGACGCGCTCCATGCGCTCAAAGGAAGATGCGCATGATTACCGCTATTTCCCCGAGCCGGACCTGCTGCCGCTGATCCTGGAGCAGGACTGGGTGGATGAGCTGAAAAGCAAGCTCCCCGAACTGCCGGACGAAAAGCGCGCCCGCTTCTGCGAGGACTACGCCATCCCCTTCTACGATGCCGGCGTGCTGGTGGCCGAGCAGGCGATTGCGGATTTCTATGAGACGCTCGCCAAGGGCCGCGACGGCAAGCTGGCGGCCAACTGGGTCACCGGCGATTTCTTCGCCGCCATGAACCGCACCGGCAAGAGCATCGAGAACCCGCCCGTCAGCGTCGAGGCGCTGGGCCAGTTGCTGGACCTCATCACCGACCAGACCATCAATGGCCGCATCGCCAAGGATGTGTTCGAGGAGATGGTGGAAACCGGCAAGATGCCCGCCGCCATTGTCGAGGAGAAGGGCCTGAAGCAGGTGACCGATACCGGCGCCATCGACGAAGCCGTGACCAAGGTGCTGGCCGGCAACCAGGACAAGGTGGCTGAGTACAAATCCGGCAAGGACAAGCTGTTCGGCTTCTTCGTCGGCCAGGTGATGAAGGCCATGCAGGGCAAGGGCAACCCGGCCCTGGTGAACGAGGCCGTGAAGAAACAACTCGGGTAAGGCGCATATCTGCCCCGCGCCTAAGCGGCCCAGACGTTGATGCGAATCAAACCCCGCCCTTGTGGCGGGGTTTATTTATGCGCGCCATGATGAAAGATCTCCCGCTCGACAAAGTCTATCAGTTCATCGAACCCGGCCCGGTGGTGCTGCTCACCACCCAGGCGCCAGGGGAGAAGCCGAATATCATGACCATGTCCTGGCATATGATGCTGGATTTCGAGCCACCGCTCATCGGCTGTGTGGTCGCACAGGGTAATTACAGCTTCGCGGCCCTGCATAAGACCAACGAATGCGTCATCGCCGTGCCGCCCGCCAGCCTCGCCAAAATCGTCACCGATATCGGCAATTGCACGGGCGGTGATACCGACAAATTCGGCAATTTCGACCTAACCCCCCTGCCCGCCTCGCATGTCGCCGCCCCTTTGATCGGCGAGGCCATCGTCAATCTGGAATGCAAGGTGAAGGACACGAAGATGGTGAAAGCCTATAACCTCTTCATACTGGAATGCGTGAAGGCCTGGGAAACCCCCGCGCTGAAGGACGCCCCCACCTTGCACCATCACGGCTACGGTGCCTTCACGCTGGACGGCGAACGCATCAAGGTAAAATCCCGGATGCGCTAAAACGCGTTGTTAAGAGGCTGATTCACCCCCTCGGTTGCCGCGCAAGGGCGCGTCAACCGCAAGCGATCAGGCTCTAAATTTCCGGAAATTCCGGAATCAGCCCGCTCGCCTCGGCCATCGCCCGGCTTTCGGCGATGGATTTGCTGACCATCAGCGCCGCCGCCAGCGCCTGCTTGCCGGCCTGGCCATCCACCACCACCTTCGCGCCATCAAGGCAGGCGGCAAAAAACGCCTCGTGCTCTGCGGAGAGCGCGTCATGGTCCTGCCAGCCTGCCTGCTCGATCCCGAATTCCGGAAAGCCCGGCACTTTCGCGCCGATCCCCCGGCCCACCAGGCTGAGTTTGCGCGCCGAGAAATCCACGGTCAGATAGCCGGTCTGCGAAAAAATCCTCATCTTGCGCTCGGTCTTCAGCGAGATGCGGCTGGCGGTGATCGTCGCCACCGCCCCAGAGGCAAAACGGATACGGGCATTGGCGATGTCATCGAACGTGCTGGCCACCGGGGCACCCACGGCATCCACGCTCACCACCTCCGAATCGGCGAGGGTGAGGATCAGATCCAGATCATGAATCATCAGATCGAGAATAACCGAGACATCCGTGCCGCGCGGCTTGAAGGGCGCGATGCGCACCGCCTCGATATAAAGCGGACGCCCCATGCGGCTCGCCACCGCTCCATGCGCGGCGGAGAATCGCTCCAAATGCCCCACCTGCAAAACCACGCCGGCCTCGCGCGCCAGGGCGATCAGCTCATCGGCCTGCTCCAGCGTCGCGGCGATGGGTTTTTCCACCAGCACATGCTTGCCCGCCTTCAGCGCCCGGGCCGCGTGCTCATAATGATACTCCGCCGGCGCGGCGATGATCACCGCCTCCGCCTGCTCCAGAATCTCCTCTACGGATTTCACCGGGCAGCCTGCTTCCCAGGCCACTTCCTTGGCGCGGGCCGGGTTAGGGTCCGCCAGCCCAACAAGCTGCGCGCGGGCAGCACCTGCCAGTTTCAACGCATGGTAGCGGCCAAAATGCCCCGCCCCGATCAGCCCGACCTGCAAACGCTCGCTCTTGTCTTTTGCCATGTCTTTAGCGCTCTATTCCGCTCCGGGGTTGCGCGCAACGCTTTGCCCCGCCATACGGCAAGCGGTTTGGCATTTTTCGGAGCCCGCGTTGCTTTATTTCAGCCGTGCGAAGACTTTCGGTATCCTGCTCCTTTGCGGGCTGGGAATACTGCTCAGCCTGCCCAATCTCTGGGCCAGGCCCGGCTGGCTACCCGGCTTCATGCCCTGGAATCAGGTGCATCTGGGGCTGGATCTGAAAGGCGGCTCCTATCTGCTGCTGCAGATCGACACGAACGCGATCCAGAAACAGGATCTCGATTCGCTGGTCGGCCAGGCTCGGCAGACGCTGGTGAAAGCGGGCCTTGGCTATAAGGACCTGCACGCGGACCCGAACACCCATCAGGTCACGCTCACCCCGCTGGACGGCCAAGCCCAACAGGCCCTGAAGGCCCTGCAAGGGCTGATCACCTACCCGCCCGGCGCCGCCACCCCCAGCCTTGCCGTCACCCAGCTTCAGGATGGCAGCATCGCGCTCGCCATCCCCGCCCAGGCGCAGGTGCAGCGCGACACCCAGGCGGTGGAACAGGCCATCACCATCATCCAGCGCCGTATCGACGGCTCGGGCGTGCTGAACCCCATCATCCAGCGCCAGGGCCAGGACCAGATCGTGGTGCAGCTCCCCGGCATCTCGGATCCTGAGCGGGTGAAAACCCTCATCGGCACCACCGCGCACATGACCTTCCAGATGGTCGATGCCACCGCCATGCCCGGCCAGCCCGCCCCCTTGGGCGATGAATGGCTGCCGATGTCGGACAATCCGCAGCAGCAGCTCGCGGTGCAGACCAACGTGGCCGTGGACGGCGCCGACCTGCAGAACGCCCAGGCCAGCACCGACCCGCAAAGCGGCCAATGGGTGGTGAATTTCACCCTCAACGCCGTCGGCGCGCGCGAATTCGCCGACACCACCACCGCCAATGTCGGCAAACTCTTTGCCATCGTGCTCGACGGCAAGGTCATCGAGGCCCCGGTCATCCGCGAGCCGATCACCGGCGGTGCGGGTCAGATCTCCGGCAATTTCACCCCGCAATCGGCCACCGACCTCGCTTTGCTGCTGCGCGCCGGCGCCCTGCCCGCGCCCTTGAACATCGTCGAGGAGCAGAGCGTCGGGCCTGAGCTGGGGGCGGATGCCATTCGTGCCGGCGCCGTCTCGCTGGCGGTCGGTTTCCTGCTCGTGCTGTTCTTCATGGCGCTGTTCTATGGGCTGTTCGGCTGGTTCGCGAATATCGCGCTGGTGATGAACCTGGTGTTCATGCTCGCCATCCTCACGGTGATGGGCGCCACCCTTACGCTCCCCGGCATGGCCGGCATCCTGCTCACCCTCGGCATGGCGGTGGATGCGAATATCCTGATCAATGAGCGCGTGCGCGAGGAGGCGAAAAACGGCCGCAAGCCGCTCGCCGCCTTGGAAGCGGGCTATAAGCGCGCCTACGGCACCATCATCGATTCCAACGTGACCACGCTGCTGGCCCACGTCACCTTGTTCATCTTCGGCTCGCCGCCCGTGCGCGGCTTCGCGGTGACGATCTGTGCGGGCATCATCACCACCATGTTCACCGCCACGGTACTGGTGCGCCTCATCACCTCGCGCTGGTACGCCGCGCGCCGCCCCGCCTCCCTGCCCGTCTAGGACCCGCCCCATGTTCACCAAACCGGCTTTCCGCTTCGTCCCGGACGGAACAAAAATCCGCTTCATGAACGGCCGCTTCGCCGGGCTCATCACCTCGGCGGTGCTGTCCCTGGCTTCGGTCATCCTGTTCTTCCATCCGGGCCTGAATATGGGCCTGGATTTCAAGGGCGGCGTGGTGCTGCAGGTGCAAACCCCGCAAGCGGCCAACTTCCCGGCCCTGCGCGCCGCCCTGGCGGCAGCCGGCCTCAGCGATGCCGCCCTGCAATCGGTCGGCAACAAGGGCGACCAGGTGCTGATCAGCCTGGAAAGCCGCGACAATGCCGCCGCCACCCAAACCGCCATCGGCGAGGTGCAGACCGCGCTGAGCAAGGCCGCCCCCGGCGCACAAATCCAGTCCACCCAGGCGGTCGGCGCCTCGGTCAGCAACCAGCTCTTCACCCAGGGCCTGGAGGCGCTGGGCCTCTCCTTCGTGATGATCCTGGTCTATATCTGGTTCCGGTTCGAGTGGCAGTTCGCCGTCGGCGCCGTGGCCACGCTGATCCTGGATACCACCAAGGCCATCGGCTTCATGGTCATCACCCGCATCCCGTTCGACCTTGTCACCATCGCCGCCCTGCTGACCATCATCGGCTACTCCACCAACGACAAGGTGGTGGTCTATGACCGGGTCCGGGAGAATCTGCGCAAGTTCAAGACCATGAATCTGCGGGACCTGATCGACCTCTCGATCAACGAGACGTTGAACCGTACCCTTGGCACCTCGGGCACGGTGTTCCTGGCGGCGCTGCCGCTGGCCTTGTTCGGCGGCGCCGCGCTTTCGGGGTTCGCCTGGATCATGCTGTTCGGCATCGTGGTCGGCACATCCTCGTCCATCTTCATCGCGGCCCCCATCCTGCTGTTCCTGGGTGAGAACAGACTCCGCCGTTCCGCCGCGGCGCCCAAAAAATTGGCGAATTAGTTAACAAATCGATTTTTCTGTCGCGCCTTCCGCCCAAAACTGTTACACGAGCATGTGAGATTTTTGCACAAGCTTCGGTAATTTAGACGATGCATATGAAGGCGCCCAGTTTCGAACTCGCCGCGTCGCTGCGTTTGCGCTACCAGCCGATCATCCGCCTGGAGGATCGCAAGCTTTGCCATGTGGAGGTGCTGGCCCGCACCCTGGGCGAGGATGGCCACCTGCTGGGCCCGCAGGGCATCGTGGAGGCCATGGGCAACCCGGAGGTGGCGCTCAGCCTCACCCGGGCGATCGGGGAGCGGGCCTTGTTGGAATATCAGGAGCAGGGCCTTACCGCGCATCAATTGCCGCTGGCCTTCAACCTGCCCCTGAATGTGCTGGTCTATCCCGGCATCCCGCAACGCATCGAGGCGTTGCGCAAACGCCATGGCCTGCCGGCCGGCCTGCTGCGCTTCGAGCTGACGGAGACCCAGCCGGTGCAAAATCTCCCTCTGGCGCAGGACTGCATCGCGGCCCTGCGCGATGCCGGATATCTACTGGCGCTCGATGATATCGTTCCGGGCACCCCCTTCCTGATGGCCCTGATGAACACCCCGATCGGCGCCGTGAAGCTGGACCGCTCCGTGGTCACCGATGACAGCCCGGCCGCGCAAGATTTCATCCACAAGGTCGCGCGCCTCGCCGCGGCGAACCGGCAGGATGTCGTGGCGGAGGGGATCGAAACAGACGAGCAACTGCACCGGATGCGCGGGCATGGCGTCACCCATGGCCAAGGCTTCCTGTTCTCCAGGCCGCTGGGGGCGGAGCAGTTGGCCACCTGGCTGCCGGCGGGTTAAGCCGCCAGCCCAAAGCGCCGTTTCGCGTCCGCCTGCATGTGCGCCACCCGCCCGCGCCAGCTCTCATTGCGCGCGGCCATGGCCGCCAGGGCCAGATTATCCGGGTGCTCGGCGGTCTCCGGCTCCATCTCCCTGATCACCCCGTCCGCCTTCAGCTTCAGCAGATGCGCCAGCACGTTGCGCTGCGCCGCCGCCTTCAGGAACAGATCCGCCTTGCCGTAGAGCGTCGCGGCCAACCCCGCCACGCTCCAATCCTGCCGCGCCAGCGCCGCCAGCACCGCGCTCTCGCGCCTGCGCCGGTGCGCCAGAAGCGCGGTCGTAAGGGTGCGCGGCTGCGCCAGCTTGGGGCCATGGCCGGGCAGAAACACATCGTCATCACGCCCCAGCAAAAGCGCCAGCGAGCGGTAATAATCCCCCATATCCCCCTCTGGCGGGCTGACAATGGAGGAGGACCAGGACATCACATGATCCCCGCTGAACAGGATGTTCGCGCCATCGCGTCCCTTGAAGGCGAAGCAGAGATGATCCGCGGCATGGCCGGGCGTATGCAGGGCGGTGAAGCCGCGCAGCCCCTCGCCATTCGCCAGCCTGATATCCGGCGCAAACCCCATCCTGGCCGGTGCCTCATACCCCGCCACCGGCGCCAGGCTGGCCGCCTTCAGCGCCGCCACCGCGCCGGAATGGTCGGCATGGGTGTGGGTCAGCAGGATGAGGCTGATGGGCCGCCCCCCAGTGGCGGCAAGGATATCGCGCACATGCGCGTCATCCTCCGGTCCAGGGTCAACAACCACCACACCCGCCTCGTCCTCGACGAGATAGGTATTGGTGCCATGATAGGTCATCACCCCCGGATTATTGGCGACAATCCTGGTGATACCCGGCAGTACATCAAGTGCGGCGCCACGCGGCGGCACCGGCTCGCTCAAAAACGTCATGCCGGCATCATGCACCGCGTTCCACCGCCTGGGCAAATCCGTCCGGCGGCGAAACGCCTCACCCGAACGTGTAAGCCAGCCAGAGCACGCCCAGCACCGCCGTCACGCAGACCAGCCCCAGCGCCACGGGAAGCACGACATTATGCGCGGGGGCACGGCTCAACCCATGCGGCGCGTGTCGCCCGTGGCGGGCAGAATTCTGTGTAAAATGCTTTACATTCATATTATTAAACCTCCATCTTGCGATGGTGCCTTGACGTTTCCGGGCTTGGCGCCGGCTATTTTCCTGATATTGCAATTATGCGCCTCAGCCCCCTTTGAATGCAACAAAAACCACGCGGAAAGAGGTTGCCCGCCCCCGCAATCACGGCCATCCTGCGGGTGAAATGGAGGACAACGCCATGGCAAAACGATCGGCGTGGCTGGCTTGTATCCTGTTTGCCTGGGCAGGCATCGCCCATGCCCTGGCCCCTGCCCCCGCAGGCAGCGCACCGGCCCGGCCTGCACCGCTGCTCAATGTGCAGGATGCGCCGCAGAACGGCCTCACCGGGCCGGATAAAAGCCCGGCCTGCGCCGCCGTTGGCGGGATCGGCTCCGACACCGATTGCCGCCGCAACGGCGTGCAGGTGGACCCCAATTCCGGCGAGGCGTTGAGCCCGGACGATCAATGCACCTCTGTTGGCGGCACCATCAATGGCGATGCCTGCTTGCGGGACGGCACGCAGATCACCCCCGACACCGGCGATGAACTGCAGCCCGGCGACCCTGGCTATGTGCCGCAGCAAGGCGACGACCAGAACCAGCAAGGTCAGGACCAGGCCGCACCAGACCAGGACCAGGGCAGTCAGGACCAAGCCGCGCCAGACCAGGACCAAGGCAACCAGGACCAGGGCAACCAGGACGAGACGGCCCCTCAGAGCGAGGGCAGTGATTCCGGCGCGCAGGACAGCGCCCCGCCGGAGGAGCCGTCTTCCTCCTCTTCTGACAACCAATAGCCCGCCCGGGTCGACTTGCCGGCGCGGGCGGGTAATCTATCCGTCATGCCCCCGCCGCAAGATCCCGATTCCGCCCTGCGCGCCACACTGCGCCACCACAAGATGTTCGCCTCGGCCCTGCTGGTGCTGATGGCCGCCCTGGCGGTCGGCACCTATTGGCTGGCGCCGTCCTCCTGGACCTTGCTGCTGCGCGACGCGGCCAAGGCCGGCTTCATCGGCGGCGTGGCGGACTGGTTCGCTGTCACCGCCTTGTTCCGGCGCCCGCTTGGCCTGCCGATTCCCCATACCGCCATCCTGCCCGCGCAGAAGCAACGCCTGGGCGACGCGCTGGGGCGGTTCGTGGCCAACCATGTGTTCACCGAAGCCGATATCCGCAAGCTGCTCGGCAACCTCGATTCCTCCGCCATTCTCCGCCATTTCCTGGCGGATGCGGCGATCACCAAGCCGCTGGCCCAGGCCCTGGCCGGCATGCTGCCCAAGCTGCTCGCCACCATCGAGGATGGCCGCGCCCGGCGGCTTTTGAACAAGCTGCTACCCAAGCTCATCGGCGGGCGCGCCGCCGGGCTGGTGGTGGCCCGCGCCCTGGCGGGGCTGGTGGAAGGCGGCAAGCATCAGGAAATGTTCTCCTTCATCCTGGCGCAGGTAAAGCTGACCTTGGCGGCGCGCGAGGACGCCCTGCGCGAGGCCATCAAGGAGCGTGTGACCGAGCAGGGCGGCAAGCTGGTCGGCTGGGCGGTGGGGGCGACCATTGCCAAGCGCGTACTCTCCGCCGTGAACCAGGAGCTGGACAAGATCAACCCGGAATCCTCCGAAATCCGGGACGCCTTCGATGAATGGGCGCGCGCCGAAATCGCCAAGCTGGAAACCGACCCGGACCGCGCCGCCGAACTCGGCCAGGCGCTGAAGGGCGTGCTGGCGCATGAGACGGTGCAGGCCTGGCTCTGGGATGTCTGGGCGCGGATGCGCCGGGCGCTGGAGATGGACGCCGCCAACCCGCATGGCCGCTCGGTGGCGGTGATCGAGGCGGCACTTGGCAATCTGGCGGAGGTGCTGGCGCGTGACGAGGCGGCGAAAGCCAAGCTGAACAACGCCGTGCAGGGCATGGTGCTGCGCCTGCTGCCCAGCGCCCAGGCGGAGGGGGCGAAATTCATCGGCCATGTCATCGGCGCCTGGGATGCGAAAACCGTCACCGAAAAGCTGGAGCTGCGTGTCGGCAAGGACCTGCAATATATCCGGGTCAACGGCACGCTGGTCGGCTTCCTGCTCGGCGCGGTGCTCAATCTGCTGCTCCGCCTCGCCCCGGCGCATCCGTAAGGTCCTGTTCTAGGCGTATTTAGCGGGGGTTTTCAGAACCTTGCCCCCTGCCCGGCCGCGCCCCCCGCCGAGGACACAGGGCGAGATGAACACGCATCAAATCATCCCCCGTGCCTTGGATGCGCCAGACGGCTGGTTTATGGTAGGCGGCATGAAATCACTGCTTGCATCCTCGATCCTCGCCCTTCTCCCCGCCGCCGCCCTGGCCGCCGGGCCCAGCGCGCTGGGGCCCAATGGCGGCAAATTCGGCACCTGGACCGCCGCCACCATTGGCAGCGGCGACGCGAAAATCTGCTATGCCTTCACCACCCCGCAACTCTCCAAACCCAACTGGAAGTCCCGCGGCAAGGTGATGCTGACGGTGACAAACCGCGCAGGCTCGCATGACGAGGTCACCATCACCGCCGGGTATGACTACCCGAAGGATGCCAAGGTGAGCCTCGCCGTGGGCAGCACGAGCGTCGATTTCTATACCCAGAAAAACATCGCCTTCACCAGCAGCGGCGCCGATGCGGTGGCAGCCCTTAAGGTGGGCAACAGCGCCGCCTCCACCGGCCCCGGCCCGCATGGCCACCCGGTCGTGGACCAGTTCTCCCTCTCCGGCTTCTCCGGTGCCTATAAGGCGATCTCCTCAGCATGTCCGTAAATCTCGACCTCACCGCCGCCGAGCGCGAGCGGATCCTGGCCAAGGCGGCGCATTTTTCGCCGCCCCCCCATATCCTGCCCGATGGGCGGCGCGATCTGGTCGGTCTCTCGCGCGAGGAGCTGCTGGAAGAGGTGGAGGCCTTCGGCGAGAAACCCTTCCGCGCCAAGCAGCTCTGGCACTGGATCTATCACCAGGGCGTGCGGGAGTTCTCGGCGATGTCCAGCATCGCCAAGCCCTTGCAGGAGAAACTGGCCGAGCGCTTCGTCATCGGCCGGCCGGAGGTCGCGACCGACCAGCTCTCCAAGGACGAAACCCGCAAATTCCTCTTCCGCTTCCGCGACCATGAGGCGGTGGAAACGGTCTATATCCCCGACCGGCAGGAGGATCGCGGCGCGGTCTGCCTCTCCTCGCAGGTCGGCTGCACCCTCTCCTGCCGTTTCTGCCATACCGGCACGCAGCGCCTGGCGCGCAACCTCTCGGCGGCGGAAATCGTCGGCCAGTTCATGGCCGCGCGCGACGCCTATGGCGAATGGCCAAGCCCGAGGGGCGAAACCCCGCGTTTGCTCTCCACCATCGTGCTGATGGGCATGGGCGAGCCGCTCTATAATTATGAGAATGTCGCCAAAGCCATGAAGATCATCATGGATGGCGAGGGCATCGCCCTCTCGCGCCGGCGCATCACCCTCTCCACCTCCGGCGTGGTGCCGATGATGGACCGCGCGGGCGAGGAGCTGGGGGTCAACCTCGCCGTCTCGCTGCATGCGGTGCGCGATGATCTGCGCGACGAGCTGGTGCCGCTGAACCGTAAATATCCGATCAAGGAGCTGATCGCCGCCTGCCGGCGCTATCCCAGCGCCTCCAACGCGCGGCGCATCACCTTCGAATACATCATGCTGAAGGGCATCAACGATTCCGAGGCCGATGCGCATGAGCTGGTGCGCCTCATCGCCGGGCTGCCGGCCAAGGTGAATCTCATCCCCTTCAACCCCTGGCCCGGCTCATCCTACGCGCCCAGCACGCCGGAGGCCCTGAAGAAATTCGCCGCCATCGTGATGCAGGCGGGCTATGCCTCGCCCATCCGCACCCCGCGCGGGCAGGATATCCTCGCCGCCTGCGGCCAGCTCAAGAGCGCTGTGGAACAAGCGGCGGAATAGCCGCCTTATTTCAAACAAAAACCGGCCTTTGCGGCCGGTTTTTTCTTATTCCGGCCACAAAGCTGCCCGCAGCATTTCATTACCTTGTGCAAAGCCAGGACGGCTTGAACCACGCCCCTCAAAGGCAAAGGTTCAGGCATGGGCAGACACAGCGTAAGGAGAGCCGGAGCCATGGGTGTGTATCTGATCAGTGGCGGCGCGCAGGGCATCGGGGCGGGCATCGCCGCCCGCCTGCTGCAGGGCGGCCACCGCGTGGTCGTGGCCGACAAGCTCAAGCCCGCCGAAACCAAGGCCCGCGCGGTCATCTGCGACGTCTCGGACCCCGCCCAGGTCGCCAGCCTCATCACCGGCATCGAGCAGGTGGAGGAACGGCTGGATGGCATCATCTGCAATGCCGGCTTCATGATCCGCAAGCCCCTGGAGGAGCTGAGCCCGGAGGAATGGAACAGCGTGCTCGCCACCAACCTCACCAGCGCTTTTCTGCTGGTGCGGGCGGGGGCCAGGATGCTGCGCGCCGCCAAGGGGGCGGTGGTTACCATCGCCTCGACCCGCGCCCATATGTCAGAGCCAGGCACGGAATCCTACGCCGCCTCCAAGGGCGGGCTGCTCGCCCTCACCCATGCGCTCGCCATCAGCCTGGGGCCGGATGTGCGGGTGAACTGCATCTCCCCGGGCTGGATCGACACCGGCCACGACGCGATCAGCGCGCGCGATCACGCCCAGCACCCGACCGGGCGCGTCGGCAACCCCCAGGATATCGCCGATCTGGCGGCCTTTCTGCTCGGCCCCCAGGCCGGGTTCATCACCGGCACGGAATTCATCGCCGATGGCGGCATGACCCGAAAGATGATCTACGCGGAATGAAAGAACAAAAGACCGTTTGATGTTTGAGAGTATTTAGATATATCTAAACTATATCTAAATACGGAACCGAAGGATTGTCCTCACCATGAGACATCATTTCAACACCATTTGCGCCGATGGAATGCACCATGACCGCCGTTTCATGCGGCGCGAAGGCGGCCACCGCCGGGGCGGCCCAGGCGGGCGCCTGCTCGAACATGGCGATCTGCGGTTGCTGGTGATGCATCTGATCCATGCGGCGCCGCGCCACGGCTATGAGCTGATCAAGGCCATCGAGGACCTCACCGGCGGCGCCTATGCCCCCAGCCCCGGCGTGATCTACCCGACCCTGACCATGCTGGAGGAGCTTGGCCATGTCCGCGCCGAAACCGACGGCACCAAGCGCCTGTTCAGCCTCACCGAGGCGGGCAAGGCCGCGCTCGAACAATCCCGCCCGGCTCTGGATGCCATGCTGGCGCGGCTCTCCAACGCCCCGTCGCGCGAGGCCATCATGCCCGTGAAACGCGCGATGGAGAACCTTAAAACCGCGCTGCGCATGAAGCTGGGCGGCCGCACCGCCGACCCCGCGGCCATAAGCAAGGTCACGGACATGATCGACGAGCTCGTCCGCAAGATCGAAGCGATCTGATCGTGAAACACAGACCCGCAACCAAAAGGAGATGACAATTTGAACGCCACGGCCATCATCCCGACCGCGAGCGCAAGGCGCTATCTCGGCCAGTTCGTCAGCCATTTCGCGCATAAGCTGCCGGCGGTGCGCGAGCCCGATAACAGCCAGGGCGAGGTCAGCTTCTCAGCCGGGCTCTGTACGCTCGACGCGGATGCGCAGAAGCTCTCCATCATCGTCAACGCCGCCAATGCGGAAGAGCTGACCCAGCTCAAGGACGTGGTGGACCGGCATCTGCTGCGCTTCGCCTTCCGGGAGGAGCTGCAGATCGCCTGGCGGTAAGCGCCCTTAAACCGTGCCTTTCGGCCAGCGCCGGTGCAGCCATAGCCAATCGCCGGGCTGCTCCCTGATCCAGCGCTCCAGGGTCTGGTTCATCTCATTGGTCAGGGCCAGGGCGTTCGCCTGCTTGTCCGCGCTGTCGGGCAAAGCCAGTGCCGGGTCGCACACCACCTCAAGCCGCGCCGGGCCAAGGCGCCTGACATGGATGGGAAAGACCGGGCAGCGGAATTTCAGCGCGAAGCTGGCCAGCGCATCCATCGTCATCGCGCTCTTGCCGAAAAAGGGCACGGCCACGCCGGTATCCAGCTTCTGGTCCACCAGCAGCCCCAGCGCGCCACCCTGGCGCAGATGCGCATAGGCCGCCCTGGCCCCCGCCGCACCTTTTGGAAACATCTGGACATTGTGCCGGTAATTGCGCCGCCGCAACCGCGCCAGCATCTCATCCACCAGCTTGTTGGAGGGCGCGCGGTACATGAAGCCGAAATCCACCCCATACGCATCGGCCATCAGCGGCATCACCTCCCAATTGCCGATATGGCCGGTGAAAAACAGCGCCGGCTTGCCTGGCTCCAGCAGCGGCACCACATGCTCGTCCCACCCGGCGATGCTGTAGCCGGGTCCAGGCGCCCCCTGCGGCACCTCGCGGATATCCTTCAGCCGCACCAGCTCGGTGATGGTCTGGCCGAGATTTTCCCAGACCTGCCGGATAATCCGCTTGCGCTCCGGGGCGGAGAGTTCCGGCATGGCGAGGCGCAAATTGGCATCCCCCACCTTTTGTGAAACCGGCAGCAGCGGGCCGATGCTGCGCGTCACCGCCCCGCCCAGCCGCGCGGCCATGACAGGCGGCAGGAGCGAAAGCAACCGGATCAACGCACCGGCCAGCACCGCCTCGGCGCGCTGGGCAAAAGGGGGCTCGGGCGCGCTCATGCGTTCAGCAGCATCTCCAGCGCCAGCTCATCCTCCCAGACCAGCTGCGCCTTCACCACCAGGCAGGCGGCGCGCAGATTGGGCGGCAGCTTGACGAAATCCTTGGCGGTGGTCACCAGCCGCGCCCCGGTATTGGCGGCCTCGGCCAGCAGGGCGGAGGCCTCCCGCGCCGCGTACACATGGTGGTCCGGGTAGGCATGGCTGCTCACCAGCTCCGCCCCCAGCGAGATCACGGAACGGAAAAATTTCTCCGGCCGGCCGATCCCGGCAAAGGCGATCACCGGGCGCCGCCCCAGCGGCTCCACGCAATCGGGCATCAGGCTGGCGCGCAGCAATGGCAAGGCGGGCGGCAATTGCGCCAGCGCGCCGGTCTCGTCATCGCCGATCAGCACCGCGGCATGGCAGCGCCGCGCGGCGCTGCCCACCGGCTCGCGCAGCGGCCCGGCGGGCAGCAGCAGCCCATTGCCGAAACCATAGCCGCCATCGATCACCAGCAGCGACAGATCCTTGCGCAAGGCCGGGTTCTGCAACCCGTCATCCATGACAATGGCGCTCGCCCCCTCCGCCAGGGCCAGCCGCGCCCCGGCCGCGCGGTCGCGGGCTTTGATGGTGGGCGCGGCATCAGCCAGCAGCAGCGCCTCGTCGCCCACCTCCTGGGCGGTATGGATGGCGCGGTCCACCAGCATCGGCCCCGCCAGCGCGCCGCCATAGCCGCGCGTGAGCGCAAAAGGCTGTCCCGGCAGCCGGGCCAGCAGATCCAGCGCCACAACCGTCTTGCCCGCCCCGCCAACCCCGGCATTGCCGACGCAGATGGTCTTGATGCCGACAGCAAAGCCGGCCCGCCGCACCCGCCTGGCGGTGGCAAGGCGGGTGACCAGGCCAAAGGGCCGCAAGAGCTGTGCGAGAGGACCGCGCTTGGTCCAGAATTCCGGGGCTTTCATGACACGCCATCTAAGATGAGCCCTGCGAGCCGTTCCGGCAATTCCTCCGATCCCGCGAAAATCGCCGCCGCGCGCTCGCCTGCCGCGTGTGCATCCGCCGGTCCGGCCAGCCAGAGCCGCGCGGCCTGCGCCAGCCCCTCCGCATCCGTCACCTGCCGCAGCGCCTGCGCGCTGCGCAGCCGGGCGGCGGCCTCCTCGAAATTCTCCAGATGCGGGCCGCAGATCACCGGGCGAGCCAGCAGCGCCGGTTCCACAATGTTATGCCCGCCAAATCCGGCCAGGGAATTGCCGATGAAGGCAAAGGGCGCCAGACGGAAGAACAGCCCCAGCTCACCCAGCGTATCCGCCACATAAACCCGCCCCGGCACCACAGCCTGGCCCAGGGCGCGGCGCGGCGCGGCGGCGCAAATGGCCGCCACCTGCGCGCCGCGCTCAGGGTGGCGGGGCACCAGCAGCGTCACCAGCCCAGGAAAATCCGCCAG
>DATJXU010000159.1:0-5098 GCA_035499915.1 Acidocella sp.
GGAATTTGGCCCCGGTGGCGGCGCGCATCTGGGCGTAGCGCGTATCCTCAGGGCCGGTGGCCACCCGCCAGGCGACATAGGCGCCAAGCCGTACCGCCCAGATCAGCAACAAAGCCGCCAGCAGCCAGTGGCGCCAGGCCATGCCGGGCGCCGCCAGCGCCACGCCGGCCAAGGCAAGGCCGGTGCCGAACGTCCAGAACACATCGACCCATCCGGCATTGCCCAGGCGCCGCTGCACCACCCAGGCAAGCAGCATAAGCATCGTGACCAAAGCCCCGGCGATAAGGCAGAAGCTCACGGCACCGGCGTGAGCAGGTAATGGCTCACCCCCCAGGCTTCGCCGCCCGCATGGCCGAACAGCCCGGCCGTGGCCAAAAAGAACAGCCGCCAGCGCCGGAACCAGAGTTTCGCCCCGGCGCCATACACATCCTCCATCATGGTGCGTATGGCGCTGGCCTCGCGGTCGTAATTGCGCAGCCAATCCTGCGCCGTGCGCTGGTAATGCGTGCCGCTCCAGCGCCAATCCCGCGTGAGGGTGAAAAGATCCGGAAAGGCGGCGATGAGATCGTGGCTCGGCATGATGCCGCCGGTGAAGAAATAGCGGGCGATCCAGTCCGCCTCGTCCTCATGGTCGAACCGGTAGGGCTGGGTGGCATGGGCGAAGACATGCACGAACAACTTGCCCCCGGGCCGCAGCCAGCCACGGAGTTTCGTGAGCAGGCCGCGCCAATTGGCCATATGCTCGAACATCTCCACCGAGACCACGCGGTCGAATTGTCGCGCCGGGTCGAACTCATTCATGTCGGCGGTGATGACCTGAAGGTTTTGCAGGCCGAGCCGTTGCGCCTGCGCCTCAATGAAGCCGCGCTGCGCGACGGCGTTGGAAACAGCCATGATGCGCGCGTTTGGAAACCGCCGGGCCATGAATAAGGAAAGCGAGCCCCAGCCGCAGCCCAGCTCCAGAATCTCCTGCCCGTCGGCAAGCCCGGCATGGGCTATGGTCTCCTCCAGCGCGTGCAGCTCGGCCTCTTCCAGGCTCTCCCGCCCGGTGGGGTAGAGGCAGCAGGAATATTTGCGCCGCGGCCCCAGAACGAGACCGAAAAACCCCGGCGGCAGCTCGTAATGCTGGCGGTTGGCAGCCTCGGTATGTTCGGCGATGCGGTAGGACTCCATGTCCGCCGCGAAGCCACTGGTGGCAGCCTGGGCGCTGGCAAGCCGGCTGTTGCTGCGCCCGACCATGCGGCTGATGCCCAGGCGCAGCAGGCTGTCAGGCAGCGGGAGATTTTCGGCGGCGCTGGTGATGTGGGTGGCGAGAGTCATGCGCCGCTCCTGAGGGTTTGCGGTTTAACCTGATGGATGAAGGCGAGGCAGTCCGGCAGGACCGGCGCCAGGATGCCAAGCCATGGGGAGAGCGCGCCGACGAGCTTGATGTGGTCGATGCCGGGATAGAGTTTCACCTCCACCACATCGCCCGCCTGGCGCAGGCTGCGGGCCAGCCGGGTGCTATTGCCGGGGTCGACAATGCTGTCATCCAGCCCCGCGGCGAGAAAGGCGGGCGGCGCGCCGGGGGCTACGAAATTGATCGGCTGGGTGCGCGCCAGGCCAGCTTGCGGGCCAAAAATAATCTTCAGCACAGGGTCTGTAAGCGGGAGGAAGTCGTAAGGGCCCGCCAGGCCGATAAACCCCGCCACATCCCGCCTGGGGCTCAGCCCATGCGGTGCCAGAAATTCCGGGTCCAGCGCCAGCATGGCGGCGATATAGGCACCGGCCGAATGGCCCATGAGGAACAGGCGTGAGGAATCCGCCCCATAATCAGCCGCATGCGCATGGGCCCAGGCGGCGGCGGCGGCGCCATCCTGCAGGAAACCCGGGAAGCGGGTTGGCGGGTAGAGGCGGTAATCAGGGATCACGGTCACCACCCCGCGCGCGGCCAGGGCCGCGCCGACAAAGCGGTAAAGCGCCTTGTTTCCATCCTGCCAGCTGCCGCCATAGAAGAACACGACCAAAGGCGCGCCCTGCGCATGGCGCGGGGCGTAGATATCGAGCCCGCCGCGCGGGCCCGGCGCGTAGCTGATGTCGCGGGTGACGGTGAAATCGCCCGGCGCGAAATCATTGAGCACCGTGACCGGCGACAGCGAGGCGCCCGCCATCCCCCCTGCCATAAGCAGCGCCGCGCCGATGAGAAGGAGCATGCGCCGTTTCATTTCAGCGGCGCAGCAGCCGGTCCAGCCAGGGCAGGCGCAGCCCGCCTTCCAGCGCCGCCAGGCAGATGCAGCCCTCCGGGTCAGCCACCGGCTGGTGCGCGAGGGTTTCATCCGCCTCGGCAAGATCGCCAGCGCCGTAATGGCCGGTCTCGTCGCTGAAGCCGCCGGCCAGAACCTGGGTGAATTCGGCCCCGCCATGGGTGTGGTGGATCACCCGCCGGCCGCCGCCCACACGAAACAGCATCATCGTCTGCTCAGGCGCCCAGGGCAGGCGCACGCGGCTATGATGAATGCCCCGGCCAACCCACACCCAGCGCCCGATATCCGCCCCTCTCAGCGCGGCAGGCAGGCGTACAGCTTCAGGCAGCAAGCTTGGCGGCTGCCGGGGTGGACGAGGCGCGCGCAGCGGTGCCGGCTCGTTCAGCCGGGCCAGAACCTGGTTGAAGGCGCGCTCGTCAAGCAGCGCCGGCGCCAGATCCTCCAATATGGCCCCGCCCAAGGCTTCCAGCCTTTGGGTTTCGGCCCGGCAGGCGGGGCAGGCTTCAAGATGCGCCTGCACCACCACCGCCAAGCCGGCCGGCAATGTACCGGCGGCAAGGCGCAGCAAGTTTTCCTCCGAGGGGTGATGGTGGATCACAGCGCCTCTCCAAGCAACAGGCGCAGCCGGGCGAGCCCCAGGCGGATGCGGGATTTGACCGTGCCGAGCGGCAGATTGAGCCGGTCGGCAATGGCGGCGTGGGGGAGATCCGAGAAGAACGACAGAGACAAAATAACTTGCTGGTCCTGGCTTAGGGTTTTGAGTGCCGCGCCGACACGCCCATCGCGCTCAGCCGCCAGAATCGCGGTTTCGGCGGACGGCGTCAGCGCCTCTTCCTCCGGCGCGGGCGGCAGGTTGCGCAGGCGGCGGGCATGGTCGATGCGGGCATTGCGGGCAATGGCGAAGATCCAGCTTGCCGCCCCCGCACGGGCCGGGTCGAACTGCCCGGCCTTGCGCCAGAGGCTGAGCATCACCTCCTGGCTCAGCTCCTCGGCCGCCGCCTGGCTGAGCCCGGTTTTCAGCAGATAGGCTTTCACCCGCGGCGCGAAATGCTTGAACAAGGCGGCAAAGGCCTGACGGTCCTGGCATCCGGCCACCCGGCGGATGAGCTGCACCAGCGCCCCAGCATCCAGCGGCACGGACTCGACCGGGCTCACCGGAATGCGCTGGGCCCGTGGCGATGCCGGGCGATGAGGGGCGTCATGGACATTCACGCAGCATAATACGGGGCGGCCATGAATTTGGATCATTTCGCATCCAGCGGCCGGTTTTTTTGTCTCGCGCGTGATCCATGCAAACGGCCCGCGCGTAACCTTCATGCAAATCGAGGGAGTACACAACGTGGCCGGCACCGGGAGCGAACAGCAGCGCATTGCCGTGATTGGCGCGGGTATTTCCGGGCTGGCCGCCGCCTGGCTGCTCTCGCGCCGCCATGAGGTGACGCTGTATGAAGCCGAGCCACGCCTGGGCGGCCATAGCCACACGGTGGAGGCCGGCGGCGTGCCGGTTGATACCGGCTTCATCGTCTATAACGAGCCGGCCTATCCCAACCTCACCGCCTTGTTCGAACATCTCGGCGTGGCCACCCAGCCGAGCGACATGTCGTTTTCCGTGTCCCTCAAGGCACCGGCGCTGGAATATGCGGGCAGCGACCTCGCCGGGCTGTTCGCGCAAAAGCGCAATCTCTTAAACCCCCGCTTCTTTGCCATGCTGCGCGACCTGGTGCGCTTCTACCGCGAGGCGCCCCAGGCGGCGCGCGCGCCGGAGATGAGCCTGCGGGACTTCCTGCGCGCCGGCGCCTATGGCAGCGCCTTCACCGAGGATCATCTCTACCCCATGATCGCCGCCATATGGTCCTGCCCGGCCGGGCAGGCGGGCGATCTGCCGGCCGCCGCCTTCTTGCGGTTCTGCGAAACGCACGGCCTGCTGAAACTCACAAAGCGCCCGGCCTGGCGAACCGTCAGCGGCGGCGCGCGCGAATATGTGGCGCGGCTGAAGGGCGCGTTCGCCGGCACCACAAAGCTGGGCGCCGGGGTGACAAAGCTGCGCCGCACGGATGCCGGGGTGGTGGTGCATGACCAGGCTGGCGGCCGCGCCAGCTTCGACCATGCCGTGCTGGCCTGCCATGCCGATACCGCGCTGCGCCTGATCGCAACGCCGACAGCGCGCGAGCAGGGCGTGCTCGGCGCCTTTCGGTACACAAACAACGCGGCCTATCTGCATACCGACCCCAGCTTCATGCCGCGCCGCAAGCCCGCCTGGGCGGCCTGGAACTATGCGGGCACGCGTGGCGAACAGGCCCGGATCTGCGTGACCTATTGGATGAACCGTCTGCAAAATCTGAGCACGGCACAGAACTGGTTCGTCACGCTCAACCCGCCGCGCGAACCGGCGGGCGCAATGCTGCATAAAAGCTATCAACACCCTGTCTTCGACCTTGCCGCGCTGCGTGCCCAGAGGGCGTTGTGGAGTTTACAGGGCGCGGCGCGGCTGTGGTTCTGCGGCGCCTATTTCGGCGCCGGATTTCACGAGGACGGGCTGCAGGCGGGCCTTGCGGTGGCCGAGGAACTTGGCGGGGTGCGCCGGCCCTGGAGCGTGGCGGATGAATCGGGGCGCATCCACCTGCCCCGCCCCAGCCAGGCGGCATGAACGCGCTTTACCAAACACTGGTGACGCATACGCGGCTGCGGCCACGGCGGCATCATTTGCGCTACAACGTGGCGTATCTGCTGCTCGACCTCGCCGCTTTGCCGCGGCTTCGGCTTTTCTCTTGCGGGCGCTTCAATCTTTTCAGTTTCAATGCCCGCGATTATGGCGATGGAACGGGTGATTTACGCAGCTACGTGCAGGTGCAGCT
>DATJXU010000160.1:0-5953 GCA_035499915.1 Acidocella sp.
CGCGCTCATCGGCCGCGCCCGCGCGGATGAGACGCAGTTCATCACCGTTTTGCATTCGCTGGGCTATGATTCGGGCAGCGCCACCATCACCATCGACGGCATGTCCCTCGACGACCCGGCGCTGCTGGACCACCTCAACCAGCTGCCGGATGCCAGGCTGGTCAATGTGCAGGTGAAAACCGACAAGGGGCCGCTCTTCACCCTCGGGCAGGTGAGCATCAACGGGCTGCCGCCGGGCTTCAAGGCCAGGCCCGGCATACGCGCGGGGCAAACGGCCACCGCCGAGCCCATACTGGGCGCCACGGGCCGCATGACCAGCGCCCTGCGCAATGCGGGCTATGCCTTCGCCACGGTGAGCGATCCTTATGCCGTCGCCAACCAAACCACCCATACGCTGGATGTGAGTTACACTGTCACCCCCGGCCCGCGCGTGGATATCGGCGCCATCAGCTTCACCGGCCTGACGCGCACGAACCCGGATTTCCTGCGCCGGCATATCGGCCCGCTGCCCGGCCAGCCTTATTCCGACACCGCCTTGCAAAACGCGCGGAATTCGCTGCTGGGGCTGGGCGTGTTCTCCTCCGTCACCCCCGTTCCGGCGGCTACGGCCACAAACGGAAAGGTGCCGATCGATTTTCACGTGGTGGAGCAGAAGCGCCATGCCGTCTCGCTTTCCGGCGCCTACGCCACGGATACCGGCTTTGCCATAGGTGCCAGCTGGGAGGACCGGAATGTGTTTCGCCATGCCGAGACGCTGACCTTCTCCGCCGCCGCCAACGGGCTGGGCGGCACCGGCACCACGGCGCCGGGCTATGACCTGAAAGCCGTGTTCACCAAGCCAGATTATTACGCGCGCGGTCAAACGCTCTCGCTCTCCGCCGAAGGGCTGAAGCAGTCGCTCACCGCCTATGACCGCACCGGCATCCTGCTCGGCGCCTCGCTCTCGCGCTCCCTCTCCAGCAACACCACCCTCACCTATGGCCCCAGCTTCATCAGCGAGCGCGTGGACCAGGAAGGCGTCTCGCGCACTTATGTGCTGGTGCAATTCCCGGTCAATTTCACCTGGAACACGGCCAACAGCGTGCTGGAGCCCACGCGCGGCCATATGCTGGGGCTCACCATCACCCCCACCTACCCAGTGGTGGGCAACCACAACGACCCCTTCGTCATCCTGCTCGCCACCGGCTCCTTTTATATCCCCGTTGAGCGCCAGGCCTGGGGGGTGATCGCCGTGCATGGGGTTGTGGGCAGCATCCAGGGCACCAGCCAGTTCAGCGTGCCGCCGGACCAGCGCTTTTATGCCGGCGGCTCGGGCACGGTGCGCGGCTATGCCTACCAGACGGTCGGGCCGCTCTTTCCCGATGACAAGCCGGAAGGCGGGCTGGCCATGGATGCCATCAATCTCGAATTCCGCCAGCATATCACCAAGAGCATCGGCATTGTGCCCTTCATCGATGCCGGGCAGGTGAACGCCGGCTCCGCGCCGTTCAAGGGCACAATCCGGGTCGGCACGGGGCTTGGATTGCGCTATTATACCGCCATCGGCCCCATCAGGGCGGATATCGCCATCCCGCTGAAACGCACCGCCGGCAGCGACGCCTTCGCGCTCTATCTCGGGCTGGGGGAGGCTTTCTGACCACATGCGCTGGCTGCAACGCATCCTTCTCGGCTTTCTGGTCCTGCTGCTTCTGCTGGGGGTGGCCATTGCGGGGCTTGCCGTCGCGCTCAACAGCGCGGCCGGCCGGAGTTTCGCGGTGCGCGAGATCAACAAGTTTGGCGCGGCTTACATCCAGCTCAGCGGGCTCGGCGGGCATTTCCCGGCGGATATCAAGCTCGCCGGCTTCAAGGTGCTGGACCAGGATGGTGTGTGGCTCAGCGGCCGGCAGGCCGAGCTGAAATGGTCGCCCTTGGCGCTGCTGCGGCGCACTCTCTCCGCCCAGGCCTTGACGGCGCAGCGCATCGACGTGGCGCGCATGCCGGTCTATCCGCCCGGCAAAAGCCAAAGCCGCAATGGCGGCGGCATGGCACTGCCCGCCTTGCGGGTGACTCTCGACAGGCTGGAGATCGGCACGCTGCACATCGCCCCCTCCCTGGCGGGTGAGGATATCGTGCTGCATGCCACCGGCGGTGCGCATCTGCGCGACCTCCAGCATGGCGATATCGCGCTCAACGCCACCACGCCCAACGGCAATGCCGAGTACCTCCTGGCCGCCACGCTGGACCCGGCAAATGTCTCCCTGAAGCTGCATGTGAGCGAGCCGCCGAACGGGCTGATCGGCCATCTCTCCAGCTTGCAGGTGCCGGCGCCACTGACCATGGATGGAACGCTGGACGGCCCGCGCGCCCATGCCGCGCTCACCGCCGCCCTGGCGCTGGGCGATGCGAAACTCAACCTCGGCGGCACGCTGGGGCTGGACCCGGGCAACCCCTTCGCGGATGTAACACTCACCATCCCCGCCCTCGCCCCCTTCGGCGCGCTGGCGCAGCAGGAGATCAGCGGTGACACGAAGCTGCATCTGGTGGTGGTGCAGACCGCCAGGAAGGACGGCGCGACGCTGGCGCTGCAAGGCCATGTGGCGCTGACCCAGGCACCCGCCGGGCTGGACAAGCTGCTGGCCGGGCGGACCGATCTCTCATTGCTCGCCAGCCTGCAGGGCAAGAGCGTGACAATCGGGCAATTGGCGCTGCGCGGCCCGCAATTGCGCCTCGGCGCCAGCGGCACGCTGGATGAAAACCAGCTCGACCTGACCACCGATGCCAGCCTGGACAGCCTTGCCGCGCTGGCGCCGCAGCTCACCGGCGCGGTGCAACTGCATGGCCATGCCACCGGCAGCCCGCAGGATTTCGCGGTCTATGCCGACATCACCGGCCAGGTCACGGCGCCGGGCGTGCCCTCCGGCCCGTTCGGCCTCAAGCTGATGGCGCAGCATCTGCCGCAAACCCCGCACGGCACGCTCACCGGCACCGGCACGCTGGCCGGCGCGCCGCTGACGCTGGATGCCGCCTTCGCCCGCGACGCCAAAGGTGCCGCCAGCGTGAGGATCAACCAGGCGCAGTGGAAATCCCTGCTGGTGCAGGCGGACCTGAACCTCGCCGCAGGCGCCGAACTGCCCACCGGCACCGCCCAGCTCGCCCTCGGTTCGCTGGCGGATTTCGACATGTTCACCGGCACCAGGATGCGCGGCGCCGTGCAGGGCGATTTCGCCTATCAGGGCGGCCAGATCCTGAAACTGAACGTGAAGGCGCAGAATGTCGTGGCCAGCCCGTCTCTGGGTGCCATCAACGGCATTGTGAGCGCCGATGGCACGCTGGAGGCGCTTGCCGTGCAAATGGATGCCACGCTGGCCCGGCTGATGTCCTACCCGGCCAGGCTCAGCCTCGCGGGCGTGCTGGATGTTCCGGCACAGAGCGCGCATCTGGCCAGCCTGACAGCCGATTGGCACGGCCTTGCCGCCCGGCTGCGGGCGCCAGCCGACATCGAGGCCAAGCCCGAGATCACGGTGCGGCATCTCGCTCTGGCCCTTGGCGATGCCAGCATCGCGCTGGATGGCACGCTCTCCCCCGCTCTCAACGCGAAAGCCTCGGTCAAAAATCTCGACCTGTCCCTGGCCAAGCTGTTCGTGCCCAGCCTGGATGCGGCGGGCATGGTGAGCCTCACCGCCAATGTCACCGGCACGCCGAAGGCCCCCGCCGGGCGGATCACGCTGAACGCCACCGGCCTGCGCGACAAGAGCGGCCCGGCCGCCGGGCTGCCCGACGCCAGCATTTCCGGCACGGCCGATCTGAAGGGCCAGAGTGCCGATGTGAACCTCACGCTCGGCGCCGGGCAGGATGCCAACATCACCGCCCGCGGCACCGCGCCCCTGGCCATGACCGGGCCGATGAACCTGGCGCTCGCAGGGCGGGTCAATCTGCCCCTGCTGAACCCGCTGCTGGCCAAAATGGGGGCCAGGCTGAGCGGGGTGGTGACCACCAGCATGCAGCTTGCCGGCACGCCGCAAGCCCCCCTTGGGCAGGTCACGCTCAACGCCCAGGGCCTGCGCGACCAGGCCGGCCCGGCCGCCGCCCTGCCGCCCGCCACCATCGCCGCCAAGGCCACCCTCAAGGGCCAGAGCGCGCAGATCGACGTGGCGCTGGAAGCCGGGCCGAATGTGGCCCTCACCACACGCGGGACCGCGCCGTTCTCGATGACCGGGCCAATGGACCTCGCCCTCGCCGGCCGGCTGGACCTGAAACTGCTGGACCCGATTTTGGCGGTGCGCGGCAATCTGGTGCGCGGGGTGGTCACCACCAACATGCGGCTCTCGGGCACACCGGGCGCGCCGCGCGCCAATGGCACGCTGAAACTGGCGGACGGCACGGTGCAGAACATCGCCTCCGGCCTGAACCTCACCGCCATCAATGCCAGCATGATCGCCGCGGACAGGCTGGTGACCCTGCAAAGCCTTGATGCCAATGCCGGGAAGGGAACCATCAGCGGCCACGGAACCATCAACCTCGCCAGCCCCGGCATGCAAGTGGATTTCGCCCTGAACGCCAATAACGCCACCCCCATCGCCTCGGACCTCCTCACCGAGACGCTGAACGCGGCGCTGACCCTGAAGGGCGCGCTGAAAGGCCAGGCGGCCCTGAGCGGCAGGATCGATCTCCTGAAAGCCAACATCAACATTCCGAAATCGCTGCCGCCTTCGGTTGCCAATCTGCCGATCCATAATGCCAGCCAGCCGCCATCCCCGCCCGCGAGCACCACGCCGCCCGCCCCGCCGGTCAAGCTGGCGCTGGATGTGGATGCCCGGAACCAGATCTTCATCCGCGGCGATGGGCTGTTTGCCGAGCTGGGCGGGCATATAACGATCGGCGGCACCGCCGATGACCCGCAACCCTCCGGCGGTTTCAGGCTGATCCGCGGCAATGTCTCGCTGGCGGGCAAGACGCTGCAATTCACCTCGGGCCAGATCGCGTTCAATGGCGGCGGCTTCATTCCGGCGCTGGACCTGGAGGCGACCACCACCACAACCAATAACGGCACCGCCACGCTGGTGATCGGCGGCACGGCGGCGAAACCGCAGATCAGCCTGACCAGCTCACCGCCCCTGCCGTCTGACGAAATCCTCGCCCAGCTGCTGTTCGGGCAAAGCTCCGCCAGCCTGTCGCCCTTCCAGGCGGCCTCGCTGGCGGCGGCGCTGGCGCAGATCGCGGGCGTGGGCGGCGGTTTCAGCCCGCTGGATTCGGTGCGCAACGCGCTGGGGCTGGACCAGCTCTCAGTCAGCAGCTCCGGCAGCGGCGCGCCTTCGGTGCAGGCCGGGCGTTATCTGGCGCCGGGCGTGTATGTCGGCGCCAGCCAATCCACCACCGGCCAGGGCACGCAGGCGAATGTGGAGATCAATCTCTACAAAGGCCTGAAGCTGCAAAGCACCACCGGCACGGACAGCACCGGCAGCAATGGCAGCAGCGTCGGGCTGAGCTACCAGTTCAATTATTGAGGCGGCGTCCAGGGTGTGAGGTTCAGTGCCTTGAGGTCCAGCGCCTTGTTGGTGGCTAGGCGTAGAACCGTGCCCGGCACCTGGTAAAATTGTTTCAACCCTGCCTGCGCGACCAATTGCAAAGCGTGGCTGGTGCCCTGCCCATGCGGAAAGAAAATAACTGTATCCGGCAGAACAGATTGCGGCCACCAGACGAGCTGCGCCTCTCTATAATGGTCCGGGTCCAGGGCAATCACGCTGCCATCCACCGCCACTCGCCCCAGAGCCGCATGGCGGAAAACGGCCATGGCCTGTTCCGTGGCATATTGAGATTGCAGGCTGGGCGGCCCGAAGAAACTGCCAGGAAAACGCAGAGCTTGAGGGTTCTGCAGCCCCCACAACCCGATAAAGGAAGACGCCAGCACAGCTACGAAGCCCCCAACTGCCCGCCGCCTCGACAAAAGCCGGACCGCACCGAACCTCTCAGCGAA
>DATJXU010000161.1:0-45936 GCA_035499915.1 Acidocella sp.
CCCCAACCTCAAACCGATTCGGACTGTGGGCACGCTGAACGCGCCCCCAAGGTCCCCCAGCATTTTGCCGACGAGTTGATTGAGCTTGTCTTCGTTAATGGGATACATGTGTATACCCCCTTGGCGATCACCACCTGATGCCACGAATATAAAATTACGGCACTGGAAGTCTCCATACCACAAAAGGCGCCTGCGTTGAATGATATGGAGGTAAAAGTTTACCCACATTTCGCCAAAGCAACCCAGGACACTTGGCCTGGGAATTGCTGTGTCTCTGTATCTCAGCCTGAAAGCGGATGAGGCGCCGGAGATTCAACGTCCGGTTTCCTCACCCGACCGCCTAGAATCTGACAGACAGCTTTCCCCTCAAGCCGGGATTCAAAACCCTGCTTGTCATCCCTGCAAGCTTACCGCCCGCTGCGCCTTGGCTTTGCCGCCTCGGGGGCCGGGAAGCCGAGATACTGCAAGCCATCCAGCATGTGCTTGGGCAGCGGCGCTTCCACGGTCAGGAACCCGCCTTCGGGATGCGGGAAGGTGAGGCGGCGCGCATGCAGGTGCAGCTGCTGCGCGAAATGTTCCGAAAAAACACCGCCATAGACTTCATCGCCCATGATCGGCGTGCCGAGGGCCAGGCAATGCGCGCGCAGCTGGTGCATGCGCCCGGTATGCGGCGATAACTCCATCATGCAGAATTTGCGTCCGGCCTTGTCCAGCACGCGGTAATCGGTGATCGCCTTCTGCGCCTCCTTGTCCTTGCGCGAGGCGGGCTCGGCGCGGGAGGTGGAGCCGAGATCAACGCGCTTAAGCGGCAGGTCGATGCGGCCTTCAAGCTGGTCCGGCAGCCCGGCCAGCAGCGCCCAGTAGGTTTTCTCGATATCGCGGCCGCGGAAGGCGGCGGAGAGTTTTTTGGCCGCTTTGCCGCTGCGGGCGATGACCAGCACGCCGGAGGTGTCGCGGTCCAGGCGGTGCACCAGCTTCGGGCGCTCGGGGGCCTCGCCCTGCAGCGCGTCCAGCATGCCATCCACATGCACGGCGATGCCAGAGCCGCCCTGCACCGGCAGCCCGGCGGGCTTGTTGAGCACGATGACGGCGGCGTCGCTGTAGAGCACCATGCGCTCCAGCTCCTTGATCCGCGCCTCGTCCATCTTCACCACATGGCGCTGCTTGGGCGCTTCGGCGGGGGGCGCGATCTCGGGCACGCTCAGCACATCGCCCTCGGTGAGGCGGGCATTGGCCTCGGCGCGGGTGCCGTTCAGGCGGATCTTGCCGGTGCGCAGCAGCTTTTGCAGCACGCCCTGGGTGAGGCCGGGAACTTCACGGCGCAGATAGCGGTCCAGCCGCATCTCCGCGCCGGCTTCGGTAACTTGATACTCGGTCATGCTGTCTCTTCGCGCAATTTCGCCCAATAAGCGAGGCGCTTGAGAATCTCGCGCTCGAAGCCGCGCTCCACCGGGCGGTAGAAATCCGGCCGCCCCATGCCTTCGGGGAAGTAATTATCGCCGGAAAACCCCTCCTCGGTGTCGTGGTCGTATTGATAGCCCGCGCCATAGCCGAGGTTTTTCATCAGCTTGGTGGGGGCGTTGAGGATGTTCATGGGCGGCATCAGGCTGCCGGTTTCCTTGGCGGCGCGGTTGGCCGCGCCGATGGCCTTGTAGACGGCGTTGGATTTGGGCGCGGTGGCCAGATAGACCACCGCCTGGGCGATGCAGACCTCCCCTTCCGGCGAGCCCAGGCGCTCATAAGCCTCCCAGGCCGAGAGGGCCTGCACCAGGGCCTGCGGGTCGGCGAGGCCGATATCCTCGGCGGCAAAGCGTGTGATGCGCCGGGCGATATAGCGCGGGTCCTCTCCGCCCGCGAACATCCGCGCCAGCCAGTAGAGGGCGGCATCCGGGTCCGAGCCGCGCATGGATTTATGCAAGGCGGAGATGAGGTTGTAATGCTCCTCCCGGTCGCGGTCATAAAGGGCGGCGCGGCGGGAGAGGAGCTGGCCGAGCCCGGTTTCGTCCAGCCGGGGCTCGGGCGGCAGGGCGAAAAGCTGCTCGGCCATGTTCAGCAGCGCCCTTCCATCGCCATCGGCCATGGCGCGCAGGCTGGCGCGGGCGCCTTCGGTCAGCGGCAGTGTTTCGCCGGTTTCGGCTTCGGCGCGGGTGAGGAGCTGTTCCATCGCCGCATCGTCCAGCCGGCGCAGCACGAATACCTGGGCGCGCGAGAGCAAAGCGCCGTTCAGCGCGAAGCTGGGGTTTTCGGTGGTGGCGCCGACCAGCACGATGCTGCCCGCCTCCACCACCGGCAGAAACGCATCCTGCTGGGCGCGGTTGAAACGGTGGATCTCATCCACGAACAGCAGCGTCGCCTTGCCCGCGCGGTGCAGGCGGGTGGCCTCGTCGAAGACTTTTTTCAGGTCCGCGACCCCGGAGAAAACCGCGGAAATTTGCCGGAATTGCAGCCCCGCCGCATCCGCCAGCAGCCGGGCGATGGTGGTTTTGCCGACCCCTGGCGGCCCCCAGAGGATGAGGGAGGCCAGCGAGCCGCGCGCCAGCATGCCCGTCAGGCTGCCTTGCGGGCCCAGCAGGTGCTCCTGCCCCACAACCTCGCCCAATGTTTTCGGCCGCAGCCTCTCGGCCAGCGGCCGCGGCCCGGCGGGGCGGCCTGGCGCTGGAGCCGGAACGGGCGGGCCGAACAGATCGTCATCCTGCATGGCGGATATTTAACCCCAACCCGGCCTGCCCGCCATGGCAGTGGCAAAAATGGCGATTGAAGCCGTGCCGGGGCTGCCCTACATTCAGCCCATGGCAAATGAAAACGGCCCGGTGCTCGACATGACGCCCGATGGGCAATTCGTCCAGCCGCCCAAACCCTCACTGGCGCAGATCCTGCTGCGCTTGGCTGCTTTTGGCTTGGCCCTGTGCATTGGCGCGGTGCTGGTCTGGACGGCGTTTCTGATGATCCCCATCCTGCTGGTGCTGGGCTTTGCGGGGTATCTATTCGTGCGCGGCCAGCGCGGCGGCTGGCGGGCTTTTTAAGTCAGCACCGGCTCCAGATCCACGCCCACACGCAAACTATGCCGGCCGCCGCCCAGGATGATGCCGCGCAGGGGCGACACGTCCAAAAAATCCCGGCCCCAAGCCAGGGTAACATGCTCATCGCAGACCAGCAGATTATTGGTGGGGTCAAAATCCACCCAGCCGGTCTCCGGGCCGAGCCAGGCGCCCACCCAGGCATGGCTCTGGTCGGCGCCGCGGCGTTTCACCTGGCCGGGCGGGGGCAGGGTGCGCAGATAGCCAGAGACATAGCGCCCCGGCAGACCAAGTGCCCGCAGGCAGGCCAGCATGAAATGCGCATAATCTTGGCAGACCCCGGTGCGCGTTTGCAGAACATGCAGCGCCGTGGTGCAATTATTGGTCACGCCGGGCTTGTAGTTCATTTCCGTGAACACGCGCTGGTTCAGCTCCAGCAGCGCGTCCAGGATTTTCCGTCCCGGCAAGAGGCTCACGGCGGCGTAATCGGCGATCTCGCCGGCTGGCATGGCGAGCTTGCTGGGCAGGCAGAACTCCGCCACCTCCGGGTCCTGCTGGCCCCAGGCGGCGATCGCCTCCCAGCGCGGCGTCTGCGCCGCGGGCGGCGGGGCGGGGTGCAAAACATCCACGGTCGCGCTCAGAGAGACGCTGAACTGCTTATGCGCCCCGGCCAATGAGACGCTGGTGGTGCGGTTGCCGAAATGGTCGATCTCATCGCGCCGGTTATCCGGCGCGGGGGAGATATCGAGCTGGGCCTCCCGCACGACCTGCCCTGGCCGCTCGCGCGGGAGCAGATGCATGAAATGCGTGCCGATAACGACCGGCTCGGCATAATCATAGGTGGTGGCGTGGTGCAGGCGGTAGAGGGTCATGTTGCGATGCAACTTGGCTGATTATTGCGCCGCGTCCAAGATCTCGTCTTCTTCCAGCGTATGGGCCTCCGGCAGCAGGGTGAAGAAGCGCCGGTGCACGCGGTCTGAGAGCAGGCGCAGCCTGGCCCCGGTGGCGCTCAGCGTGGCATGCAGCGCCGTGGCATTGCCGGCGAGGTTTGCCACGTCCTGCTGCAATTGCCGGGCGGAGTCGGCATCGTCATCGGCGCCCAGGCGCTCCAGGCAGGCGCGCAGCGCAGTGCACTGGAAGGCGAGCGAGCGCGGGTTGGACGGATCAGCCAGCAGCATTGCCAGCACCGGGCCGGGGGCCATGATGCCGGCATGGCGCAACTCATAGCTCAGCACCGAATCAGCCAGCTCGATGCCCAGCGCCATGCCGGGCTCCAGCCGTTCCACCGGGCCGTTCAGCAATATGGCCAGCGTCGCCGCCAGTGTCTCGCCACGCTCCAGCCGGCGTCCCATTTCCAGGAACAGCCAGCCGCCCTCGCGCGACATGTTCTCCGCCGCGATGCCCGCGAAGGTGGCGGCGAAGCCCAGCAGCGTGGGCAGGGCCGCCTCCTCGTTGGGCAGCGCCTCCCTGGCCTGGTTCAGGGCAAAGCGCACGGTGGCGAGCATCGAAGGCGAAAGCCGCTCGGAGGAGGCATCCACCAGCCGCCCGACCTCCTGCAACAGCCCGGAAATGGGGCGCCGGCGCGCCAAGGTCTGGCGCAGGAGCCGGCCCGAGATGGCCGCGCCCGCGACGTCTGGCGGCAGCAGCCCGGCCTGGGCGAGGCAACGGGAAATCAAGGCGCGCTCGGCCATGTCGCGCGGCAGGGAGGTGCCGGATTCGAGCCGCGGCAGCGCCAGCATCAGCAGCCGCGCCGCCGCCTCCAGCCGCTCCACCGAGCGGCCGAGCCAGAACAGGTTGTCGGCAATGCGCGAGGGCAGATGCGCCGCGGCCAGGAATTTCACCTTCTCCGGCGGCTCGGCGGGCGGGGCGCCGGAGATCATGCGCGGCTCCTCGCTGTCGAGCACCCAGAGATCCTTCATGCCGAGCCCGGCGGGCACGCCTGCGGCGGGCAGCGTCAGGCCAAGCCCGCCCGGCAGCACCTGCCAGTGCATGCCGTCATGCCAGGCGAAGAGGCGAAAGCAGAGCGGGGCCTTGATGATGGTCCGGTCCGGGGCCAGGAAGGGCGCGGTGGAGGCGGTGTTCACATTCTCGTCATCGGCTAGCCGCAATTGCGCCGGCTCGCCCAGCAGCGGCTCGAACAGCTCCTGGATGTAAGGCCGCAGCGCCGGCGCCTCGAGCAGCCTGCTGCCGGGGGCGTTGAGCATGGAGAGCACGCCTGCGCGGATGGCGCCGAAGGCGCCGGGAATGCCCGAGCCGGGGCGCCCGCCTTGTTCCAGCGGGTCGAGATCGATGCCCGAGACACCGCGGATCAGCGTGGCCACATGCAGCAGCCCGCTCAGCGTTTTCATGTGCAGGGCGCCGTTGCGGGTGGCGAGGTCGGCGGGCTCGATCATCAATACGCCAAGGGCCCGGGCCAGCAGCGCGTCATCGAACCCATCATGGCCGGCCGGACCTTGCGCCAGCCCGCCCGACAGCACCGCGACCAGCCCGCCCTCGGCCTCGCGCTGCAGATGGTCCACCAAGATCTCCCGCGCCGGGCGGATGGAGCGCAGCCCGCCCGCCCGGAACAGTTCCGGCAGCGTGCCGGTGGCAAGCCGGCGCAGCGTGAGCGCATGGCCGAGCCCGGGAATGACGCCCGTATGGTCGCGCAGCAGCAAAAACCGCCCGTCCGGCGCGCGGATGACATCGGCGGCGTAGAGGCCAAGGCGCGGCGCGGCGAGGGGGGCGCGCGTATGCAGCGCGCGCAGGAAATGCGGATCGCCCAGCACCAGGGCAGGGGGCAGCTTGCCGATCTGCATCAGGCTTTGCGGGCCGTAGAGATCCTCCAGCACCTGAGAGAGCAGGGCGGCGCGCTGGCGCACGGCATCTTCCAGCCCGGCGAACTCGGCGGCGGTAAAAGGAACTGGCAGCGGGTCGTAAACCGGCCCGCCTTGCAAGCCGAGCGGGGCGGCCAGCCCCACCTGCCGGTTCAGCGCGGTGGTGCGGCGTTCCAGCTCCTCGTTTCCCACCTCGCGCAGCGCGGCCATGACCGGCGCCCAGGGGCTCCGTATCCGGCCCTGGCGGTCCAGCGTTTCATCGCAAGGTGCTAGAGGCTGCATTCTAGCAGAATTACCAGACTGTCCGGCATGTGCCTACCTGTGCCTGAGGCGTAGTGTTTTTTACCGTCAGGCGGTGCGGGAAGGGCGTAGCCGGGCGGTTTTCCGCCGTGGTCCATTGCTTGCATGGTCATGACACAGATTAAATGTAAGGCCGGTGGGAGCATCTTGCGGATATGGACGTTTTGACGGCAGATTTACCTTGCACCATGACGCACCGGCGCCAAATTCTAGATGATACATGCTGAAAGGCTGGGCGAAACCCTCCCCGCTGGTGCTGTTTGCGCCGTGGCACGGTCAGGCCATGGCGGATCGCATAACATTTCGTCGCCTTTTTCATCCCCTCTTTTCTCGCGTGCGCGCGCCGGAGGCTTTGGCTTGAACGATATTTTCCAGCATCTTTGGCCCGAATATGATCCCGGCCGCTTTTTCTGTGAACTGACCACCCCCCGCCCCGATGCCGGCCCGGTGCCGCAATGGCTGGCGGAGCGGCTGCAGGGGATTGGGCTGGAGGCGCTGCGCGCCCGCGCCTGCGCCGCTGAAACCGACCTCATCGATCTGGGCGTGACCTTCACGGTCTATTCCGATGCCACGGCGATCGACCGCATTTTGCCCTTTGATTGTATTCCGCGTGTGTTGACCGCGCCTGAATGGGACCTGCTGGAGCGCGCCTGCATCCAGCGGGTGAAGGCGCTGAACCTGTTCCTGGGCGATATCTACGGCAAGGGCCATGTGGTGAAGGACGGGATCATCCCCGCCGACCTGGTGTACGGCAACGCCAATTACCGCCCGGAGATGAAGGATTTCCCGGTGCCGCACGGCACCTATGTGCATGTCTGCGGCATCGACATCATCCGCGACGAGAAGGGCGATTTCCGGGTGCTGGAGGATAATGCCCGCACGCCCTCCGGTGTTTCCTACGTCATTGAGAACCGGCATCTGATGCTGCGCACCTTCCCGGACCTGATGGCGGGCATCAAGCTGAAGCCGGTGGATGATTATGGCCGGCGCCTGCGCGCCGCGATGGCGGAGGTGGCGCCGGGCGGGCACGCGGACCCGCAGGTGGTGCTGCTCTCGCCGGGCATCTACAACGCCGCCTATTTCGAGCATGTGTTCCTGGCGCGTGAGATGGGCGTGCCGCTGGTGGTGGGCGCTGACCTCTTGGTCGATAACGAACGCGTGTTCATGCGCACCACCTCCGGGCTGAAGCCGGTGCACACCATTTATCGCCGGCTGAATGACGATTTCCTCGACCCGGAAGTGTTCCGTCCGGATTCGATGCTCGGCGTGCCGGGGCTCATCGGCGCCTGGAAGGCCGGCAATGTCGCCATCGCCAACGCGGTGGGCACCGGTGTGGCCGATGACAAGGCGGTCTATGCCTATATGCCGCGCATCATCGAATATTACCTCGCCGAGACGCCGCTGATCCAGAATGTGGAGACCCATATCTGCCGCGAGGCGGAGGGGCTGAACTACACGCTGGACAATCTCGACAAGCTGGTGACCAAGCCGGTGGGTGAGAGTGGCGGCTATGGCATCACCATCGGCCCGCGCGCCTCCAAGGCGGAGCTGGAGGCGGTGCGCGCCACCATCCTGGCCAATCCGGAGAACTGGATCAGCCAGCCGATGATCGGGCTTTCCGTCGGGCCGACCTTGGCCGAGGAGGGGATCGGGCCGCGTCATCTGGACCTGCGGCCCTTCATCGTCACCGGCAAGGAAAGCTGGGTGCTGCCCGGCGGGCTCTCGCGCGTGGCGATGAAACGGGGCAGCCTGATCGTGAACTCGTCGCAGGGCGGCGGCTCGAAGGATACCTGGGTGCTGGCCGAGCCGTTCGGCCAAGGAGGCAAGGCGTGAACCAGATGCGTGACCCCGGGCTTTTGGCCCGTGACGCCGAGGGGCTGTTCTGGATGGCCCGCTACCTGGAGCGCGTCGAGAACATGGCGCGGCTCATCGACGTGACGCAGAGCTTCGAGAGCCCGGGCTTTGAGACCGAGGCCTGGTTCGGCCTCATCCGGATCAACGCCGATGAGAAGAATTTTCTCGAACGCGGCTTTTCCGCCGACGCCACCCATGTGAAGCGCTTCTATCTGCTGGACCGGGGCAACACCAACTCCATTCCCGCCTGCCTGGAGGATGCGCGCACCAACGCCCGCACGCTGCGGCCGCTGATGAGCACGGAGATGTGGAAGCAGCTGAACGTGTTCCACCGCTTCGTCACCCGCATCACGCCGGAGGATCTGGAGGGGGATGCGCTCTCGCGCCTCTGCACCAGGATCAAGGAGGGCGTGCAGGCCCATACCGGCATCACCCAGGGCACGCTCTACCGCGACCAGGGCTGGCATTTCTATGAGCTGGGCCGCTATATCGAGCGTGCCGACCAGACCACCCGCATGCTGGATATCAAATACACCGCCCTGCTGCCGCGCGGGGCGGAAGAGAAGCGCGTGGCGGAGCTGACGCAATGGAACGCGATATTGCGCGGCGCGGCGGGCTACCATGCCTTCAAACGCTATGCCCGGGCGCAATTCTCGGCGGAGGATGTGGTGCAGTTCCTGCTGCGCGACCCCTCCAGCCCGCGCTCGGCGCTGCTTTGCGTGCGCCGGATTGAATCGCATCTGGACGATCTGCGCCGCCATCACGGGCTTTCCGCCGTGGCGGAGGCGATGGAGCGGGCGGAGGTGCTGCGCGAGCTGCTGGTGGAAAAGCCCCTTGGCCATATTCTCGCCACGGGGCTGCATGAATATCTAGATGTCGTTCAAATTCACCTGCAGGCCCTTGCAGGGGCCATCGGCCGCGCCTTCTTCCGCGATTGGCGTCCCGAGGCGGCCCCTGCGGTACAATTGCAGGTCCAGACCCAGGTTAGCGCTTGAGCACTTCAATCCCTTCGGAGTCCGCCTCCGGCTTGCCGGCCGCCGCCCTGGCCAAGCCCTCTTGTCTTGCCGCCTGGGCCTGGCCGCTCGGCGTCTTTGTCCTGGCGCTGCTGCCGCGGCTCATTGGCCTCGGCAGCCGCCCGTTCTGGCTCGATGAGGTGTTTACCCTCAACCGCGCCTCGCTAAAGCCCGGCGCGCTGGTGCTGGATTCCTTCCAGAATCACCATATGCCGAGCTTCTTCCTTTTGCTCTCGCCTTTCACCCATTTCGCGCATCCGGAATTCTGGCTGCGCCTGCCCTCCGCCCTGTTCGGCGCCGGGGCGGTGATGCTGGTGTTCATGATCGCCGAGCGGATCGCCGGAAGGCTGGCCGGGGTGCTGGCGGCGCTGATTCTGGGATGCTCGCCCACCGTGCTCGCCTTCGCGCAGGAGGCGCGCTCCTACACGCTGGTGATGACGCTGATCCTGGTGGCGCTGTACGGCGTGACCCGGCTGGCGCTGGATCTGCGCGCGGCGGGGCAGGGCTTGCGCGCCGCCCGGGCGGGCTGGCTCTGTTTCGTGCTGGGCACGGCGGCGGCGCTGGATGTGCTGGGCGACGGGCTGCCCTGGCTGATCGCCGCCAATCTCATCTTTCTCGGCCTGCTGCCCTTCGCGCCCGCGCGCGGGCGCTTCGCCCGCAATGTCCTGCTGGCCGATGCGGCGGTGCTGGTGGTTACCGCGCCCTTCTACGCGCTGATGCTGCATTTCCAGACGCAAACCGTCACCAACAGCCTGGGCTGGATTCCGCCGCTCGACGCGGCGCGGCTCTGGTATAATTTCGGGGCGGTCTATCTGATGCATGTGGCGGACTGGGTGTCCTTCAAGTTCCTGAATCGTCATTCGGTGCCCGGCCTGGTCTGGTTGATCGACATATTGCTGCTGCTGGCGCTGGGGGCCGCCGCAAGGCGGCTGCGCAGCCGCCCGGCGATGCTGATCATGCTGGGCATCGCCTTCCTGTTCCTGCCTTGCCTGTTCGCGCTGATCTCACTTTGGCATCCGCTGCTGCTGCCGCGTTATTTGCTCTGGAGTGCCGCTCCCTTCGCCATTCTGGCCGGGATCGGCGCCGCGACGCTGCTGGAGGGGCGCGCGCCTCGCACCGCGCGGCTGGCGGTGCTGGGCGCCGCCGCCCTGCTATCGGCCAATCTGCTGCCCTATTACCATGTCGAGACCAAGCCGCGCTGGGATGTGGCGGCGCGGATGCTGGCCGGGGAGGTGACCCCCGGCGATGTCATCTATTTTTCCGATGCCGGCGCCGTGCCGATCCTGAAGGTCTATATGTCCAGCGCCGCCCAGGCCACGGTGCTGAGCGACCCTTACGGCGATCTGGCCCATGCCAAGCAGTCGCTGGGCCAGGGCAAGCGGGTCTGGGTGGTGTATGGCCATGCGGGCCAGAATGTCAGCACGCCGCAGCAATTCTTCGCCGGCGTTCAGGCGCTGGGCATGCCAAGCCTGGTGCAGGCGGCGGGCAGGCGGATCACCATCACGCTCTATGACCCCGCCGCGCAGCTCGCGAGTTGCACGAAGCTCGGGCAGCAGGACGGGATTTGCAGCTGACCCCATAAAAACGCCGCCAGGCAGAGCCGGGCGGCGTTTTCGCGGGGAGGGGGGGGGTTACTTCTCGACGAAGGCCTTTTCGATCACGAACTGGCCGGGCTCGGAATGGTTGCCTTCCTGAAAGCCGCGGGTCTCCAGCATGGTCTGCAGATCGGCCAGCATCTGCGGGCTGCCGCAGAGCATCACCCGGTAATCCGCCTTGTTCAGGGCGGGCAGGCCGAGATCGGCCTCCAGCTTGCCCTCCTCCAGCAGGGTGGAGATGCGGCCATTATGGCGGAAGGGCTCGCGCGTCACGGTCGGGTAATAGAGCAGCTTTTCCTTCGCCATCTCGCCGAAGAACTCGTCCTCCAGCAGCTCGTTCACCACCTTCTCGCCATAGCTCAGCTCGGCGATCTGCCGGCAGCCATGCACCAGCACGATCTTCTCGTAGCGTTCATAGGCGTCGGGGTCCTTGATGATGCTCACGAAGGGCGCCAGCCCGGTGCCGGTGGAGAGCAGCAGCAGGTACTTGCCCGGGGTCAGGTTGTCCTGGATCAGCGTGCCGGTGGGCTTGCCGCCGACGATGATCTCATCGCCCGGCTGGAGCTTCTGAAGGTGCTGGGTCAGCGGGCCGTCGGGCACCTTGATGGAGAAGAATTCCAGCTGGTCCTCATGGTTGGCGCTGCACAGCGAATAGGCCCGCAGCAGCGGCCGGCCGTTGATCTGCAGCCCGATCATGGTGAATTGCCCGTTGAGGAAACGCAGGCCGGGGTTGCGCGTTGTCGTGAAGCTGAACAGTCTGTCCGTCCAGTGCCGGACGGTTTTCACCGTCTCGGTATACATCGTCGCCAAGTTTCTTGCTCCGCACAAAAAAAATCCGGCCGTGCTTATACAGTCCGGCGGAAAATGTTAACCTCTATTTTGGCAATGCTGGGGCCAAAAACGCAAAAATCTCCTCCAGCCGGGTGGTTTGCGGCTGGTGTCGCGCGTTTCGTCCGCGCCCGGGGGCGGTTCTGAAATGCGCGGCCTCGCATATCGCGCATTTCAGAGAGATTCAATGAAGCCGCGTCAGATCGCCGCGACGCCCTTCTCATTGGTACGGATGCGGATCGCCTCATCCACGGTGGAGACGAAGATCTTGCCGTCGCCAATGCGCCCGGTGCGGGCGGCGTTCATGATGGCTTCCACCGCGCGCTCCACCACATCGTCGTCACAGACGATTTCAAGCTTCACTTTGGGCAGAAAATCAACGACATATTCGGCGCCGCGATAGGTCTCGGAATGGCCCTTCTGGCGGCCGAACCCCTTGGCTTCGGTAACGGTGATGCCCTGCAGCCCAACTTCGCCCAGCGCGTCCTTCACCTCGTCGAGCTTGAACGGTTTGATGATGGCTTCGATCTTCTTCATCTTCTTCCTTATACACCCTTGTCCGGGGTGCTCTCCTTGATCGGGTTGAGATGCGGCGAAATGTTTCCCGCTGGCCGGGTCGGCAAGCCTTGTCATCCTGTCATGCGATTCTGGTCCGCACAATGGCAACGCCAGCAAAACCTTCGGTTTTTGGCCATGGCCGGGGGCTGACTTGGCGGCGCGGAGGGGTTGGGGTAAACATTTCCATGGGCAAAGCCGGAGATAAAATGAACCCTTCGAAGCTGCTGGCGGACGGAAAAAATACATTCTCTGGAAACAGCCTGATCCAGGCGCCGGAATTTGCCGTTTTCCGCCATGCCCTGCCCGAGCCGCGCCCGGCGCACCCGGGGCTGGCGCTGTTGATGCTGCGCCATGAGGCGGAAGCCGCTTGGCTGACGGCGCGCGGGGTGGACGCCCCCTTGGCGCGCGCCGCCGCCGCCCGCGCCGCGGCGCAATTCTGCATGGCCGAGCCCGAGGCGCTGCCCGAGGCCGCAAGCGCCCTGCTGCCGCGCTGGCTGGCACCGATGGCGGCGGAGGTCTCTCCCGGCCCGTTGCGGCTTGCCGAGCTGTTTGGGCTGGAGGCCCGGGCGGCGGAGCGCCTGCATGAGGTCTGGGGGCTGCTCGGCACCGCCGATGAGCTGATGGAAACCGGCGGGGATATCCGCCTGGCCCGTGACCCGAAAACCGCCCTGAACGGCTATGGCTGCAGCCACCGGCCGCGCCCCTGGGCCATTACCTTTGCCTCCTCCACGGCCTCCTCCTGCTCGGAGCGCGGCTATATCGCGGCGGACAAGGCGCGCCTGGCCGCCACCGCCGCGCTGCTGCGCGGCACGCCGGGGCGCAAGGTGGTGGCGGGGTGCATCGGCGCGGCGCGGCGCGGCATTGCCCGGGCCTTCGGCTTGCGCGGCGGCGAGGAGATCGTGCTCGCGGCCTCTGGCACCGATACCGAGCTGCTGGCCCTGGCGCTCACCCATCTCGCCGGAACGGACAAGCCGGTCCAGAATATCCTCATCGCCCCGGAGGAAACCGGGCGCGGCGTGCCGATGGCGGCGCGCGGGCTGCATTTCGCCGTGGATACGGCCTTGGGGCACGACGTGACCTTCGAGGCGCCGATCGAGGGCTTCCGGCCCGATACGGCGCTCACCAACATTCTGCTCCGCGCGCCCTCCGGCGCCGTGCGGCCGCAGGCGGAGGTGGAGGCGGAGGTCGAGGCGGCGCTGGCGGAGGCGCTGGCGGCGGGCAGGCGGGTGATCCTGCACGGGCTCGATCTGTCCAAGACCGGTCTGCTGGCCCCGGCCCCGGCCTTCCTGGCCAGGCTGCGCGCCGCTTATGGGGAGGGGTTCGACATCGTGCTGGATGCCTGCCAGGCGCGGCTCTCGCCGGCTTCCCTGCGGGCCTATCTTGATCTCGGGGCCATCGTGCTGGTCACCGGCTCGAAATTCTTCACCGGACCGCCTTTCGCCGGGGCGGCGCTGCTGCCGGCAAGCGTCGCGGCGCGGCTGCGCACGGGCAAGCTGCCCGCGGGCCTTGCCGCCTATTTCAACCGGGCCGAGTTTCCGGCGGGTGCGCCAGCGGCAAGCGCGCTGCCGGAGGGCGGCAATTACGGCCTGGCTTTGCGCTGGCACGCGGCGCTGGCGGAGATCAAGGCGCTGCTGCGCGTGTCCCCGGCACGGCGGGCGGCGATCCTGCGGGGCTTTGCCGAGGCGGTGGAGCGGGGAGTCGCCGCCACGCCGGGGCTGAGCCTGCTGCCCGCCCCGCCCATCAGCCGTACCGGCGCCGATGAGGCCTGGGAGCGCCTGCCCAGCATCTTCACCTTCTCGCTGCGCGCCCCGCACGCGCCCGCGCGCTGCCTGACCCCCGCCGAGGCGCGGAAGGTTTATGTCTGGCTGAATACCGATCTTTCGCCCTGGCTGCCGGCGCAGGCGGCGCTTGCCGCGCGCATCTGCCATATCGGCCAGCCGGTGCCGCTGGCGCAGCCGCATGGCGAGGGGCAGATGGGGGCGCTGCGCGTCTCCGCCGGGGCGCGGCTGATCTCGGGTGAGCCCTCGCACCGCGCCTTGGCGCCCTCCGCGCGCCTGCGGCGGGAATTCGCCGATGTCGGCGTGGTGTTCGCCAAGATCGGGCTGATCCTGGCGCATTGGGAGAAGTTGGCGGCGGCTGATCCCAGCCCGTGCTACCGCCCGCGCCAGGCTTAGGGCCTGGCCCTTGAAGCTGGCGGCCGGACATGGTGCAGTTTGGCCATGGTGAAACTGGACAAAATTTATACCCGCGGCGGCGATCATGGCGAGACATCCCTGGGGGATGGCACGCGCGTGCCGAAATCCTCAGCCCGTATCGCCGCTTTGGGCGAGGTGGACGAGGCCAATGCCGTCATTGGCCTGGCGCGGCTGGATGCCGACGCCGCCATGGATGCGATTCTGGCGCGCATCCAGAATGATCTGTTCGATCTGGGCGCGGATCTCTGCACGCCGATCACCGAGGGCGAAGCCCCTGCCTTGCGGATCGTGCAGTCGCAGATTGATTGGCTGGAGGGGCGGATTGATGCCGTGACGGCGGCGTTGCCGCCGCTCACCTCCTTCATCCTGCCCGCGGGCAGCACGGCGGCAACGCGGCTGCATTTTGCCCGTACCGTGGCGCGGCGGGCCGAGCGTGCGGTGGTGCATCTGCTGGAGGCCCCGAACGAGGCGGTGAACCGGCTGGTGCTGGTCTATCTCAACCGGCTGTCGGACCTGCTCTTCGTGCTCGCCCGCGCCGCCAACGGCATGGGCGGGGCGGATGTGCTGTGGGTGCCCGCCGGCGGGCGCAATGGCTGAACCGGCGGCGCCGGCCGGCTGGTCCATCGACGCTGATTTCGCCGCCCAGGGGGAGGCGGCGGCACCGAATTTCTACGCGCTCTATGAGGGCGGCGGCTTTGGCGTGCCGGAGCGTGGGGCGCTCGCCATCATCGCCCGCGCCCATGCGGATGGGCGCGCCGACATGGCCGGGGCGCGTGCCGCCGTGCAAAGCGCCGTGCATGGCGTGGCTGAAGGCTATTTCGGCGCCCGGCGCACCATCTCGCCACGCAAGGCGGCGGCTTCGGCGCTGGCCTCGTTCAACCGCTGGCTGGCCGGGCAGGAGCAGGGGGAGGCCGGCCTCGCCCCCGTCTCGCTCTCGGCGCTGCTGTTGCAGGACAGGCGCATCGGGCTGGCGCAGGTGGGCGCCTGCCAGATGTACCGGCTGCGCGCAGGCAGGCTCACCCCGCTGCTGCACCCGCATATCCGCCCGCCCGATGCCGCGCCCTTCATGCCCACCAGGGCGCTGGGGCTGGAGGCGGAGCTGGCGCTGGACCTGGGCGAGGACGAGGCCGAGGCCGGGGATGTGTATCTGCTGATCGCCGGGCTGGCGGCGATGGAGGGGGTATATGCCGCCCTGGCGCCGCTGCTGGAGCGCGCAAGCGAGGGCGGGCTGGCCAAAACCGTGCTGGCGGCGCTGGCGCATCTGCCAGCGCCCGACAAGGCGGTGATGGTGTTGCGGGTGCACAGCCTGCCCGCGGCCGGGCCGGATTTCCAGGCCCACGCCGCGCTGGCGCACCTGCCCATCCGCCCCGCCCCGCGCGAGGGCGATGTGTGGGATGATTTTCGCATCGGCCGGCTGCTGTTCAGGGGGCGCTACACCATGCTGGTGGCGGCGCGGGACCAGAAAAACAACCGCGACGTGGCGCTGAAGATTCCGTTGCCCTCCATGCTGCAGGACGAGGTCTTCGCCGCCGGTTTCATGCGCGAGGCCTGGATCGGCACGCAAATCCGCAGCCAGCACGTGGTGCGGTATATCGATGTGCCGGCGGAGCGCCGCAGTTCGCTCTATCTGGTGATGCCGCTTTATGAGGGCGAGACGCTGGAAAAGCGCCTCAACCGCGCCCCGCTGATGAGCCTGCCGGATGGCATCGGCATTGTCTTCCGGCTCTGCGAGGCTGTGCAGGACCTCGCCGCCATCGAGGTGGTGCACCGCGACCTGAAGCCCGACAATGTGATGCTGCTGGAGACCGGGGAGGTGCGGCTGCTGGATCTCGGCCTCGCCTATCTGCCGGGCATCGACGCCGCCAATGCCGCGCGCCCCGGCGGCACCATACGCTATATGGCGCCGGAGCTGCTGAAGGGCACGCCCGCCAATGCCCGCACGGAGGTTTATGCCCTGGCGGTGAGCGTCTACCGCATGTTCTCCGGCGGGGCCTTTCCCTATGGCCAGCATGAGAAGCGCCCCTTGCAGCGTGTGCGGCCTGATCTGCCCCCTTGGCTGGGCGAGGCGCTGGCCAGGGGCCTCGCCGCCCGGCCGGAAGACCGGTTCGCCGATGCGGGGGAGCTCGCCCAGGTCCTGCAGATCGGCCTTGCGGAAGGGCGGGACGCGGCCTTGCCGCCAAGCCGCCTTGCCTTCAGCAGTTTGCAGCTCTGGCAGGGGCTGACATTGTTGTTCGCGCTTCTGTTCCTGTTCACCTTGATGCGGACGATGAAATGATCCGCGTGCTCTATATGAGCGACCTGCATATCGAAATGGAACGCAGGCGCCGCCGCCTGGGCGATTTTTTCCGCCGCCGCCCCGCCGCCGCAACGCGGCCCGCGCTGAAGGATGTGCCGCAGCCCGATCTCATTGTGCTGGCGGGCGATATCCATAACGGGGTGCTCAGCGTCGCCTATGCGGATGGGTTGGCCAAGCGCTTTGGCGTGCCGGTGGCGCTGGTGGCGGGCAATCATGAATATTATTTCCAGAATCTTGCCCAGGCGCGGCCGCAGCTCGCGGCGGCGGCGGCGGCAACCAAGGGGCGGGTGCGGTTTCTGGATAATGATTTGTTCACCCTGGAGGTGCGGGGCCAGCGCCTGCATGTGCTGGGCAGCACCTTATGGACGGATTTCAACCTGAACCACGATGTGACGCTGTCCAGCGCCTATGCCGGGGCGCGGATGAATGACTACCGGCTGATCAATGAAGGCGCGAAACGGCTGAGCCCGAAACTCACGATGGAGCGCCATTTCGCCGCCCGGGCCTGGCTGCATACCGCATTGGCGCGGCTGAAAGCCGATGAGTCTTCAACGCCGCGCCTGATCGTCACCCACCATGCGCCGGGGGCGGCGTTTCTGGGCAGCCGGAAAGGGGGCATCGGCCCGGCCTATGCGTCCGATTTGCTGCCGGAATTCGCGCCCTACGCGCCGGCCTTCTGGATTCACGGCCACACCCATTACCGGCACGAGACGTTCACCTCCGGTTTCTGGGTTGTCTCGGCCCCGCGCGGCTATGCGCGCGAGGAGGAGAAGGACGCGCCGCCTTATCAGCCGGGCATTCTGGAAATCTAGGCAGTCCGCGGCGGGGCAAAGCCCGCGCCAATGGCTGGTGCTGGGCGAGCTGGCGCTGCCAGCCCGGCACGCCGCCGTCACCGAGCAGACGAACGGGCTCGCCATGCTGACCGTCTGCGGCCCGCACGCGGTTGAAATCTTGAAAAAACGCCTGTCCATCGACATCGCCCGCTTCGCCGGGGACGAGGCGGCGATCACCCTTGCCGCCCATATCGGGGGGCGGGTCTGGCGCGAGGGGGAGATTTTCATCCTGGCCTGTTTCCGTTCACTGGCGGAGGCGCTACATCACGCCCTCATGGAAGCTGCAGCGACATTCAATACCGGACGAGGTTGAGGGCAGCGCGGCGCGCGCCTCCCGTTCTCTTCAACCCATCAGGAAATTTTCGACCATGTCACAAGCCCATTACGTGCTCACCCTCTCCTGCGTGAACCGCCCGGGGATCGTCTCCGCCGTCGCCACCTATCTGTTCGAGCAGGGGGGCGATATCCGCGAGGCGCAGCAATTCGACGATCTGGAGACCGGCAAATTCTTCGCCCGCATCGCCTTTGAGCTGGTGGAGGGGGCGCAGATCGCCAAGCTGCGTGAGGGGTTCGGCCCGGTGGCGGCGCCCTTCAACATGACATGGAAGCTCACCGACCATTCCGCCCCGCGCAAGGTGTTGCTGCTGGTCTCCAAGTTCGATCATTGCCTGGAGGATCTGCTCTATCGCTGGCGGATCGGCGAGATGGAGATGCAGCCGGTCGGCATCGTCTCCAACCATGGGCGCGAGAGCTATAACGGGCTCGATTTCGGCGGCATTCCCTTCCATCATCTGCCCATCACCAAGGATACCAAGATGGAGCAGGAGGCGCAGATCTGGTCCATCGTGAAGGAGAGCGGGGCCGAGCTGGTGGTGCTGGCGCGCTATATGCAGATCCTCTCCGATGCGCTGGCCCAGAAGCTCACCGGCCGCTGCATCAACATCCATCATTCCTTCCTGCCCGGCTTCAAGGGTGCCAAGCCTTATCACCAGGCGCATAGGCGCGGGGTGAAGGTGATCGGCGCCACGGCCCATTACGTGACGGCCGACCTCGATGAAGGCCCGATCATCGAGCAGGATGTGGAGCGCATCACCCATGCCGACACGCCGGAAGATCTTGTCCGCAAGGGCCGCGACATTGAGCGCCGGGTGTTGGCCCGCGCCGTGCGCTACCATCTGGAGGACCGCGTGATCCTCAACGGCGCCAAGACCGTGGTGTTCGCAAGCTGAGCCTGCGTTGCCGTTGTCGCGCTGTTTCCGTTAGAAGGGGCGCGCAGACCGCCCCAAGCATGAAGGACGAGAGCCTTGGCTGAGATCATTGACGGTAAGGCCTTCGCGGCCAATTTGCGCGCCGCCATCGCGGCGCAGGTCGCCACCCTGCCTTACCGGCCCGGCCTGGCCGTGGTGCTGGTGGGCGATGACCCGGCCTCGAAAGTCTATGTCGCCAACAAGGCCAAGCAGACAGTGGAAGTCGGCATGCGCTCCTTTGAGCATAAGCTGCCCGCCGACACCACGCAGGCGCATCTGCTGGCGCTGGTGCGGCAACTGAACGCCGATGCGGCGGTGCATGGCATTCTGGTACAATTGCCGCTGCCCAGGCATCTGAACGCCGACGAGGTGATCGCCGCCATCTCGCCGGACAAGGATGTGGATGGGCTGACGGTGGTGAATGCCGGGCGGCTCGCCGCCGGGCTGCCGGGGCTGGTGCCCTGCACGCCGCTGGGCTGCATTTTGCTGCTGGAAGACAAGCTCCCCGACATGACCGGGCTGCATGCCGTGGTCATCGGGCGCTCCAACCTCGTCGGCAAGCCGATCGCGCAGCTGCTGTTGCAGAAGAACTGCACGGTGACGATGGCGCATTCAAAGACCAAGGACCTGCCAGGGCTGTGCCGCACGGCCGATATTCTGGTGGCCGCCGTGGGGCGCCCGGAGATGGTGAAGGGCGATTGGGTGAAGCCGGGTGCCACGGTGATTGACGTGGGCATCAACCGCGTGCCCGCCGCCGAGGGCAAGACCAGGCTGGTGGGCGATGTGGATTTCGCCGAAGCCGCGGCGCAGGCCGGGCTGGTCACCCCGGTGCCGGGCGGGGTGGGGCCGATGACCATCGCCTGCCTGCTGCGCAATACCCTCACCGCCGCGAAGCGGCTGGAAGGCCGGTAACGGCGCTGCCCTAATCAAGGCTGGCCTTTTCAACCTCCGGGGCATAAGACGAAAACGCAGGAGGACGGTTGAAATATGCGCAGCCCGGCTAAGCCGAACGCCAGAAAAGCCCAGCTTATCAAGGCGCCTCTGTCCGAAGCCCTGGAGCAGGCGGGCCTGCCCGCGGAGATCGCCGAGCCCTATAGCACCGGCAGCGGCGCCGCCGCGGTCTCGGATCTGACGCTGGAGCAGGCGATTGGCGTGCAGGTGCGGCAATTGCGCCGGCGTGTGGGCATCACCGTGTCGGAGCTGGCGGCGGCGGCGGGGCTTTCCGGCGGCATGCTCTCGAAGATCGAGAACGGGCAGATCTCGCCCTCCCTGGCCTCGCTGCAATCTCTGGCGGGCGCACTCAACGTGCCCATCACCACCTTCTTTTCCACCTTTGAGGAGAAGCGCGATTGCTCCTTCGTCAAGGCGGGCACCGGCGTGGTGATCGAGCGGCGCGGCACCAAGGCGGGGCATCAATATGCGCTGCTGGGCCATGCGCTGGGCGGCCATATGGTGGTGGAGCCCTATCTCATCTCGCTGAGCAAGGATGCCGCCCCGTACCCGGCCTTCCAGCATGAGGGCACGGAGTTCATTTATATGCTCACCGGGGAGGTGCTGTATCGCCATGGCGACCAGTCCTACCATCTGGCTCCCGGGGACGCGCTGCTGTTCGATTCCGCAGCGCCTCATGGGCCCGAGAGGCTGCTGGTGAAGCCGATGACCTATCTCTCCATCATCACCTACGCGCGCGAGCCACGCTGAGGCGTTGGCCTCCCTGTTCGCGCACCTGCGCGCCGGCGCAGGCGCCCTGCATGCGGGCTATGCCGGGATCAGCGCCTATACCGGCAATGCGTATCTTGAGTTGGTCAATGCCTCATTGCGAGGATCGACCGGATCGGCGCTGCAAAACTAGCCCGCGCCGATCAGCACGCCGGTGGCGAATACCAGCGCCCCGCCAAGCGCCACCTGCAGCGTGGCGCGGATGGGGGAGGTGTCCATGAAGCGCCAGCGTATCCAGGAGATCGCCGACAGCTCGATGATGACGACGATGATGGCGACGATGAGGGCCAGATGCAGGTTGGGGATGAGGAAGGGCAGGGTATGGCCAAGCCCGCCCAGCGTGGTCATCAGCCCGGTGACGATGCCGCGCACATAGGGCGTGCCGCGGCCGGTGAGCGAGCCGTCATCAGAGAGCGCCTCGGCGAAGCCCATGGAGATGCCAGCCCCCAGCGAGGCGGCGGCGCCGACCAGGAAGGTCGAGAACGGGTTATGGGTTGAGAAGGCGGCGGCGAAGATCGGCGCCAGGGTGGAGACCGAGCCATCCATGAGCCCGACAAGTCCAGGCTGGATATATTGCAGCATGAATTGCTGGCGGGCGTGCTGGTCTTCCGCGGAGCGGATATCTTTTGGCAGGTTCTTCTCGGACAGCGCATCCGCCCGGTGCTCATGCACGGCCTCGGCATCCGCCAGATCGCCCAGCAGCTTGCGGATGGAGACATCCGTGGTCCGCGCGGCGGCGTTGCGGTAGAAGCGCTGGGTTTCCTGCTCCATGCTCTCGGCGATCTTGCGGACATCGTCGATATTGGGCTTGGGGAACTGCCAGACGGAGGGGCGGGTGATGAAGCCGCGCACATCCTGCCTGCGGATCAGCGGAATATGCTCGCCGAATTTCTCCCGGTAGAGATCGAGCAGCTCACGGCGATGCTCGCCTTCCTCAGCCGCCATTTCGGAGAAGATCTTGGCGGAGGCAGGGTACTCCTCGCGCAGACGCTCCGCGATGTCGAGATAGATGCGGCCATCCTCTTCCTCGTTGCCGATGGCGAGGGCCAGGATCTCGCGCTCAGAGAGCTGGGAAAAATCGCGCATGAGGACACTCCGTATTGAACCGCCCATCTGGCGCGCCACGGGGGCCGCGTCAAGTATTTTGACGGGGTTGAGAATGAATGGCTATTGCACAGTACATTGAAAAGACAATCCTTTTGCGGTGCCGATGGGTACGTTGCCGCACCGGGCGGAGCCTGTAGTATGAAGTCGTAACGAATCGGATGGGGCGGTGAGCTTCGTGCAGGTGAAGGATGGTCCATGCCCTTGCGGCAGCTTGTTGCGGGCAATGCGGTGCTGCGCGGCGGATGCGGCGCAATGGCCAGGCCAGGAGGCGGCGGCGCTGCTGGATGAAAAAGCCGCCCAGGCAACGAAACTCTTCAACGAAAAGAAATACGACGAAGCCGAAACATTGGCTTTGCGGATTCTGGACGCGGTGCCGAACCAACGCGTGGGGCTCAGAGTTCTGTTCGAGATCCGCAACGCCCAGAAGCGCATCAAGGCGGCGGATGCTCTGGGGGCGCGGCTGGCGGGGCTGCCGGGCGCGCCGGCGCAGCGCGCGCAGGCCAATGGGCGATACGCGCAATATCTCATCGGCCAGTCCCGCCATGCGCAGGCGCTGCCTTTTGCCGCCGCCGCGCTGAAGGCCACGCCAAGGGCGGCGATGGCGCATCATATGATGGGGGTGGTGTTCACCGAGACCGGCGCGCTGCTGGCAGGGGAGCGCCATTACCGCCAGGCGCTGAAGCTGCTGGCGCGCGAAGATGGCATGGTGCTGGGCAACCTGGCCTGGAACCTCAAGCTGCAGGGCAGGCTCGCCGAGGCCGAGGCGCTGTATGACAAGGCGCTGGCATTGCGGCCGGATAATAGGCGCGGCACGGGCGGGCTGGCGCAGGTCTTGTTCACCAAGGGCGAGCATGACCGGGCCGATGCGCTGCTGGACGATGCCCTGATCCGCTGGCCGGAGGAGCGCATGCTGCGGCTGTTGAAGGTGATGGCGGATCTGGCCCGCCAGAGGCCGCAGGCGGCGCTGGAACGGCTGGGCAAGCCGGAAACCCAGTTGCCGGCGGAATTGCTGGCGCGGGGCAGGGCCTTCATGCAGCTGGGGCGGATGCAGGAGGCGGTGAGCGCCATCGCCGCGGCGCGCAACATCCAGCGCGAGCGCACGGGGCTGGTCTACCAGCCGGAGGCGCTGCTGGCGCAGGCGGAACGCGACAAGGCCTATTTCACCGCCGAGCGCGTGCGGCCGCTGCCCCGCGCCACGCCGGGCGCCTTCACGCCGGTGTTCCTGCTTGGCTTCCGGCGCGCGGGTAGTGGCCTGCTGGAGCAGTTGCTGGCGCAGATCCCCGGCTTTGCCCCTGGCGATGAGGCTGCCCCCGTGGCGGCGCTGGCGCAGGCCATTCCCGGCCTTCTGGGCGGCGGGGCGTATCCCGAGGCGCTGGATGAGATGCTGGTCGGGGATGCGGCGCAGATGCCGGAGCGGCTGCGGGAGATGTATGAATCCCCGCGCCGCGCCTTGGGGCTGGCGCGCCCGGATGTGCGGTTCATCACCGACCGGTCGGCCTCGAATGTCTGGCATCTCGGGCTGATCAAGCTGCTTTATCCCGAGGCGCCGGTTATTCATGTGCTGCGCCATCCTTATGACCTGCTGCTCTCCAACATCGCGCAGGACCGCAAGCTGGAGGGCAATGCCCATGCCGGGCTGCCGGGGCTGGCGCGCTATTTCGCGCTTCAGGCGGAGATGATCCGGCATTACCGGGGGCAGCTGACGCTGCGCTATCTGCCTTTGCGCTATGAGGATCTGGTGGCAGATCCTGAAGGCGTGGTGCGCAGGGTGCTGGCGTTCATGGGCCTGGAGCTCGCCCTGCCGGACGGGCTGGCCGCGAATAAGCTGCCGGTGGCCGAGCCGCTGCCCGCGCATTTCGCCGGGCGGCAAGCCGTGCATGGCCGCGCCGCGTGGCGTTTCAAGCCCTATCATGCGGCGCTACCCAATCTGTTCAGCGAGGTGGAACCCATTCTCGCCCCCTGGGTGCGCGAACTTGGCTATGAGGAGCAAGGCGCATGAGCGCGGCCGCGCCGCCGGACAAGGTGGTGATGCCGCTCGCCGCGGCGCTGGAGGAGCTCGCCCGGCTGGAGCAGGAGAACAGGCTGGCGCAGGCCGATGATCTGGCGGCACGGATGCTGGCGGCGATGCCGGAGCATCCGCATATCCTGCAGCTGGCGGGCATTGTCTCCTACCGCAACGGGCGGGTGGCGGAGGCGATCGAGCGGATGGAGAGATCCGAGGCGCTGGCGCCGGAGACCGCACTCTATCCGCGCAATATCTGCGAGGTGTATCGCGGCGCCGGGCGGCTGGATGACGCGTTGCGCGCGGGGCAGCGGGCGATCGCGCTGGCGCCGCAGGATTCACGCTCGCACTTCAATCTCGCGCTGATCCATTACGAGCGGCTGGAGCTGGATGACGCGGTGCGCGTGGCCGACCAAGCGATCGCCATCGACCCGGAATTCGCCGAGGCGCATTTCGAGAAGGCGGAGGCGCTGCTGCTGGCCGGAAAGCTGAAGGCGGGCTGGGAGAGCTATGAATGGCGCTTCAAGCTGAAGCAGGCCGAGGGCATGCTGCCAAAAACCGACAAGCCGCAATGGGACGGCCAGCCCATGGCGGCGGGCAAGCTGTTGATCATCGGCGACCAGGGGTTTGGCGATTGCATCCAGTTCGGGCGCTTCATTCCCTGGGCGGCGCTGCTGGCGCCGCAGCCGGTGGTGGCCTGCTCGGCCGAGTTGCAGCCGCTGCTGACGCAATTGCCGGGCATCGGCAAGATTGTTACGCGCTGGGATGATGCCGCCGGGTTCGATGCCTATATTCCGCTCTCCGGCCTGCCGCGCCTGGCGGGCACGACGGTCGATAACATTCCGCCCGCGGGGTATCTGGCGCCGCCGCCGGCGCTGGTGGCGCAGTGGGGGGAGAGGCTGGAGCGCCTGGCGCCGCGGGGCAAAAAGCGTGTCGCGCTGGTCTGGGCCGGGCGGCCAAGCCACAAGAACGACAAGAAGCGGACGCTGAAGCTGGCGCAATTCGCGCCGCTCTTCGCACGCGATGATGTTACGGTGCTCACCGTGCAGAAGGGCGACCAGATCGCCCAGGCGGGTGGTTATTACGGGCACGCGCCTTTGCTGAACCTGGGGCCGGAGATTGAGGATTTTCTCGACACCATGGCGATCTTGAAGCATGTGGACAGGCTGGTAACGATCGATACCTCGGTGGCGCATGTGGCCGGGGCGAGCGGCGTGCCCACCTCCATCGTGCTGCCTTATGCGCCGGATTGGCGCTGGCTGCTGAACCGGGAGGATTCGCCCTGGTATCCTTCCATGCGGCTGTACCGCCAGAGCCGGGCCTATGAATGGGATGATGTGATCCGGCGCGTGGCGGCGGATTTATAGGGGGCGGAATGCGTAACGCGGCCAGGCCGCTTCTGATGTTTTGTGCCCTGGCCTGGCTTGCCGGCTGTGCCGCCACGCCGCCTGCCGCCCCCGTGGCGGTTTCAGCCTCCGCCCCGGTGCTGCCGCCCCGTGATTATGCGGCCGATGCCGCGCTGCTGCGCGTGAGCTTGGCCCATGAGGTGCCGCACGCGATCCTTCCGGGCGCGGCCGATAACGCGGCATGGATCAGGCGGACGCAGGCGGAATTCGCCGCATGGCCCTATAAGCTCACCGGCCCGCAACTGCTTGTCGCCGTGGACAGGAACCCGGCGGTGCAGCAGATGCGCGTGATTCTGGCGGTGCCGGGCGGGCAGTGGGAGGTGATCGGCGGGGGCAAGGTTTCCACCGGCCGCAGCGGGCGGAAAGGCTATTACATCACCCCGGCCGGCGTGTTTCCCCATACCGATGCGATTCTCGATTACCGGGCGCTGGGCACCTATAACGAGAACCATATCAGGGGCCTCGGCATCAAGGGACGGCGGGTGTGGGATTTCGGCTGGCAGACGGCGCAGAAGGGCTGGCTGAATGATGGCTCAACGGGCGAGATCAGGATGCTCATGCATTCCACCGACCCGGACAATCTGGAGGCGCGCCTGGGCAGGCCGGATTCAGAGGGCTGCGTGCGTGTTTCCGCCGCGATGAACGTGTTTCTCGACCGGCACGCCGTGCTGGATGCGGATTATCTGAGGGCGGCGAAGACCGATCCGCGCTTTGCCGCGATCCTGGCGCCGGATGGCGTGCCATCCCCCTATGCGGGGACCTATCTGGTGGTATTTGATTCCACGCGGCCTGAGTGAAAGGTGGATGGTGATGCGGGGATGGCGGCGTTTGGGCGGATTGATCGGCGGTGTTGCCGCCGCCGGCGGGCAGCCCAGCCTGTTCATTCATGCCGGGCTGCACAAGACAGGAACGACGGCTTTGCAGGAGAGCCTGGCCCGGCACCGGGAGACGCTGGCGGGGCGGGGGATTTTATACCCGCTTGCCGGATGCCCGGGCGAGGCGCCGGGGCAGCATAACCTGGCCTGGCAGGTGACGCGCGACAGGCGATTCCACAGCGCCTACGGCACAGTGGATGATGTGGCCGAAGAGATCGCCGCGCATGGGGGCGATGCCGTCATATCGAGCGAGGATTTTGAATCGGTGCTCGACCGGCCAGATTTGCTGGACAGGCTGGCGCGGCATCCCCGGCTCAAAGGGTACCAGGTTGTGCTTGTCATTTATTTGCGCGAGCAATCCTCTTATTTCAAATCGCTGTTTTTTCAACTGACCCGGGACGGCCTGACGGAGGAGGTGGACAGGCTGGCCGATATCGTCTGCGAGACCGGCAGTTTGCGCCTGCGTGAATGGACGTTTCTCTTCGATTACGGACGGGCGGTTGCAAGGCTTTCCAGATGGAAGAACGGCAAATTCATCCTGCGCAATTATCATTCTCTGGCGGGCGGTTCGAGCGTCTCGGATTTTCTGGGCGTCGTCTGCCCTGGCCTGGTTCTGCCGCAGGACGAGGCGGCCGGCCGGGTGAATGAAGAGCGCGATCTTTCCGCGGCGCTGCTGGATTTTTATGAAGGGCGGCTGCCGTTGGCACTGACCGATGGGCAGAAGAGCCTGCTCGCGGAGTGCCGGGCGCGGCTTGGCGGGGGCGGGGGGCAGCTGTCTTTGGCCACGAAGCGGCGCCTGGCCGAGCGGTTCAAGGCATCCAACCGCATGCTCAAGTGCTTTGGCGGCGCCCATATGACATTCCCGGTGCCGCCGGAGGGGGAGGGTGCGGGCCCGACGCTGGAGCAGCTCTTCTCCTTCGAGATGCAATGCCGTCTGATGGGCTCTGATCCGGGGCGTTGAGGGCGCCGCTTTCGGTGCAGCCCTGCGCCTCTTGATCATAAGCTGGCCCTGGCAAGGCGGTGCGCCTCGCACCTGCCCGCCAGCGTCGGGAACTCAGCCGAGATGGTCGAGAAGTTCTATGCCGATGACATTCCCGCGGGTCCAGCAACGTCTTGCGCGATGCACGGACGAATCGCCTATCCGGACCTTGAAGAGTTCGGGTACATGGGTCATTTCCGATGTCTCCACGCGCACGCCTTTCCCGGAAATCTCGATCACCAGACAATCAATGACGGTCGGGCTGAAAGCGCCATAATACAGCTTACCCGCCTTCAGAACACGCTGGCGCGGTTCCTTGCGATGGTCGTTGGGTTTCAGGGCGTCGAGTGAGGGTAGGGCGGTCATGTCGAGAGGCTGCCAGTGGGTTGAATCAGCGCCATATACGTCCCGGTTGATTCGGGCAAGGCGAAAGTCATCATAAAGCAATGAGTTCTGGTATGTAACGAGTGCGGGTTGACCGTCCCGGAGGTGCTTTCCGGTCTTGCTGCTTTGGCGCCTTGGAAAGCAGGCCCGACCGCCCGGCTTCTTGAGAGGAAGGTTGTGAGGGCGCGTGTTTTTGGTTTTAGCACCCGCCAGGATCGTATAAAAAGGAGGGACTGCCTTACTGGTGATGACCTGATATCTCACTTGGCCCGGCCTGGTTGCCGGGCTGTTTTTTGCCTGTCCCGCTCGCCAGCAGCGTGGCCAGCGGCGACAGCGGCACCATGTGCCTTTGGGCGGCCATCCCGGGCCGGTGCAACCGCCCCGCCGGAGAGGTTCATTGCGCACCGGCACGGGCGGGCGTAGGCTGCGCCACGGAAGAAGGCATTGGTGGCGTCATGGCCATCGCCGCGCGGGCCACAGTGCCGGACGCCAGTCAAAATAATCCCGGAACAACGGGGAGACGATGCCATGTCTGACAATGGAACCCATGCGGGCCTGCACGCCCCTCGCGCCGCCGCGCTGATCGGCCCTTATGGCGGCGGCAAAACCAGTTTGTGCGAAGCGCTTCTGGACATGGCCGGCATTCGCTTGCGCCATGCGGGCGATACCCGAACGCCCGAGCCTGGCACCGAGACCCGGCTGGTGAATTGCACCTTCCTCGGCGATAGCTGGGCGCTGCTCGACTGCCCCGGCTCCGTCGAGTTCCAGGCCGAGACCGCCGCCGCGCTGGCGGTGGCCGATATCGCGGTGGTGGTGGCCGACCCCGACCCGGCCCGCGCCCTGGCGCTGCGCCCGGCCTTCGCGGCGCTGGAGGCGGCGGGGACGCCGTTCATCCTGTTCATCAACAAAACAGACACGCTGGCGGTGCCGCCCGCCGCGCTCATCGCTGCCCTGCAGGCCGAGACGCCGACCAAGCTGGTGCCCCGCCAGCTGCCGATCATGGAGCAGGGCCGGGTGGCCGGGTATGTCGATCTCGTCTCCGAGCGCGCCTACCGCTACCGCGAGCGCCAGCCCTCGGCGCTGATCCCGGTTCCGGAAGGTGTGGAGGCCGACGGGCAGGCCGCCCGTGACGTGCTGGTGGACACGCTGGCCGACCGCGATGACGCCCTGCTGGAGAAGGTCATCGGCGGCGAGGCGGTAAATGCCGCGGAGCTGTTCGCGCATCTGCGCCACGATCTGGCCGAGGGCAACCTCGCCGAGGTGATGTTCGGTTCCGCCACCCATGGCAACGGCGTGCAGCGGCTCTGGAAGGCTTTGCGCCACGACGCGCCGGACGCCGCCCACACCGCCGCCCGCCACGGCATCGCGCCCGGGGGCGCGCCGCTCGCCCAGCTGTTCAAAGTCTCCTATGCCGGGCAGGCGGGCAAGCTCGCTTATGCGCGCGTGTGGCGCGGCCCGCTGCGCGATGGCGCCGCCGCCGGGCAGATGCGCATCGGCGGCATTTTCGCCTTTCCCGGCAACGACGCCCAGAAGCTGCCGCAGGCGGCGGCGGGCGAGGTGGTGGCGCTGGGCCGCCTGGACGGCGCGCTGCCTGGCGCGGTGTTCGGCGACACCCAGGGCAGCCTGGCCTTTCCCGCCGCGCCGCCGCCGGTCTATGCCCTGGCCATCGCGGTGCCCGACCACAAGGACGATGTCCGCCTGTCCACTGCTCTGGCCAGGCTGCTGGAGGAAGACCCCGCGCTGAGCCTGACACGCGACGCCGAAACCGGCGACACGCTGCTGGCCGGCCAGGGCGAGACGCATCTGGCCCGCGCCCTGGAGCGGCTGGCCAAGGGCTGGGGCCTGAATGTGAGCACCGCCCGGCCGAAGCTGCGGTTGAAGGAAACCATCCGCCTTGCCGTGCACGAGCATTCGCGCCTGAAGCGCCAGACCGGCGGCCATGGCCAGTTTGCCGATGTGAAGCTGGAGATTGCCCCGCGCCCGCGCGGCGAGGGCTTCACCTTCACCGACCGGATCACCGGCGGCGCCGTGCCCAGGCAGTATATCCCGGCCGTGGCGGCGGCGGCCGAGGAGGCGATGGCCAAGGGGCCGTTCGGTTACCCGGTGGTGGACGTGGCGGTGACGCTGCTCGACGGCGGTTTCCATTCGGTCGACAGTTCCGACATGGCCTTCCGCACCGCCACGCGCAACGCCATCGCCGAGGCGCTGGCCAAGGCCGAGCCGGTGCTGCTGGAGCCGGTTCACCGCATCATAGTGAGTGCCCCCAATGTTTTTACCGCCACCGTGCAGCGCCTGCTCACCGGCAAGCGCGGGCAGATCCAGGGCTATGGCGAGAAACCCGGCTGGCCGGGCTGGGACGAGACCCATGCTTTGCTGCCCGAGGCCGAGACGCACCGGCTGATCCTGGATTTGCGCTCACAGACCGCCGGGCTGGGCGGGTTTGTGCATGAGTTCGACCACCTGGCCGAGGCGGCGCCGCAATTGGCCGAACGCGTGGCCCGGCAGGCGGCGCAGTAAGGCAACACGGGGCGCGGCGGCCACGGCCGCGGGGCCCGCCAGTTATTCCTGCCGCGGCGCTCTTTTGGCACGCAGCACCGTCCGGGCATCGGCTGACGCCCGGGCGGTGCCCAGTTCCGCTCAGGGGACGATGATGTAGTCGGGGTTGGAAACCGCGAAGACGGCGTCACGGTCGGGTGCCGGGGGGTAGATCCACTTGGTGTTGATCTCGGCCTTGAGCGCCTTGGCGTCCTCCCGCGTCAAGCGGATTTGCCGGTCCCAGCCTTCTGTATAGAGCGCCCCCCAGGGCCCCAGGTCGATGCACGTCACATATTTGGGCTGGCTGTAGGGATGAAGGGGCAGGCCAACCAGTTCGGCCGCCGCGTTGTGGCCGGCGACCCGCCCGAGGCTGAGGGCGTGCTGGCAGCACATCAGGGTGTGGTTGCCGGAATCGTCGGTGGCGGCATGGGCGACGTCGCCGGTAACGAACACGTCCTTGACGAGGTTGGCACGCAGATAGGGATCGGCATGAAGGCGACCGAAACGGTCATGCTCTCCGGCGATTTGATCAGCCAGCGGATTGGCCCTGACCCCGGCCGTCCACACCACTGTATTGGTTTCGATGACCTGGCCCGTCGAGGTTGTTACGCAATGAGCGCCGATGGAGGTGACGGCCGCCCCGGTGATGGTCTCAACGCCGCAGGCGGCCAACGCCTCTCCGATGACCGGCCGGGGGGTGGGGCCGAGATCGGGGCCGATGAACGGCGCCTGTTCGATCACCACCACCCGGACGCCCATGGTTTCGCCGAGTATGGCACGCAACCGCTGGGGCATCTCGGTGGCCGCCTCAACACCGGTCAGCCCCGCACCGACGATCACCACCGTGTTGCGCGCGGCACTCTCGGGTTTGTCCGCCAGTGATTTGAGGTGGGCATCAAGCGCCTTGGCCGACGACAATTGATCAACGTTGAACGCGTGCTCGGCAAGCCCCGGCACCGGTGGTTGGAACAGGGCGCTTCCGGTGGCCAGGATGAACTTGTCGAACGCCAGGCTCTGAGTGCCATCGGCCCCGGCGATGTCGACTTCGTGCGCCTCGGCGCGGATGGTCTCGACCCGGCCCGCCACGTGGCGGACGCCAACTTCCTGGAACAACGCCGTCAGGTTGGGTTCCATGTTTTCAATGACCGCTTCATAGAGTCGGGGGCGGATGACCAGATTGGGGCTGGGAGAGACCACCGTCACCTCCACGTCCTGCGCCATGCCGGCCAGGCTCACGGCCCGGGCCGCAGAGAGCGCGGCCCACATGCCGGCAAAGCCGCTCCCGGCGATTACAATCGTCTTGCTCATGATGGTTAGTCTTTCCAAAAAACAGGCATGGTAGTGGGTTTACGGCCTGCCTTCTTGCAGGCCGCAGGTCCCGGCGCGTCTGGCGGCCACCGGGAAAGATGAAATGATCAGTCAGCCGCCAGGTGGCGGCAATGTGGGGTCAGGACAATGCTTCGGGCTTGGCGTGCCGTCCCGGCTTGCGGGCCCCCACACGTTCATTCATCCAATCCTGCACCTGGGTGGTGAAGTCTGTTGGGGCTTTGCCGATGAAGGTCGCCGCCAAATCGGCGAGGGAATGCGCCGCGAGCTCGTCTCGCATCACCTTTTCGGCCTTCAGCATCACGGCGTGAATGGCGCAAACACCAGAAATCGCCCAGCCCGGCGGTGTCTCCCCAAACACCGCGCAGCGCCCGCGAATTTCCTGGCAGTCGAACAGCGGCTTGTCGCCCTCGATCGCGTCGATGACATGGAGGACGCTGATTGTTTCCGGCGCGCGGGCAAGCCGATACCCTCCCCGTACGCCTTCGCTCGCCTCGACGATCCCGGCCTTCTCAAGCTTGGGGAAAATCTTGGCCAGGAAGCTCGGTGATATTCCCTGCAGTTGCGCAAGGTCGCGGCTACTGAGGGGCTTGTCGCCCGCGTTGGCAAGCCAAAGGAGGCAGTGGATGCCGTATTCAACGCTGACCGTTATGTGCGCCATGATTTCGACCCAAATGATTTACCCAATGGCCAGCTTGGCCATTAACGGAGACTATATATGTCCGTGTTTATTGGGTCAATAATAAAGTCGGACATATGTAGTCCTTGTTTATCGGCGCCCATTGAGGCCATCAAAAACGGGCTGCGCGATAGGACGTGTCTTTTGCGCCCGCGGAGCGGCTTGTTCAGGTGCTCGCATCGTTTGGGCAAAAGTCTCCGCCGGCCGATGGGCCGGCGGAGACGTGCGGCTCAACCGCCGTGAGGCCGGGAGCCGTGAACCTCGATGGTCAAATGCGACAAGGATTTGAACCTGCCGAGCCGCTCCCGGTAATAGAGAGCCGTGCGGCCGCTTGAGGTGGTGATGGAGAGGATCGCGCCCAGATGGCCGGGCCCAAGCCGCCAAAGATGCAGATCGGCCAGTTCATCGCCGTCGCGCTCGATCGCATCGCGCAGCTTTTGCTCCATGCCCCTGTCCGGCGTCATGTCCAGCAGGATGCCGCCCGTATCGCGGATCAACCCCGCGGCCCAGCTCGCGATGACGACCGCGCCGACAATGCCGACCAGCGGGTCCATCCACAGCCAGCCGAAGGCGCGGGCCAGCAGCAATCCCGCGATCACCAGCACCGAGACGGTCGCGTCGGCGGCGACATGCACCACGGCGGCGCGCATGTTGTTGTCACGCCCGGCGGCGCCGCTGGCGTGCTCATGCTCCTCGAACGCGACTTCGTAGGCCTGATCGAAGAGTTTGACGTTGGCCGTGAACTCGTGCGGTTCCGGAATCTCGTCGATGGATTCCAGGTAGCCATCGCGCGCCGCGAAGCCGAAACTCTGGCGCGCGCCGTCGGGCCGCACGGTCTCGATCATGGCGGCATCGGCGGGGATCTCAAGCCCGGCGGTGGCGCGCAGGCGAAAGCGCGGCGGCACGCCGTCCTCGAAAACCTCCAGCCGGATCTCGCCGGAATCGGTCAGGATGATGTGCTCGTCATCATGATCGTGATGGGCATGGTCATGCCCATGCCCATGCCCGTGGCTATGCCCATGGTCATGCCCGCCAGAGAGCAGCAGGGCACTGACGATGTTCACGACCAGCCCGAGGCAGGCGATGGGGACGGCCTGCGCGAAGTGGATAGGCACCGGCGAGAGGAAGCGGCTGACGGCCTCGAAGACGATCAGCAGCGCGATCATCGCCAGGATGATGGCGCTGGTGAAGCCCGCGAGGTCCCCCAGCTTGCCGGTGCCGAAGGAGAAGCGTGGATCATTCGCGTGCCGGCGCGCGTACCGGTAGGCGAGGGCGGCCAGCAGCATGGCGCCGGCATGGGTGCTCATGTGCAACCCGTCTGCAACAAGGGCGATGGAGCCGAACAGCCAGCCGCCCACGATCTCCGCCACCATCATCGCGCCGCAGAGCCAAATCACCCACCAGGTGCGCCGCTCGCTGCGTGCGTGATCCGCGCTTAAAAAGATGTGGCTGTGGCTGGCTTCGGGCCTGGTCTGGTTCTGCATGGCGGTTTCACTTCAGATAGGTGCGGACGACTTCGAGCAGCTGCTCGGCAGCATCCTCGTTCAGCGCGCCGGGGTGCGTCTTGGCGTCGACCAGATGGGTGAGGACGTGATCCTCGACGATCTGCGCCATGAGCCCGGCCGTGGCGCCGCGCATGCCCGCCAGCAGGTGCATCACTTTCTCGCAAGCAGCCTCGGTCTCAAGGGCACGCTCGATCGCTTCAACCTGGCCGCGGATGCGGCGCACGCGCGCCAGGAGGCGCTGCTTGTCACGGACGGTATGGGTCATGCGGCTTATATAGCCTCCCCCCCTATGCCATGGAAGCTACGACACCAGACCGCGTTGGGCAGGGCAGCCCGGCACGGTCTGGCAGAGGGCATTTGCTTGGGAAAGCGACCGGCCTGGTCTGTGTCAGAGGCGTGAGTGTTGGCGATGATTGGCTTGGATTGTTGATTTCCACTGAGAAGTGACCCGGGAAGGCCGGAGTTTTCCACTGGGATTTGACCCATGCTTGACTGTTTCCCCGTCTGGAACTGGCGGGGCCGAACGGCTGAGCCGCCCCCCGGCCGGGGCCGCGCCCCTCACGCCGCCTGCATGACCTGCTCGCCGGCCGGCGCCCAGCCCTCCAGATCGGGCGGCGGCGCGGCGGCCGTGGGCAGCAGCGGGACGATCCCGAACCGTCTTGATTTTCAAGGGGAGACATGCGGGGGATCGCTGGCCAAGCGCGGCGCGGCGCATTAGGACGGCGCCCGCACCATGACACATCCGGAATCCCGCATGTCCCCAAGCCGCATCCTGCTGATCTACGCCCATCGCGACCCGGCCGCCTCGCGCATCAACCGCGCGCTGTTCGCCGCCGCCGCCACCCTGCCCAACGTGACCGCGCGCGAGCTGATGACGCTCTATCCGGATTACCGCATCGACGTGGCGCAGGAGCAGCGCCTGCTGTGCGAGCATGACGCGATCGTGCTGCAATTCCCCTGCTACTGGTACAGCACCCCGGCGATCTTGAAGGAATGGCAGGATGCGGTGCTGGCCTATGGCTTCGCCTACGGCACTGGCGGCGACAGGCTGCGCGGCAAGCGGCTCATGGTGGCCACCACCACCGGCGGCCCGGCTGAAGCCTACCAGGCCGGCGGCTTCAACCATTATACGATGAGCGAGCTGCTACGCCCGCTGCAGGCCAGCGCCAATCTGACCGGCATGGACTACCAGCCGATTTTCGCGCTCCATGGCGTCCGCACGCTGGACGACGCCGCGCTGAGCCAGGCCGCCGCCGCCTACCGGGAGCGGCTGGCGGCGCTGTAGCCCCAGCCGCTCAGAGCAGGATGATCCGCTTGCCCGGCTGCCCGGCTTTCAGCGCCGCGAGGTTTTCGGGCAGCGCCGCAAAGGGCTGCGTGACAATTGCCGGGGCCGCGAGCGTGCGCATGGCGAGCTGCTGAAGCATGGTCTCGCCGGCGGTACGGTACTCCACCCAGTCCGCCCGCGCGCCATATTCATGGATGCTGCCCAGCGCCAGCTCGTGCAGCGACACAGCCGAGCTGAACGGCGGCAGCGGATGCTGTTCGACGCGATCCTGAATGCAGACGAGATGCCCGCCATAACCGAGCATCGCGGCAAGGCTTGCAGCGTGCGCGCCGCTCACCGTATCGAAGGCGGCGTACAGCTTGCGCCCCCCCATCGCGGCCTGCAGCCCGGCGCGCCAGTTGCCGTCGCGATAGTCGAACACACCGGCCACGCCGAGGTTGAGAAGATGCGCATGATGGCGGGGCGCAGCCGTCGCCCAGACCCGGTACTGGCAGGACACCGCTAGCTGCGCCAGATACTGTGCGACCGCGCCGCCAGCGCCGATCACGAGGACGTCGCGGCCCGCTTTCGCCGGCACCTTGTCCAGCGCCTGCCACGCGGTGATGCCCGGGCACGGCAATGCGGCGGCCACGATTTCAGTGAGGCCGTCGGGAACCCGCAGCAAGGCATCAGCGCTCAGGCGCGTATGCGTGGCGAAGCTGCCCGGCTTGCCGATGAACTGGTGGTAGGCCACGCGCGTGCCGATTTCGAGCGGAACACCGCCGCCCACGGCGATGATCCGGCCGGCGCCATCAACGCCCGGAACATGACCTGGCTGCCAGTCGCGATGACCGGCCGCGATCAGCTTCCAGTCAACTGGATTGAGCGCGATCGCATGGTTTTCGACGATCACCTCGCCCTGGCCCGGCGGCGCCATTGCGCCGCTAACCAGCCGCAGGCCCTCCGGCTCGCCTTGTTGCTGCCATTGCCAGCTCTGCATGGAGATGCTCATCGTGTCTGTCCCTTTGTATCGAATTGCCCCGGCATCATCGCGATGATCTGCGCCCTGATGAGCCCGCTTTTCTGCATGACCGCAGCGAGGTGATGCTTTGAGCATGGCGCATGTTTTGGCAAGGTCACGCAGCAGGAACGCGATAGGGCTGGCAAAGGCGTCGAACCGGCCCTTGCGCGCGAACAACGCTGGCAGGCGGTCGGCGCCAAGCGTCTCGATGGCGAGGAAAGCAGGTGGGCGCCGTACGGCGCCCTGTGCAAATTAAAATCCGCCATGCCGGGCAGGGGCTTCAGCGGGATGTGCCGGGCGCCGCGGAACACCAGATGCTCGTACACCTCGTCGCAGACCGCATGGGCAACACCACCGTGTCGGCCGGGCCGCCAGTGTCCGAAAGCCCTGACCGAGATTGATGGCGCCATGCTGCTGCGCCAGGGCGGATATGATGGTCCAGATGGTGGTGCCGGTGGCGGCGAGCAGCGTGTTTGCAGGTTTCAACGTGGCGGGGCCTTAACCGAAAAGCCGAAAAACTGGCCTGGTTTGCCGCGGATTTCACAACTTGCGGCAGGCGAACAACCGCCGGCTAAAATTGAAAAATCAACCCGAGATAGCAGGCGAACAGGATCAGATGCACCGCGCCCTGCAGCGCATTGGTGCGGCCGCTGGCAAACGTTACCATGCTCACCGCCAGCGTGAGCAGCAGCATCACCAGGCTGGAGTGCTGCAGCCCGAGCGTCAGGCTAACGCCGGTGAACTCGCTCATGATCAGCATGATCGGAATCGTCAGGCCGATGGTCGAGAGCACGGAGCCGAGAAAAATATTGATCGAGCGCTGCATGTGATTGGCCCGCGCGGCGCGCACGGCGCCAAGCGCCTCGGGCATCGCGACGATCAGCGCCATCGCCAGCCCGCCAAACGCCACGGGCTGGCGCAGCGTCTCGATCAGATAATCCACCGGATGCGCGAATTGCTCGGCGAGGAACACGACCGGCGCCAGATAGGCAAGCAGCATGGCTGCATGCGGCCAAACCGGCCCGCTTGGCGCCCCCGGCTCACCCGGCGCTTGCGCCTGCGCCTGCGCGTGCTCGCTCTCGCCGAAGGTGAAATAGCCGCGATGGCGCGTCGTCTGCAGCAGCAGGAACACCGCATAGAGGCTGGCGGCGGCGATCGCGAGAAATACCGTCTGCGCGTCGGAGAAGGTCGGGCCCGGCGTCGTCATGGTAAAATCCGGCATGACCAGGCTCAGCACGGCGAGCGGCACGATCACGCCGAGATACGCATTCGCCCCGAGCAGATTATGCCGCTGTTCCGTATGCCGCCAGGCGCCGGCCACAAGCGAGAACCCGACCATGCCGTTCATCACGATCATGATCACCGAGAACAGCGTCTCGCTCACCAAAGTCGGGTTGTTCGCCCCATGCAGCATCACGGCGGAAATGCTCATCGCTTCGATCAGCGTGACCGAGAGGGTGAGGATCAGCGTGCCATAGGGCTCGCCGAGGCGCAGCGCGAGCTGTTCCGCATGGCGCACCACCGCCAGGCCCGAGCCCAAAATCACCGCGAACAGCCAAGCGAAAATCGCCGCCAGCACCACCGGAGCCGCGAGGCGCCCGAAGAGCGCGGTCCCCTGCGCCCAGAAGATCAGGCAGGTCGCGAGGCTGACGCAGAGGAACCATTCCCGCCGCGCCTGCGCGGCAAATCCGCTTCCCGGGCCGAAGGGCAGCACCCAACCGTGCCCGGCAACATGCCTCGAACGCATTTTCACGTTCCGATCGATCGAAAACCGGGTTTTTGCCTGCCAGCCAAGCCGCAACCTGCCATCGCGCCCTCCGGTCTGTGAACCTGACATAGGGGCCATCGCCATCAATTCCAGTAGCGCCGCCCGCATCCCCCGCCGCCCGAACTTTTTTCGAGCTCCGCGCGCGATGATTTCAAAAAGCTCGGGCGGCCATGGCGGCACGTCGCCACGCCCCGTCGGCATTGGCGATCAATCCACGCTTTTTCATGGGGTCGAGCGTATAACTGGCGGCACCGCGCGTGACCAACCCATGCCCATCATCAGCGAGATGTTGAGTTTCACACGGCTTCAGTGCCGGGGCGCGATAGCGCGTCCCACCGGGCGATCTGTGACGGTCTGGGCCCGAAGAGGGGATTCTGGTGGGGCGCCCCGAAACGCCAACGGGCCGGTGATTGCTCACCGGCCCGTTTTCGCTTGTATTTCAAGGAATTTCGTGGCGCGCCCGAAGAGATTCGAACTCCTGACCCTCAGATTCGTAGTCTGATGCTCTATCCAGCTGAGCTACGGGCGCGTCGTGGGCGGGGGTGTAACCGAACCGTCGCAGGCAGGCAACCCCCGGTCCTCAATTAAATAGCATGGAGCTCTGCGAGCAGCGCATCCCCCATTTCCGTGGTGGAAATGCTGGCGCGGCCCGGCACGGCGATGTCGGGCGTGCGCCCGGCCTTGGCCAGCACGCGCTCCACGGCGGCCTCGATGGCGGCGGCGTCTTCATGCATGTCGAAGGAGTAGCGCAGCAGCATGGCGAGGCTCAGGACCTCCGCCAGCGGGTTGGCAACGCCCTTGCCGGCAATGTCCGGGGCGGAGCCGTGGATCGGCTCATAGAAGCCAGGAATCCGGCCGGAGGCATCCTTAGCACCCAGCGTGGCGGAGGGCAGCAGCCCCAGCGAGCCGGTGAGCATGGCGGCGAGGTCGGAGAGAATGTCGCCGAACAGATTGCCGGTGACGATCACGTCGAACTGCTTGGGGTTCTTGGCGAGCTGCATGGCGCAGTTATCGGCATACATGTGGGTGAGGGCCACATCCGGGAACTCGTCGGCCTGGAGTTTGGTCATCACCTGGCGCCAGAGCAGCCCGGCCTCCATCACATTCGCCTTCTCCACGCTGCACACGCGGCCCTGGCGCTTGCGGGCAAGCGCGAAGGCCACGCGGCCCACGCGCTGGATCTCATGGGTGGTGTACACCTCCGTGTTCACGCCCTTCTGTTCACCATTGGGCAGAGTCTCAATGCCGCGCGGCTCGCCGAAATAGATGCCGCCGATGCATTCGCGCACGATCATGATGTCCAGCCCGCGCACCAGCTCGGGCTTCAGCGAGGAGGCATCCACCAGCGCGTCGAAGACTTTCGCCGGGCGGAGGTTCGCAAAAACCTGCAGCTCGGCGCGCAGGCGCAAAAGCCCGGCCTCGGGGCGGATCTCGAAGGGCACCTTGTCCCATTTCGGGCCGCCGACGGAGCCGAACAGCACCGCATCGGCCGCCTTGGCTTTCGCCAGGGCCGCATCGGTCAGCGGCACGCCATGCGCGTCGATGGAGGCGCCGCCGACCAGCTCTTCCTCAATGGTGAAGCTGGCGCGCTTGCTCTCCTGCAGCCAGCCCAGCACGCGCCGTGCCTGGGCCATCACTTCGGGGCCGATGCCGTCGCCGGGCATCAGCAGCAGAGTCTTATTGGCGATCATGAATTAAGCTCCCTGAATTTTGGGCTGCCAGGAGGGGATGTTCGCCTCATAGGCATCGATGGCGGTGGCGTGCTCCAGTGTGAGGCCGATATCGTCCAGCCCGTTCAGCAGGCAATGCTTGCGGAAGGGGTCGACGCTGAAGGCGATCTCCTCCCCGTTCGGGCGCACCACCACCTGGCGGGCGAGGTCCACGGTGAGCTTGGCGTTGCTGCCCATGGCGGCATCCTCGCGCAGCCTGGCGCAGATTTCTTCGGGCAGGGCGATCGGCAGGATGCCGTTCTTGAAGCAGTTATTGAAGAAGATGTCGGCGAAGCTGGGCGCGATGACGCAGCGCAGGCCGAAATCCTTCAGCGCCCAGGGCGCATGCTCGCGCGAGGAGCCGCAGCCGAAATTATCGCCCGCCACCAGGATTTCCGCCTGGCGGTAAGGGGCCTGGTTGAGCACGAAATCCGGTTTTTCGCTCCCATCCGCGTTATAGCGCATGTCGGCAAAGGCGCTTTTGCCCAGGCCGGTGCGCTTGATGGTTTTAAGGAAGCGGGCCGGGATGATCTTGTCCGTATCGATGTTGTCGATATTCAGCGGCGCCGCGATGGCGGTGAGGACCGAAAACTTATCCATCAGATCAACTCCCGCACATCGGTGATTTTGCCGGTGACGGCGGCGGCGGCGGCCATGGCGGGGGAGAGCAGATGGGTGCGCCCGCCCGGGCCCTGGCGGCCTTCGAAATTACGGTTGGAGGTGGAGGCGCAGCGCTGGCCCGGCGTCAGCTTGTCCGGGTTCATGCCCAGGCACATGGAGCAGCCCGCCTCGCGCCATTCAAAGCCCGCATCGGTGAAGATCTGCGCCAGGCCTTCCGCCTCCGCCTGCTGCTTCACCAGGCCCGAGCCCGGCACCACCAGCACGCGCACGCCCGGCGCCACATGGCGGCCCTTGGCCACGGCGGCGGCGGCGCGCAGATCCTCGATGCGCGAATTGGTGCAGGAGCCGATGAACACGACATCCACCTTCGTGCCCTCGATCTTCTGCCCGGCTTCCAGGCCCATATAGCTCAGCATACGCTGCATCTGGGTGCGCTTGGCCTCGTCCGTCTCATCCGCCGGGTTGGGCACAAGGCCGGTGACGGGGATCACGGTTTCCGGGCTGGTGCCCCAGGTGACCTGCGGGATGATCTCTTCCGCACGCAGCTCCACGATCTTGTCGTACTGCGCGCCCTCGTCGCTCGGCAGGGTCTTCCAATAGGCCACGGCCTTGTCGAAATCGGCACCCTGCGGCGCGAAGGGGCGGCCCTTGATGTAGTCAAAGGTCGTCTCGTCAGGCGCGATCAAACCGGCGCGGGCGCCGGCCTCGATGCTCATGTTGCACATGGTCAGGCGCCCGGCCATGTCTAGCGCGCGAATCGCCTCGCCGGCGAACTCCATCACATACCCCGTGCCGCCGGCGGTGCCGATCTTGCCGATGATGGCCAGCATGATGTCCTTGCCGGTGCAGCCCTGGGGCAGCGCGCCATCCACGCGGATGAGCATGTTCCTGGCGGGCTTTTGCAGCAGGGTCTGGGTGGCCAGCACATGCTCAACCTCGGAGGTGCCGATGCCAAAGGCCAGCGCGCCCAGCGCGCCATGAGTGGAGGTGTGGCTGTCGCCACAGACGATGGTCATGCCCGGCAGCGAGATGCCCTGCTCGGGGCCCACCACATGCACGATTCCCTGGCGCAGGTCGGACATCGGGAAATAGGTGACCCCGAATTCCTTGACGTTCTGCTCCAGCGTGGCGATCTGCAGCGCGCTTTCCGGCTCGTTCACCTCGGTCAGCCGGTCCGGGCTGGTGGGCACGTTATGGTCCACGACCGCGATGGTGTTTTCCACCCGGCGCAGTTTGCGCCCGGCCATGCGAAGCCCCTCAAATGCCTGCGGGCTGGTCACCTCATGCACGAGGTGGCGGTCGATATAGAGAACGCAGGTGCCGTCCTCCATCCGGTCCACCACATGGGCATCCCAGATCTTGTCGAATAAGGTCCGCGGCATATGAAACAGGCCTCCAAGTTGCAAAAGGCCAGAAGGACAATGTCCTCCTGGCCCCCGGCGAAGAGCCTATGGGCTCCCGCGCTCAAAAAATCAGGTCACAAGGGCGCGTTGCCCTTGGACGGGGCAACGCTCCGGCTTTACTGCGCCGCCGGTGCCTCGGCAACGACCTCGCGGGCCTTCTCCGCGATGCGGGCGGACTTGCCGCGGCGGCCGCGCAGATAATACAGCTTGGCGCGGCGCACATCGCCACGGCGGATCACGTTGATCTCGGCGATCACCGGCGCATAGAGCGGGAACACGCGCTCCACGCCCTCACCGTAGGAGATCTTGCGCACGGTGAAGGAGGAGTTCAGGCCACGGTTGGAGCGCGCGATGCACAGGCCCTCGAAGGCCTGGATACGCGAGCGCTCGCCTTCCTTCACGGTCACGTTCACGCGCAGCGTGTCGCCGGGGGCGAAGGCGGGGATGGTCTTGCTCTCGGTCAGCTTCGCGATCTGCTCGGCCTCGAGCGTCTGGATGATGTTCATGGGTTGGGTCCTTCTCGAAACGGGTGTTTAGGGCGCTGTGGCGCCGGTTGCAATGTATTGGGCGTAAAGGTCGGGTCTGCGGGTCTGCGTGGTGGCGATGGCCTGCGCCCGCCGCCAGCCGGCGATGGCGGCATGGTTGCCTTGGGTGAGCACCTCCGGCACGGCGTGGCCGTCCCACAGGGCGGGGCGGGTGTAATGCGGGTATTCCAGCAGCGGGAGCGAGAAGCTCTCCTCCACGCCGCTTTCCGCATGGCCCATCACGCCGGGCAGCAGGCGGATCACCGCATCCAGCAGCACCAGGGCCGGCAGCTCCCCGCCGGAGAGCACGTAGTCGCCGATGCTGATCTCCTCGCCGCCACGCGCCTCGATGACGCGCTGGTCGATCCCCTCGAACCGGCCGCAGACCAGGATGGCGCCGGGGCCATCAGCCAGGTCGCGGACCCGGCCTTGCGTCAGCGGCGTGCCGCGCGGGGTGAGGAAGATCAGCGGGCGCTGGTCAGCCACGCTGCCGATGGCGGCATCCACCACATCCGGGCGCAGCACCATGCCGGCACCGCCGCCGAAGGGCGTGTCATCCACCGCGCGGTGGCGGCCCAGCCCGAAGTCGCGGATATCCGTGACCTTCAGGCTCCATTTTTGCTCCTCCAGCGCCCGCCCGGCGAGGGAGGAGCCAAGCGGGCCGGGGAACATGGATGGGAAGAGGGTGAGGATATCGGCGCGCCAGCTCATTCGCCCGCCTCCTTCGCTTCCTCTTTGGCTTCCACTTCCGCGGGCGGCACCACCACCACGTAGCCATCGGCGATCCGCACATCCGGCACGCAGGCGCGGGTGAAGGGGATCAGCCACCCGCCAGGGGCAAGCTCCAGGCTGGCGCCAGCACCATAATCCAGCACATTCGCGACCCGGCCAATCTCCGCGCCGGTCTCATCATGGGCGGCAAGCCCGATGAGGTCGGTCAGGTAGAACTCCTCTTCCTCAACCTCCGGCAAAACGGAGCGGGGCAGGAAGAGTTCCAGATTGGTGAGCCGCGCGGCCTCGTCACGGTCGGTGATCCGGCGTTTCGCACCGGCCGACACCGCGCTGAGCCAGGCGACATTGTCATGCGCCCAGTCGAGCGCGAAATGCCGCCCCTTGGAATCGACAAGCACGTGCCGGGCGAGAACCTCGGGGTCCTCGCCATAGCAATGCACGCGCAGTTGCCCGCGCACGCCATGCGGCTTGCCAATCACGCCCATCAGGATCAGCCGGTCTTCCACTTTACGTCCTGGCTAGATCAGGCGGCGGCCGCGGCCTTCGCACGCTCGGCGGCGCGCTCCTGGGCCTTCTTCTTCGGCTGGGCCTGCTTGGGCTGCTCGGCATAAACCGGGGCCTTGATCAGCTCGGCCTTGGCCAGGAAGCGGGCGACGCGGTCGGTCGCCTGCGCGCCGTTGCTCAGCCAATACTGCAGGCGCTCGGTCTTCAGCGTGACGCGCTCGGCGTGCTCGGCCGGCAGCATCGGGTTGTAGGTGCCCACGCGCTCGATGAACTTGCCGTCGCGCGGCGCGTTCGCGTCAGCGATGACGATGTGGTAGAAGGGGCGCTTCTTGGCGCCGGCGCGGGAAAGGCGAATCTTAACAGACATGGGAACTCCTTGGTTTAATCGAAAAAGTTAGAAAGGTTTGCGGCCGCCTTTGGCGCCGCCCATGGCGGCCTGCATCTGGCGCATCATCGCCTCCGGGCCGCCCATCTTGTTCATCCGCTTCATCATCGTCGACATGTCGTCGAACTGCTTCAGCAGCTTGTTCACTTCCTGCACGGAGGTGCCCGAGCCCGCCGCCACGCGCTTCTTGCGGCTGGCCTTCATGATATCCGGCGCGCGGCGCTCCGCCGGGGTCATCGAGTTGATGATGGCGATGTGGCGCTTGAAGACGGTCTGGTCGAGATTGGCGTTCTCGATCTGCTGCTTGATCTTGCCGACACCGGGCAGCAGGCCAAGAATGCCCGAGAGCGAGCCCATCTTGGAAATCTGCTTGAGCTGGGCGGCGTAATCTTCCAGGTCGAACTTGCCCTTCGCCATCTTCTTGGCGAGCTTCTCGGCCTCCTGCTGGTCGATATGGGCGGCGGCCTTCTCGACCAGCCCGACAATGTCGCCCATGCCGAGAATCCGCCCGGCGATACGCTCCGGGTTGAACTCATCCAGCGCGTCCAGCTTCTCGCCCTGGCCGATCAGCTTGATCGGCGCGCCGGTAACCGCGCGCATGGAGAGCGCGGCGCCGCCACGGGAGTCGCCATCCAGCCGGGTCATCACGATGCCGGTGATCTGCACGGCATTGTTGAAGGCGGTGGCGGTGGTGACCGCGTCCTGGCCGGTCATGGCGTCTACCACCAGCAGGGTTTCCACCGGGTTCACCGCGGCGCGGATGGATTTCACCTCTTCCATCAGCGCGAGGTCGATGGAAAGCCGCCCGGCGGTGTCCAGGATCACCACGTCGAACACTTCGCGGCGCGCCATGTCCATCGCCCGCTGGGCGATCTGCAAAGGCGTCTGGCCGGGGATGATCGGCAGGCTTGCCACCTCGGCACGGCTTGCCAGCTGCTCAAGCTGCAGCTGCGCGGCGGGGCGCTGGGTGTCCAGGCTCGCCAGCAGCACCTTCTTGCGCTCGCGGTTCTTCAGCCGCAGCGCGATCTTGCCCGAGGTGGTGGTTTTGCCCGAACCCTGCAGGCCGACCATCAGGATGGGGAGGGGCGAGGGGGCGTTGAGGTTCAGCGGCACCGTTATGCCGCCCAGCGCCTCGATCAGCGCGTCATTGACGATCTTGACGACCATCTGGCCGGGGCTGACGGAGCGCAGCACCTCCACGCCCACCGCCTGCTCGCGCACCTTGGCGATGAAATCCTTCACCACCGGCAGCGCCACGTCGGCATCCAGCAGCGCCAGGCGGATCTCGCGCAGCGCGTCGTTGACATCAGACTCCGACAGCGCCCCGCGGCGGCGGAGCTTATCGAAAATATCCGAGAATTTGCCCGACAGGGTGTCGAACATGCAGCCTGATCTCCACAACGCGCCCGGCGCGCAAAATTCAGAAGCTGCGCGCGGGGGCGCGCAACGCAAAACGCGCCGTGGTGCGAACACTCGCAGCACGACGGTTTTTTCCAGGGGCAGCCCATGCGCCCCCCTGGCCCTCAAGTCAAGGGGCGGGGCCGGATTGGGCTCAGATCAGGCGGGTTTGGGCGCGAATCTGCTCCGGCGAGGCGCCGAACCAGCGCCGGCAGGCGCGCGAGAAGGGGCTGAGCTCCGCATAGCCCAGCAGCTGGGCGATGCCGGAGATGGAAAGATGCGGCTGGCGCAGATAGCTCTCCGCCAGGGTCTTGCGCACATCCTGCACGGCATCCGCATAGGTCAGCCCCATCTCGCCCAGGCGGCGCTGCAGCGTCCAGCGCGCCACCCCCAGCGCGGCGGCGATATCCATGATCGGCGGCGCGCCATCGGGCAGGCGCGAGCGGATTTCGGCGCGCACCCGCGCCTCCAGCGGCACGCGGCCATGGGGCAGGCGGCGGCCATAGGCCTGCGCGGCCAGGCGGGCGAAGCGGGCGATATCCGCGCCCGGCATGCGCCGCGAGAGGTTGCCGGGGGCAAACACGATGGCATTGGTGCGCTGGCCGAAAAACACCGGGGCGGCGAACACCCCCTCATGCACAGCACTTCCCTCCGGCTGCGGGTGCTCAAAATGCACCTCCACGGGGCGAAACCCCGGGCCATAGGCCTCGCGCAGCAGATTCTGGAACATGGCGATGGTGAGTTCCGCATCCTGGCGGCGCTCGAAAATCCGCCAGTCGAGAATCCGGTACTCCAGGCGCAACAGCCCGGACTCCTCCACCAGCCGGGCCTCGCTGGCCTCCTGGTGCAGAGGGAAGAGGTCGGTGAATTGCCGCAAAGCCATGCCGATGCTGGGGGCGGCCAGCGCGATATCGCCCACCAGCCCATGGCTGGAGGCCGGGAAGCTGCTGCCATAGAGCAGCCCGAAATCCGGCCGGCCGGATTGCCTGGCGGCGCGCTCCATCACCTCCACATAGGAAGACAGCGCCAGGGCGCCCTCGCTCCCGGCGTTCAGATTGCTGGCATCAATCCCCGCGGGACCAAAAATCCGGTCCGCATCGGCGCCCAGCGCCGTCAATAAAGGCAACAGCCCCGCCGTGGCGCATAAGGCCACCTGGGGCTGACGCCCTGCCACAAAACCCATTTTTCTGCTCCGCCCGGTTTTCCCGTGGTCGGCGTGTTCCTCGAGATGGGGCGGAGAGTAGGACGGGTTGGGAGGCGGAGCAAGGCGAAGGAATTGAACTGATGGTATATTGCTTGAGAATTAGATGGTGCCAGATCAAAGATGTAAAATTTTTGAAAAATTAAAGTTTATCAGATGGTTGTTAAGGTGGTTGAAAGTTTTTGGTTAAATGGTTACGTTTGTTGAATGACGTTTTGGATGTGAAAGGAGGCGAAATGTCAGATGTATCCGGCGTTATCGCTGCTTTTACGGAAGATCAAACGGAGCGCCTGACGCGTGTAAGTAAGCGTCAATTGCGTCATTGGGATAAAACAGA
>DATJXU010000162.1:0-3286 GCA_035499915.1 Acidocella sp.
AACTTCGCTGCCGCGCAATACACGCCTCGTGCCGCCGATTACGTAACCAGCGCCGTGCACGCGCAAGGGCCGGATCTCGACCAGATCGAGGCTCTGGTCACCGGCCATGCCGGGGCCGTGGTGCTGGACCTTGGCTGCGGCGGCGGCCATGTGAGCTACCGCGCCGCTCCGCATGTGGCCCGCGTGGTGGCAGTGGACGTCACGCCAGCGATGCTGGAACAAGTGCAGAAAACCGCGGCGCTGAAGGGGCTAGGAAATATCGAAACCAGGCAGGCGCCGGCGGAGGAATTGCCCTTCGCCAACGCCGTGTTCGATATCGTGTTGTGCCGGTTTACCGCGCATCATTGGCAGGATTTCGCGGCCGGTTTGCGCGAGGCGCGGCGCGTGCTGAAGCCGGGCGGCTTGGCGGTGTTCATCGACACGGTGGCGCCTGCGCCGCGCGTGCTGGATACGCATCTGCAAGCCGTGGAACTGCTGCGCGACCCCTCGCATGTGCGCAATTACTCTGTTGCGGAATGGGTGGCCGAGTTGGCCCGCGCGGGATTCGCGGTGCAGGGCACCACGCTGCGCCGCTTGCGGATGGAGTTCCCCGTATGGATCGCGCGCACGCAAACCCCGACTGACCTCGCCGCGGCCATCCGCCTTGTGCAGCGCAACGCGCCGGAGGAGGTGCGGACGCATTTCGCCGTCGGCGTGGACGGGAGTTTTGATATCGATGTGGCCGTGTTCGTGCTGGGGGCGGGGTAGGCGGCGCTCAACCGCGAGCCCGCTCGCCGTGCCGCCAGAACGGCACCAGCATTGTCAGCGCCAGAACATATAAAAACACCAGGCTATACAGCAGGGTGAAGACCCAGATCGGCAGGTTCCAGTAGATCAGGCCGTCCACCCAGCGCATGAGCATGGGCTGCACCGGCTGGCCGCTGCCCTCCAGGCGGTCTTGCCAGATGGTTAAAATACAGGCGCGCCCGGCAAGCGCCTGCGCGGCAACCATTGCGAGCAGGGCCAGATGCAGCAGGCGCAGCCAGGCGACGCGCACGATCCGCCAGCCGCGCCAGGCACCGAGCGGAATGACGATCAGCCCGGCAATGTTGAAAGCGATGATGAGCAGGTGCAGCGCGAGGATGACCTGGGCGATGCCGATGCCGCGCACGGTCCGGGCCTCGTGGGCTTAAACCATCCCGGCGGCCACATCCGCCGCCTGACCCCAGAGCGTGCTCATCGCCGCGGCGAGGCCCTCGGGCGTGTTGCCGCCGGGGGTGGCGGAGGAAAAGTCCTGCAGCTTCCATTCCAGCGCGCTGGCCGGACGCACGCCGATCTGCGCCGCGAGCGTCACGCTGCCAGAGGCGTCCGGGACGAAGTGGAACACCTGGATCTCCACATAGACATCCGGCGCCGCGCCGATCGCGCCGCCATCCTGCAGCACAACGTCGCCGGGCAGGCGCTGGGCCAAGTCCTGCACCATCACGGTTTGCAGCATCGCCGCCAGCGGCGCGGCCCAGAGGTTGTTGGCATAGGTGTTCAGCTCGTAGGCATTGCCCGGCTGCGCCAGGCTGCTCTGGTCGAGATTGCCCGGGATGCCGACGCTGCGTACGCCGATCCGCCGGCCATTGCCGCCGTGCCCAGCACCCGGCACCGCCGCCAGCTGGTAATAGCGGGGCGCTGGCGCGGCGCAGCCGGCCAGGGACGCCGCCAGCAGGAGCGAGAGTTCCCGCCGCTTCATTGGCTCTTCCTCCCCAGCAGCAGCGCTTGCGGGTTGCGGCTGAGATAATCAGAGAGCGCCTTCACCGATTGCATGGCCGTGTTCGTCTCCTGCAAAACCTGCTGCATATTGCGCTGAAAATTGGAATCCGCGCCGAAGCCCTGGTTGACCGCCTGCAGCGTGGTGTTGGCGCTCTGCAATGTGGCCGCCAGCTCGGTGAGCGTCTGCTGCATCTGCTTGCCGCCCAGCGTGCCGTTCGCAGTCATCAGCAGCTTGTTCAGGTTGTCGCCGATCTGCTGGAACGGCACCTTGTCCAGCTTGGCGGAAATATCGGCGGCGTTGGCCATCATCGTATCCAGCCCGCCGGGCTGCCAGGGCAATACCAAAGCGCCGTCTTCGCGCGTCACCGGCACTGAGGCGGCGCCGTGCACCGTGGTCAGAGCGATCATTTTCTGTCCGGTGACATAGCTCGCAGTGCCAAGTTCCACGCGCATGCCCTGGTCGACGAAGTGCTGAAACACTGCCTGCACTTCCGCGGGGGTTTGTGACTTGGTGAGCGCCAGCACGCGGTCCGGCTGCACCTGCATGGCCACGCGCACCCGCGCCGTGCCGGTGGTACGGTCGATTTGCAGCGATACTCCAGTCACGTCGCCGACCTGGATGCCGAGCAGGTTCACCGGCGCGCCCGGGGTCAGCCCGCTGACGTCGCTGGTCATGTAGGTGACGAGCGCGATCTGCGTGCGGTAGGCGGCGGCATCGGCCTCCTGGGCCGAAGCGTAGAGGGGAAAGCTGGCGTTAGCCGGGCTTGGGCTCTCGTTCATCGCCGCCGGCGGCACGTTGAAGGTGACGCCGCCCGCCAGCAGCGCCTGCAACGATTGCAGCCGCAATTGCAGCACGCCGCCTTGAATCCCCAGCGCCACGCCGGAGGAATTCCAGAACCGGCTGTCAGGGCGCACCAGATCGTCATACGGCGCGCGGATGAAAATGCTGATCTTCACCGGGCCGAGCCCGTTGCCAAGATCGTAGCCGAGCACCTCGCCAACCACGACGTCGCGGTAGAATATCGGCGAGCCGGACTGCACCGAGCCGAGCGTGTTGGCGGTGAGGGTGTAGGTGTGCCCCGGCTCGCCCCAGCGCACGCCGGGCGGTTGTTCCAGCCCGACGAAACTGTTCTGATACGTGCCCCCCGGCGCGCCAGGATCTACCGTGATGTAGGCGCCCGAGACCAGCGTCTCGAAGCCGGTGGTATCGGCGAGGTCGAGGCGCGGCCGCTCCACCCAGTAACGCGCATTGCTGGTGAGGAAGCGCGCGCCGACATTGGTCATCCGCACCTTGACGATGACAAGGCTCTCATCCTTGGCTAGGTCGATGCTCTCCACAGTGCCCAGCGCCACAGCCTTGTACTTCAGCTGTGTCTGCCCGGCCTGCAGCCCGTCCGCCGTGGCAAAGGTGAGGGTGAGCAGCGGCCCCTGCTCGATCAGCGTGCGGTAGCCGAGATAACCGGCGATCATCGCCGCGACGATCGGGATCAGCCAGACGAATTGGAAGCGCGGGCGGCGCAGCTTGGCGTGCGCCGTGGGGTGGGGC
>DATJXU010000163.1:0-8199 GCA_035499915.1 Acidocella sp.
TTCAGGCCCCCTTCGCCATCACGCGCACAACCGAGCCCGCATTCCCGCCGCTCAAAATCTTCTGCACCGTCGCGGCATCCGTGATCAGGTCGCCCCGTTTGAACGTGCCAAACGGCTTCAACACCACCAGATGAAAATTCATGTCTGCCCCAGCTCTGATAATTTCTTGTTGATACGCGGCTGATCCATATGTTTGGCGAAACCGCCAGACGCTTTCATCAAACGCTGTCGGTCGCCAGCACCGTTGTGTTCACGCTGGCCGTCATGGTCCCAAACAGCATCGCCGGCGTTATCTGCGCCAAGGTCGTCGGATACTCGACCGCATAGATCAAATCCCGCCGGTAAAGCGCCGCATTCGCGCTCTCATCCGTCGTCAACCCGTTCGCGAACCTGATCCGCCCATAAGACCCATCCGCCAGCACGATAAACTCCTTGCCCATCAACGCCGCATCCAAAACCGGCGCCAGCGCATCGCGCAGGGCAGGGCAGGGGCACCACATCACCACCCGGAATTCCTGAACTTGCCGCCTGACCTCCTGCAACGCCCCCGCACCCGCCACCACCCGCGCGGTAAACTGCGTGGCCTGCGCAACAGCCAGCGTGCTGCCTGCATAATCCACAATCCACCCGCCCTGCCGCAGCAGCGCCGCCAGATTACTCGCCACCGTCGCCGCACTGTCATTGGCCTGCACGGCGTAGGGGTAGGTCTGGCCATCCACCATCACCCCGGCCAGCAGCCCGGCGGAGCAGGTGCCAAAAAACCCCGCCTCCAGCCCCTCCACGCTCACCGCCAGCGTCCCCGCTTCAGGCGCCAGAGTCTGCCAAACCCGCGGATAGCGCGTCACATTCCTCACCGGCGCATCCGTCGCACTCACCGACACATGCGCCATCCCCGCCGCCAGATCCGCATCCAGCACCGGCGCGGCCGGCCAGCCGCGATAAATCTTGCAAGCCGCCCCCACCGCGCTCGCCCCCGCGGTTCCTTGCGGATACACCCCATTCGCCGCAATCGCCGCCAGGGCCGCCTCCACATCCGCCTGGTCGGCCATCAGCGCACCGCCTGCACGGCTGATAGCCGCCACACCCCGCTTGTCTCTTCCACCGCCGTCACCGCATAACGCTCCCCGCGCTCATTGATCAGAATGTCCGCCACCTGCGGCACCACGCCCTGCACCACCGGCAACAGCGCGGAAAATCCCGGCACCTTGGTATCATCCGGCAGCCCGTCCCTGGTCCTGTCCCCGGTTCCGCCCGCCAGCAGGCTGGCCGGATAATCCAGGATCAACGGCCGCTCCGTCCCCGGCGCCACCGCCCCATAGCCATTCAACCCGGCCAGTCCGGTCGCCCCCGGCCGCATCAGCGCCACCCGCGCATTGGTCATCACCACCAGCATCGGCTTCGGCGGCTCGATGCTCGCCACAAACACCACCCCCTCCGGCCCGGCCAGAAAATCCCCCACCCGCAGATAGGACCAATCCGCCCAGGCCTGCCGGAACGGCACGCCAAACCCGCTCGGCCCGCTCACCGCCCCGCCGGGCAGCACAAAGGCCACGCAAAGCCGCATGAACCGGTTCGCCAGCTCCAGCGGCGCGGACGGCCCGGCCGGGCGGTAGGCATCATGCACAAACCCCACCCGCCGCGCGGCGCACCCGGCGCCATAGGCCAGCCTGTCCGCCAAGCGCACCCCATCCATCTCACACCACCCCTTTAAACAACCAGGGTCATGCCGGCCTGGGCGAGGGCAGGGCCGGGCGGCACGCCCAGAAACCCGCATAACCGCCGCCGCCAGCCATCGAACAAATTCATCCTGTCGCGCAGCTCATCGGCATTATGCGTCCAGGCCGCCGCACTTTCGGTATCCAGATTGTCGGAGACCGGCGGTATCGCCGCCTCCAGCGAGGCGAGGGTCGAGATATATTGCAGCGTCACCGCCATCTCCGCCGGGGCCAGATTATTCATCCGGTATTCCAGCGTCCCGTAGGCCTGGAAAAACCGCCAGGAACCAAACCCCGCCGCCCCCGCGCCATAGGCCGGATACCCGCAAAACCGCCGGATATCCGCCTTCTGCCCATCCGTGAATGAAGCCGGCAGGGAGCCTGACATCAGTACGTATCCCCATCGCCACGGGTGAAATAAACCATGCCCGTCCCGGCACTCAGCACCACGGCGGCATTGGTCACAAACGGCCCCGCATCCACCAGCATCCGCGCCCCCGGCGGCACCGGCGTGTCGGATGTGCTGGCACTCAGGGCCGAGGCCCCGCCCAGCCGGAAAAACGCCACGGCAGCGCTGGCATTATACACCAGCACCGCCTGCCCCCCGCCCACCAGGGCCACATTGGCGGCACTGGTGGAGGCAGCAGCCCCCACGCTCCCCGCCGGGCGGAATGGTTGTGTCGAACCGCTCGCCATCAGCGCGCCTCCTCAGCCCACATGCTCAAGCAGCACCGCGCGCTTGTAATTCGCGTTGGTCGCGGTCGGCACGGTCGTCGGGGTGGTGGTGGTGTCAGAGGGCGCGCAGAACCCGCCAATCCAGTACCAACTCTGCGCGATAATCTGCTGCAGCCGGTCGATCGGCTCACGCGTCACCATCGCCACGCCGTCAATCACCTGCACCAGGCTGTCCTTGGGCGCCACATCATCCGCCGCCATCCCGGCAAAATCACCCTCGATCAGCGCCCCCTGCCCACACACAATCGGCCGGCGCACATTCAGCCCCGCAATGCTCGGATGCGCCTGCACATAAGCCTCGGTGGTGGTAATAAACCGCAAGCCCAGAAAATCGCTCACCATCCCCTGCCGGAACACCGGATTGGCCGCGGTCGCCCCCTGGAAGAGTTGCTTGAAATCCGCATCCGAGAACAGCTGCCGCGCCGAAACCGGGTCCAGATAGCAATTATAAACCCCCTCCACCGTCGGCACCGCATTGCGCCGCAGCAGCGCCACCGCATCCAGCAGATTGCCCATGCTCAGCATGTCGGTCGCCTGCAACGCCGCCGTGGTCAGCCGGTTGGCGGGCCGCACAATCGCACTGGCGGTTGCCGCCTGCACGGCATTCCCCGCCGTGCCATCCGCCACCGTCACATTGCCCGAGAAGGTGAGCTGCCCCGAAACCCCACCCGGCGCGGTCGAGACATTGCTCGCATCCGCCACCACCCCCACCAGCGTGTAGAGGTTGGAGCCCACACTCACCGCCAGCGGCGCGCTGGCCGAAACCGCCTGCTGCACCCCGTTCACGAACACGCTCTGGAAGCCGCGAATATCATCCACCTCAACGCTCGGCCCCGCACTTTCCAGCGTGGTCGTCACGCGGCTATTCCCGCCAAAATACGGCGCAAACAGCGCATTGCGCGCCAGCTCATCCAGGCTGCGCGCCGCCTGCTCGCCATTGGTCGCGGCATTCTGCAAAAACTGCGAGGCAATCCCCACACGGCTCGTCACCATGTTCAGGTCCTGCGTCGCCGCATAAAAATTCAGCGAGATCGTATACTGCTCCACACCCCAATTGCTGGACGCCAGCCCGTTATCCAGATTGGTATTGCTGGCGGCGGCCAGCGGCGTGGTCACGCTCGGCTTCAGCCCGGCGCGCGTCTTGGTCAGCGTCTCGCCAATCCCCACCGCGAATTCCTCACGGTCGGCGATCATGCGGTAGCCCAGCCGGGATTTCAGCGCGGTCTCAAACTCCCGCTCCAAAAACCCCTGCTGAATAATCGGCTGCAACGCAGCCGGGAAATTCTGAATCCCCATTGCCTCGTAAATCCCTGAATTTTAGGCGTGAACAGAAAGCGCGTGGGGCTGGTGGGGCGGCCACGCGCAAAAAGAGACCCGCCAGCGGGCCCCGCCCCCTGGCCTTCACAAAACCCGGCTGTGAACCTGCGCCTTACCGGCGGCGCAAAAGCGCCGCCCGCGCGCTCAACCACTCCTCGCGGCTCATCTCCGTGGCCTGGCGCTGGCGCGGCGGCTCGGGCTTGGGCGCGCTCACCGCGGCGGAAGACGATGCCCCGCCCCCAAACAGCCAAGGCTTGGCCCGCTTCAGCTTCGCCAGCACCGCCGGGGCATCCTCAACCTCACCATCCTCATTCACCCGCAGCCCGGCTTCATCGATCAGCTTCAACCCATCCAGGTCGATCATCCCCGCCTTCACCGCCTCGGCCTTCAGCTCGGCCCGGACAATCCTTGCCCGCGCCTGCGCCTGTGCGCGCTCCAGCGCCGCCTCCGCCGCCTCGGCCCGCAACTGCCAATTCTCGCTCTCGGTCACGTCATCGCTCATGGCACACCCCAAATCTTGCGCGGGCGATTCACGCTTTGGATCGACCCTCAACCACCTCAATCCAAACCGGCCGCACGCTGCTCAATCGCATTCAGCTCCGCCTCGACATCATTGATCGCATTCGCCGCCGCCATGGTCTTCACGCCCGTCTCCTTGGACATCTGGCCCGCATTCACCAGCGTCGCCACCGCCTGCGCCTCCTTCAGCCGGTCATCGGCCGAGAGCGGATACCAGCGCGGCCAGCGCAAACTCAGCCTCTGCCCGGCATCCAGCTTCGCCACCGCCTCGCCGCGCAATGTCAGCGCAAACACATGCGAGGCCTTCACCACCATCCCGGCCAGCGCCAGAATCCCGCCATCGCCATAAGAAATCCGCAGATTATCCGCGAGCCAGATCAGCCCCTGGTTCATCATCTCCAGCGCCCGGCCCGATTGCGGCACCGCCAGCCTGTCCGCGCTCGCCCGGTTGCCATGCACGCTCTCCAGCGCAAACTCCCGCAGCGTGCGCACGTAAGAGATCACCGCCTCCGCCGCCGTCCCGCCAATCTCCAGCAGCCTGGCATCGCCCTTCTCTGAAACCACCAGCGCATTGCCCGCACCTTTGACAATCTCGCTGTCACTGGTCGCCGGCTCCTTGATCAGCAGCGTCGGATCAGAGCTGTATTTCAACCCCCGCCCCGCCTGGCTCAGCTGGTAATCGATCTCGATATTCGTCTCGATCGCGGCGCGGAACGTGCACGCCCCATCCACCCCATCCCCGCCCGGCAGATTTTTGATCCACACCACCGGCACAAAGCCCAGCCCATGCGCCACGCTGCGGCTTTCATCCTTCACCGGCCGCGCCAGCGGATCATCAACCGGCCAGGGCACAAACCAGCTCTCGCTCTGCGTGTCCCAGACGCGCTGGAACCAATACAGCCCCGCCGGGTCCACACCCTCATAGCCCTGCGCGATCAGGTCCGCCCCGCCCACCTTGTAGCGCTCGGTCACCTGGGCCAGCACATCGGGCGCCTGCGCGCTCCACACCGGCGTCAGATACAGGCTCTCCAGCACCGAGAAAAACACCCGCCCGCCCAGCACCCTGAACAGCACCGCCACAGACCCCACGGCACCGCGCAGCGCCGCATCGATCATCACCTCATTCAGCCGCGCCTCGGCGAAAATATCCGCCAGAACCCGCGCCAGCCCCGCATCCTGCGCCTCCACCACCGGAAAATGCCCGGCGCTGAACAGCAGCGCCACGGAATCCTCCACCACCACCCGGCACAGCCCATAGCGCACCGAGGGCCGGCGCAGCCGCAGCGGGATATATTCCCCCGCGCCATTACGTTCCTCGTGGAACTGGTAGGGCAGATTGTCATAGAGCGTGCCATCCAGCACACGCCGCAGCGCCTCCAGCCGCGCCACGCGCGCCGGCAGCGCCCCATCCACCGGAATGGTGCTGCAAATCGTATCGAACATGAACCGTCCAAAACTTCCCTGTTAACGGCTGAGCAGCGGCACGGTCAGCCGCCGCGCGGGCGGCTGCACCAAAACCGCCAAACTATTCACCGCGCGTGAGAGCGCATCGATCTGGTCATCATGAACCCCATGCGGAAATTCCCGCATCTCCGCCAGAAACGCATCATTCCAACCCCCCGCCACAATGGCGAGGTTCCCCGCATCCACCTGCGTGGCCGCCGGCATCGCCCGCACAATCTTCGCATCCCGCTCAGGGCTGGAGACCACCCTGAACCCCACCAAGCCGCGTGATAACATCGCAATCTGCGCCGCCCCCGCCTGCCCAGGGTCCTGCGGCAGGGAGATCATCGTCCCAGTGCCATCCAGCCTTGCGGTCTCCTTAATCGCCGCCTCCACCTGCGCGGGCGAGCCCTGTATGCGCCTCACATCCAGCACCACCAGCCGGTCCTCTTCGGTCATCCCCAGCTTCAGCCCCACCGTATAATCGGGCCGCCGCCCCGGCCCCGGCTGGCTCGCCGCCAGATCCCAGGCCCGCACGCTCATCTTCACCTCCGGCGCCGCCGCCAGCCGCAGCAGCGCTCCCACCCGGAACAGCCCGGCCTCCTTGGCCTTCGGCGCCTGCTGATACATCGCCGCAAACGCCCGCTCGCCCACTTCAAGGCGCCGGCGTTCCAAATCCCCGGCACTCTGCAAAGCCGGCCACAACGCCTCGCCCGCCAGCCGCCCCAGCGGATCACCCACCTCCGCCAGCGCGGGCAGCCGCAAACAGCGCCAGCCCATCTCGGTGGCCAGCAACCGCCCGGCCAGATCATCCTCATGCCAGCGTGTCATGATCAGCACGACCCGCCCGCCCGGCTTCAACCTTGCCGTCAGCTCCGCCCGGTACCAGTCGAACAGCATATCGCGCGCCGCCTGGCTCTCCGCCTCGGCCCAGCTCTTCACCGGGTCGTCGATGACAATCAGATCCGCCCGCCGCCCGGTAATCGGCCCGCGCACCCCGGCGGAGAAATATTCCTCCCTGCCGCCCAGCGCGAACCTTGAGGAGGCCTTCGCCGCCTTGGCGATCTCCACCCCCAGCCACGCACCATGCCGGGCCAGCGTTGCCCGCACCCGCCCGCCGAAATAATGCGCCAGCGAGGCGGTATGCGCCGCCGCGATCACCTGCGCCCCCTGGCGCCTGGCCATAAACCAGGCCGGAAACAGCACCGACCCATAGGTCGACTTCGCCGACCCCGGCGGCATCTGCACCATCAGCCGGTCGCATTGCCCCTCGGCCACAGCCTGCAACTGCCTGATCAGCAATTCATGGTGCGGGGCAGGGCTCTGCCCCGCATCGCCCATCGCGAGGCGGCAGAATTCCAGAAACCCCGCCGCCTCGCCCTGCCCGGTGATGCCGTCCCCGCGTTTTCAGTAGAACCAGTATGCCTCAGTCTTTACGTCAAACCGGGGCGGGTGGGCAATGACAAAATAACTTATTGTTAGAATAATTATCTATTTGCCAACACCTCGGCCATCAGCCCGATCGCCTGCCCATGCCAGCGCTGCACGGATTTATGCTCCGCCCCCAGCAAACGCCCCAGCCGCCGCCAGGGGTAGAGATACCGCCCGGTCAGCGGATGCACCAGCGCCCGCGCCCCCGCGATCCTGCGCAAAACATGTTGCCTGTCAGGAATAAATAATATCCAGCCAAACGCTTCATCCATCCGCGTCACCGCCGCGCCGGACGGCGCAGGCAGCCGCAGCCTTGCCCCCTCCCAGCCATAGGCCTCAAGCGCCGTATGCACCACATCCAGGCGGGTCTGGCGCAATCTTGTCGAATAGCCACGCCCCGGCAGGGCCAGCATCGTCGCCCCCGCCTCTTCCAGCCTCTCGATAATCTGCCCTGCCGTCATGTCCGCCGCCACACCGCTCATTCCGCCCCTCCTTCGGGAAACGGCTCATCCGTCAGCAACCCCCATGTTAGTGGGTGGCCCGCCCGCAAGGGCGGCCTGTTAGGATCATCCAGCCCCTCCTCGTCTCGACTCTTGACCACCGGCGCTGGGCGCAGCGTCACCGCCGCGCGCAACCGCCGCCCCCGTTCAATGACCGTATTTCGTGATAATCCAAGCACTTTGCCAATGGCCGCCCATGTCGCCCCCGCCCCGCGCAGTTCACAAATCACCCGGTCAGCCTCCTGCGTCCAAACCCTTGCCTGCGGCATCCCGCCCTCCATCCGCCCGGCCCGACGTTAGTTAAACTAACTATTTAAGTCAATAAATACTAACGTTGTGTTTGTCCTCTATCCTGTTAGAGTTACTTTATGCCAAATAAGAAGCAGCTACCCGCAGAAACAGTCGGGGCACGTATCCGGGCGCTCCGCCTCGCCGCCAACATGACGCAGGATGAGTTCGCCGCGAAACTCAACGTTTCCCGGTCAGCCATCGCGCAGTGGGAGACCGACCGCGCCGGCCAGATCCGTGAAAATATGGAG
>DATJXU010000164.1:0-11320 GCA_035499915.1 Acidocella sp.
CGCCTGCTGCTGGCGATCTGAAACGCGAAGGGGCCCGAAAGGGCCCCTTTTTCGTTTCGGAAGTTTTTGGTGCAACTTTTTCAAAGCTGCGAAAGACCCGTCGTCCGTTGCCCCGTTCGCGTCAGGCGCTTTCGCGCACGCGCACCAGGTTATCCATGAAGCGTTCCGCGCAGGCCCGCCAGGAATATTGCTCCGCATAGGGCCGGCAATGGGCGCGGTCGATCTGCAAGGCCTTCAGGCAGGCCGTGCGCAAATCCTCATCCAGCGCCCCCACCGGCCTGGGCGCCTCGCCCAGGATATCCATCGGCCCCGTCACCGGATAGGCCGCCACCGGCAGGCCGGAGGCCAAGGCTTCCAGCACCACAAGCCCGAACGTGTCGGTGCGGGAGGGGAACACGAACACATCCGCCCCGGCATAGGCGGCGGCCAGCGCCGCGCCGTGGCGGGCACCGGCGAAATGCGCGCCGGGAAACTCTTTCTCCAGCGCCTTGCGCTGCGGCCCGTCCCCCACCACCAGCTTGGAACCGGGCAAATCGAGCGACAGGAAGGCGCGGAGATTCTTCTCCACCGCCACCCGGCCGACATAGGCGAAGATCGGGCGCGGCAAGTCCCACGCCTCGCGCGGCGCCGGGTGAAACGCATCAAGGTCCACGCCGCGTGACCAGGGCCGGACATGTTTGAAGCCGCGCGCGGTGAGTTCATCGCGCAAGGACTGCGTGGCGACCATCACCGCCGAGCCCGCCCCATGGAAGCGCCGCAGCCAGGCATAGGTGAGGCGCGAGGGGATTTTCGTCCGCGCCTCCAGATACTCCGCGAAGCGCGTGTGGAACGCGGTGGTGAACTGAATGTTTTTGCGCTTCGCATAGGCCCGCGCCGCCAGGCCCAGCGGGCCTTCGGTGGCGACATGCAGCGCGTCGGGCTGGAAGTCGTCGATGATCTTCGCCAGCTTGCGGCCGGGGAACAGCGCCAGCCGGATTTCCGGGTAGGAGGGCATCGGCATGGTGTTGAATCTGTCCGGCCCCACCACCTCGACGGTCTTGCCCATCGCCCGCATTTCGGCGGTCACCGTGCGCAGCGTCCGCACCACGCCGTTCACCTGGGGCTCCCAGGCGTCGGTGACGATGAGGATGCGTGACAGACTCGCGAGCGCGAGCAGGGGCTCAGGCTCCTGCTGATACAGCACTGGCGCCGCCATTTTCGCGCGGCGTGGCGGCAAACTCCGCCGCCACGGCCTGCAAGGCGGCCGAGTGCGCCGGGTTCAGCTTCGGCGCCGGGCGGGCGAGCATGGAGAGGTTCTGGCGCGCCACCCAATCCACGAGTTCCAGCCTGCCGTCGAAATGTTCAACCAGCGCGGTGCAGCTTTCCACCCAGTCGCCATCGTTGAGATACATCACGCCGTTCACCGGGCGCATCTCGGCATGGTGGATATGGCCGCAAACCACGCCGTCAAAACCGCGGGACTTCGCGTCATCGGCCAGGGCGGTCTCGAACCTGTCGATCGCCTTCACCGCCTCCTTCACCTGCAGTTTCAGCCAGGCGGAGAGCGACCAGTAGGGGTAGCCGAATTTGCTGCGCAGAATGTTGAAGTAGCGGTTCGCGCCGAGGGCGACGGTGTAAGCCCAGTCGCCCAGCAGCGCCAGGATGCGCGCATGGCGCACAACGCTGTCGAAGCTGTCGCCATGGGTGATCAGCAGGCGCTTGCCATCGGCGGTGGTGTGCTCGGCCTCCATTTGCAGCTTCACGCCGCAGACCTCGATGCCGAGGCTGATATATTTTCGCAACATTTCATCGTGGTTGCCGGGCACATACACAACGTTGCTGCCAGAGCGCGCGGCTTTCAAAATCAGCCGCAGCACCTCGTCGTGATGCTTGTCCCAGAACCAGGAGCGCTTCAGGCGCCAGCCATCGATGATGTCGCCGACCAGGAACAAATTTTCGCAAGAGGCGTGCTTGAGAAAATCCGCCAGGAACTCCGCCCGGCATCCGCGCGTGCCCATGTGCACGTCGGATATGAAGACGCTGCGATAAGCCGTCTGCGCCGGACGGTGCTGGCTGAATGCGTTCATGGCGCTCGGAATAGTCTGTACGGACGCGCCGGAGACAGTGAAGTTTCCATGACGGAATCAATAGGTTCTGCAAATTACATTGTCATGGCGCTGTCATTTATGTGTCATTCCGGCGTCATCAAAACCGTGCATGGAGGAAGTTTACGCGATGGGCTCCGGAGCAAGGTAGGATGTTGATCATTTTCAATCCGGTAGCCGGTCGGCGGCGGGCGGCGGCGCTGTGGCGTGTGCTGGACCTGCTGGTCGAGAACGGGGTGAAGATCGAGGTGGCCGAGACCCAGCATGCCGGCCATGCAACGGAACTGGCCCGCCAGGCGGCGCAGGAGGGGGAGGTCATGGTCGTCGCCGCCGGCGGGGATGGCACCATCGCCGAGGTCGCGAACGGGCTGATCGGCTCGGATACGGCGCTGGGCATCATCCCGCTCGGCACCGCCAATGTGCTGGCCAAGGAATACGGGCTCTCCACCAACCCGCGCGCCATCGCCAACACGCTGGCCTATAAACGCTGCCAGCGTCTCTGGCCGGGCGTGGCCCAGCTGCCGGGGGGTGGGCGGGTGTTCGTGCAGATGCTGGGGCTCGGCTTTGATGGCGCGGTGGTGAAGGGGGTGCGGCCCATCCTCAAACGCGCCATCGGCAAGGGGGCCTATGTCTGGCAGTCGCTCTGGGAGTCCGTGGCCTATGATTTCCCGGTCGTGCGCCTGACGGTGGATGGCGTGGAACACCAGGCCGCCAGCGTGGTGGTCAGCAAGGGGCGGCTCTATGGCGGGCCTTATCTGCTGGCGCCCGAGGCGCATCCGGAGGCGCCGGGCTTTCAGGTGGTGCTGTTCGAGAAGCCAGGCACCTGGCCGGCTTTGCTCTCGGGCGCGGCGCTGCCTTTGGGGCTGCTGCCGCGTTGCCCAGGGGTGCGCGTCATCAGCGGCAGCCATGTGGAATTTACGTTTCAAAATGGCGGCATTCTAACCCAGGCGGACGGAGATTCACTCTCTGCCACACCGTGCGGCGTGGTGAGCGCCGCGGCGCCGATTTCCCTGGTTGTGGGTTGACCGGAACGGGGGTTGACGGGCCGGGTCAAGGTTCTATGGGAAACCTGCCCTCAAGAAGGAGACATCAGAGATGAAAACACCCGTGCGCGTTGCCGTGACCGGCGCCGCTGGCCAGATCGGCTACGCTATTCTGTTTCGCATCGCCAATGGCGATCTGCTCGGCAAGGACACGCCGGTCATTTTGAATCTCCTCGACCTGCCGCAGGCCCAGAAGGCGCTGAACGGCGTGATCATGGAACTGAACGACTGCGCCTTCCCGCTGCTGGCCGGCGTGACCCCCAGCGATGATCCGAATGTCGCCTTCAAGGATGCCGATATCGCCATCCTCATCGGCTCGCGCCCCCGCGGCCCGGGCATGGAGCGCCGCGACCTGCTGGCCGCCAATGCCGAGATCTTCAAGGTTCAGGGCAAGGCGCTGAACGATGTGGCCAAGCGCGACGTGAAGGTGCTCGTGGTCGGCAACCCGGCCAACACCAACGCCTACATCGCCATGAAGTCCGCCCCGGATCTGCCGAAGGAGAACTTCACCGCGATGCTGCGCCTGGACCATAACCGCGCCGTCTCCATGCTGGCCGAGAAGACCGGCACGCCGGTGAAGGATATCGAGAAGCTGGCGGTGTGGGGCAACCACTCCCCCACCATGTATGCCGATTACCGTTTCGCCACCGCCGCCGGCAAGCCGATGCCGGAAGCCGTGAATGACGAGGAATGGTACAAGAACACCTACCTCTCCGCCGTCGGCAAGCGCGGTGCGGCCATCATCGAGGCGCGCGGCCTCTCTTCCGCCGCCTCCGCCGCCAATGCCGCCATCGACCATGTGCGCGACTGGGTGCTGGGCACCAACGGCAAATGGGTCTCCATGGGCATCCCGTCCGATGGCTCCTATGGCATCCCCGAGGATGTGATCTTCGGCGTGCCCTGCACCTGCGAGGGTGGCAAGTACAAGCGCGTCGAGGGCCTGCCGGTGGACGAGTTCTCCAAGTCCCGCCTGGACCACACGCTGAACGAGCTGCTGGAAGAGCAGGCCGCCGTGGCCGAGCTGCTGAAGTAAGCCGGCGCTCTCGAAACGAAAAAACAGGGCTCTCCCGGTCGCGGGAGGGCCTTTTTCTTTTCGTGCCAACTCCTTGCGGGCAATCCTGGCGGCGCGGCGGGCGGTTTGCTAGGGGATTGGTGTGGGAAATTCTGACGTTCTGATGTTTGGCTTGCCGGGGCAGGGGATGCATTTGCATCTCGATGCCCTGTCCCTGCTGTTCCTCTGCATTCTGCTGCCGCAAATCGCGGCGGCGGCGCTGGCGGGCATGCGCGCCTCGCTCACCTTCTGGGTGTTCGTGCTCGGCATGGCGCTGGCGCTGCTGGCCGGCGATGCCTTCACCATGATCTTCGGCTTCGAGCTGATGAGTGCTGCCTCCTGGCTGCTGGTGCTGCAGGGAGAGCAGAAACCGGCGCTGCTCTATGCCGGGGTGGCGATCTTCTCCGGCGCCTGCCTGATCCCGGCGGTGTTCCTGCCCGCCTCCTCGCTCGCCTTCGTGCTGGTGGCGCTGGGGGCGGGGGCCAAGGCGGGGCTGGCGCCGCTGCATAGCTGGCTGCCGCGCGCGCACCCGGCCCCTCCGGCGGGGGTTTCGGCGCTGATGTCCGGCGGCATGGTGAAGGTGGCGCTCTATGTGCTCATCCGCTACGCCTTCGTGATTTTAGCCCCGGCGCAGCAGCCTTGGTGGGGCGAGGCGCTGGTGGTGGCGGGCGCGCTCTCGGTGCTCATCGGCGCCTTGCGGGCGTTTCTGGAGGTGGAGCTGAAAACCGCCCTGGCCTGCTCCACCATCGAGCATGTCGGGCTGATCGCGGTGGGGCTGGGGCTGGCTTTGCGCGCGAAAGCCATGGGCGATGCCGAGCTGTCCGGCCTGGCGCTGCAGGCCGCCTTGTTGTGCGCCGTGGCGCATGGGCTGTTCAAGCCCCTGCTCTTCATCGGCGCCGGGGAGGTGAAGCATGCCGTCGGCACCACCTCCCTCAACTGGCTGGGCGGGATGATGCGAGGCCAGCCCCGCCTGGGCGCGCTGATGCTGCTGGGGGCGGCGGGCATGGCCGCCCTGCCGCTGGGGCCGGGCTTCGCGCCGGAATTTTTGCTGTTTCACGCGGTCATCGGCGCGGCGGCCACGGGCGGCATTCTGGCGCGCATCGGGTTCTCGGCGCTGCTGGCGGTGCTGGGCATCGGCGCCGCCTTGGCCCTGGCGGCTGCGGTGCGGATCATCGGCATGGGCTTTCTGGGCCGGCCGCGCAGCCTGCATGCGGCGGCGGCCGAGGATGCACGGCGCGGCCCCTTCCTGGGCATGGCGCTGCTGGGGCTGCTTTGCCTTCCCGTTGCCCTGGTGCCGGGGCTGGTTGTGGGGCTGATGACCCCGGTCATCCGCCTGCTCGCCCCCCAGGCGCAAACCCCGCCGCTCTCTTACGCCCCGCTCACCTTGCTGCTCCTTGCCGGGGTCGCGGCCCTGGCCGCCGGGTTTGTCCAGCAGCGCTGGGGCGTGCGCGGCCTGCGTGAGGTTCCGGCCTGGAATGGCGGGTTCGGCCGCCCACCGGCCTGGCTGCCCTTCGGCGACCCGCACACCCAGCCCAGCGCCACCGGCTTTGCCGAGCCGGTGATGCGCGTTCTGGGCCAAGGGCTGCTGGGCACCGCCATGGCGGACCCGGCGGAGCGCTTCCTGATCGCCCCCCTGGCCCGGCTGCATGTGCGCTTCGTGCGGCTGGCCGAGCGTGTGCGCCGCGCCACCATCCGCGAGCGCCTGGCCTTCATCTTCGCCATGCTGGTGCTGTTTCTGCTGGTCCTCGGGCTGGGGCAGGGGAGCTGAGGATGCTGGGTTTCGTCCTCGCCTTTGTCGCCACCGTCCTGCACATCGCGCTCTGCTTCGCGGGCGCGCCCTTGGCGCTGGGGGTCATCAACAAGCTGCGGGCCTGGCTGCTGGGGCGGCGCGGCCCACCCGTCACCCAGCCTTACCTGAGCCTCGCCAAGCTGCTGCGCAAAAGCACGCTGGTGCCCGATACGGCGACAGACCTTTTCACCCTCTGGCCGCTGGGCGCCTTTCTGGCGCTGGCGGTGGCCACCATGCTCATCCCCGGCTTTTGCACCGGCATGCTCACAAACGATGCCGGGGACTACATCACCATCGTCGGGCTGTTCGGCCTCGCCCGTGCCGCCACCATGCTGGGCGGGCTGGAGACGGGTTTTGGCTTTGGCGGCGCCGGGGCGGCGCGCGAGGCGCTGTTCAGCCTCTTCGCCGAGGGCGCGTTGCTGGTGCTGCTCCTGGCCTTCTCCCTGATGGCGCATGACACGAGCGTGGATGGCATCGCCGCCGCCTTCCGCGCCGCGCATATCGGCGTCTCCGTCTCGCTCGGCTTCGCGCTGGCGGCCATGCTCACCGTGGCGCTGACCGAGACCGGGCGCATTCCCACCGACAATCCCTCCGGCCATCTGGAACTCGCCATGGTGCATGAGGCGATGGCGCTGGAATATTCCGGCCGGCTGCTGGCGCTGCTGGACTATGCCGGCATGCTGCGGCTGATCGCCTGGATGAACCTGATCGGCACGATCTTCCTGCCCTTCGGCATGGCCAGCGCCGGGGATGTGCTCTCCTGGCCCGGCGGGTTGCTGCTTTGGGCGGGCAAGCTGGCGTTCATGGCGGTGGCGCTCTCCATCTTCGAGGTCTCGCGCGCCAAGATGCGGGTCTTCCGGGTGCCGGAATTCCTCGGCGCGGCCTTGCTGCTCGGCATGCTGGCCAGCGTGTTCCTGTTCGTCGCGGCGAGGATCGGCGCATGAGTCTCACCTTCTCCCTCGCCCATCTGATGGGCGGCATCATTCTGCTCTGCGCCTTCCTGCAGCTCTCCCAGCGGCGGCTCTCGGCGATGATCACGCTCTACCAGGCCGAGGCCTTGGTGCTCTCCGCCGCCGCCTTCTGGCAGGGCTATGCCCAGCACGAGGCCAATCTCTATTTCACCGGCCTCCTCACCCTGGTCATCAAGGCCGTGGGGCTGCCGATGGGGCTGCGCGAGATCGTGCTGCGATTCAACATGGTCCGCGCCGTGGAGACGGCGATGCCGATGGCGATCTCGATGATCCTCGGGCTGGGGCTCATCGGCGTTGCCGTGCTGGTGGTGCTGCCGACGACGATGAGCTCCCTCTCCCTCACCCGCGAGGATCTGGCCATCGCCCTCTCCGTGGTGCTGCTGGGGCTGCTCTTGATGATCGTGCGGCGCAATGCGCTGGCGCAGATCATCGGGTTTCTTTCCATGGAAAACGGGCTGGTGCTGGCGGCCATCGGCATGCCGGGCATGCCCTTCGTGGCGGAATTCTCGGTGGCGCTGCTGGTGCTGTTGGCCTTCCTGGTGGTGGGGGTGTTTCTGTTGCGTATACGCGAGCATTTCGACACGCTGGATCTTTCCGGGCTTGAGGAAATCGAGAGGCGCGGACGGTGAGTTTTGCGCTCCTCGCCATCGCGCTGCCCTTTCTGGCGGCGGTTTGCCTGGGGTTTGCGGGGGCGCCGCGCCAGGGGGCCATCGCCAATGCCGCCGTCAGTGGCGCTTTGTTCGTCCTCACCCTGGCGGTGTTCTGGCATGGCGGCAGCGGGCTGGTGGCGGCGGACCCTCTGGCGGCCTTGTTCGGGGCGGTCAGCGGGTTTGTCGGGTTCACCACCTCGCTCGCCAATATCGGCTATGTCTCGGCGGACGAGGCGCGCATGCCGGTGCATCGCTGGCGGCTCTACCATGCCCTTTTCCAGGTCGTGCTGGGGGCGAGCCTGCTTGGCCTCTATGCCGATAATATCGGGCTGCTCTGGACGGCGATGGAGGGGGGCACCATCGCCATGACGCTGGGGGTCAGCCTCTCGCGCACCCCCACGGCGCTGGAGGCGGCCTGGAAATATTTCATCCTGGGCGGTGTCGGCATTGGGCTCGCCCTGTTCGGCACGATGCTGGTTTATCTGGCGGCGCAGCCCGCTTTGGGGCCGGGCTTTGCGGCCATGAGCTTTGCCGCCCTTTCCACCCATGCCGCGCATATGGATGGCGCGCTGCTCACCCTCGCCTTCCTCTTCATCCTGTTCGGCTATGGCACCAAGGCGGCCCTGGTGCCGCTGCATGGCTGGCTGCCGGATGCCTATGCCGAAGGCCCCGCGCCGCTCACCACCGCGCTCTCGGGCCTGCTGATCAACGTTGCCCTTCTGGCCATTCTGCGCTTCCGGCATCTGATGCAGGCCAACGCCGCCTCGGGCGGCACGGCGACGTCGCCGGGGCCGTTCCTGCTCACGCTGGGGCTGGCCTCGTTGTTCCTGGCGGCCTTCTCCTTCTCGCGCCGGCGTGATGCCAGGCGGTTCTTCGGCTTCTCCTCCATCGAGCAATCGGGCATCTCGGCCTTTGCCTTCGGCATTGGCGGGCCCGCGGCGATCTTTGGCGGGCTGCTGCACATGGTGCTGCACACGCTGCTGAAATCCGGCCTGTTCCTGGCGCTCATCCGCGCCGCCGGCCTGCGCGGCTCCGCCGCCCCCGGAAATTACGGCTTCTCGCATCTGCGCGGCATTCTGGCCGCCAATAAATATGTGGGTTGGCTGCTGGGGGCTTGCGTCTTCGCCCTCACCGGCCTGCCGCCCTCGGGCCTGTTTGCCAGCGAGTTCATCATCATCAGCCAGACCATCCAGAAGAACCCATACATGTCCCTGCCGCTGGGGCTGGGGCTGCTGCTCTGCGCGGTGGCGGTCCTGCGCAATATCGGCCCGCTGCTCTTTGCCAAGGCCCCGCATGAGAAACCGAAAAAGCCGGGGGGGAGTGCCAATCTCGTGGCGCTGCATCTGGCTCTGCTGTTCCTGCTCGCCTTTGCCATGCCGGGGCCTTTGGTGCATCTGCTCTCCGGGGCGGCGGAGGCGCTGCAATGAAGCTGTTATCTGCGCAAGACTGGGCTGCGCATCAGGGCCGTTTCATCGCGCTCTGGACGGATGCGAGCCGCGCCTATGCGCTCTATGAGCCGGGCGAGCTGGTGGCGGTGGAACTGCGCGAAGGCACATACCCGGCCTTGCCTTATCCTGGCGCCAACTGGTTCCAGCGTCTGGCGAGAGATTTGAACGGTCACCAGGCCACGGGCTTCAACGAGCCGCGCACGGCGGTGGAACATTTTCGCGAGCCGGATGGCCGCGCCGCCTGGCCGGAGTTCAAATCCCCTGATGCCGAGGGCGTGCATCAGGTTGCGGTCGGGCCGGTCCATGCCGGGATCATCGAGCCCGGCCATTTCCGCTTCTCCGTGATTGGCGATGCGGTGCTGAAGCTCGAAGCGCGGCTCGGCTACGCGCACAAGGGCACGCTGGGGCTGATGCGCGGCAAATCCCCCCGCCAGGCGGCGCGCTACGCGGCGCGCATCTCGGGCGATGCCACGGTGGCGCATTCCATCGCCTTCGCCCGCGCGGCGGAGACGGCATTGGCGATGCAGGTGCCCGAGCGCGCCCATTATCTGCGCGCGGTGATGGCGGAGATCGAGCGCCTCGCCAACCATGCCGGTGATATCGGCGCCATCGCCGGGGATGCCGGGTTCGCCTTCCTGGAGGCCCGCTTCTCCCTGGCGCGCGAGCATCTTTGCGCCGCCGCCCGGACCGCCTTTGGCCACCGGCTGATGATGGATGTGGTGGTGCCGGGCGGCGTGGCGGGCGACCTGGCCCAGGGCGGGGCGGATGCGATCGAGGATGCGCTGGACGCGCTGGAGCAGGAGTTGCCCAGCCTGAGGCGCGTGTTCGAGGATTATGCCAGCCTGCAGGACCGCGTGGTGGGCACCGGCCTCATCGCGCCTGACCTCGCGGCGGCGTATAACGCGGGCGGCTATGTCGGCCGCGCCTGCGGCCTGGGCGGCGATGCGCGGGTCGAGCCCGGCTATCCGCCTTATGCCACGTTCGGTGTTTCGGTGCCGATAGAGCTGGATGGCGACGTGGCGGCGCGGATCAAGATCCGGCTGGAGGAAATGCCCGAGAGCATCCGGCTCATCCGCAATATGTTCGAGGCTCTGCCCGAGGGCCCGCTGGCCCTGGCCCCGCCTGCCGCCACCGGCATGGGGCTGGGCGTGGCGGAGAGTTTCCGCGGCCCGGTCTGGCACTGGCTGAACATCGATAACGGGCAGATCCAGGATGCGTTCGTGGCGGATGCCAGCACGCTGCATTGGCCGCTGCTGGAATATGCCGCCACCACCGCCATCCTGGCGGATTTCCCGTTGATCAATAAATCAATCAACGGCTCCTATTCGGGGGTGGATTTATAAAAGTTTTTGGTGCAGCTTTTTTCAAAAAGCTGCAGAAGAGGCCGCCTTTTTTGTAAAAAAGGCGGCACCCAAAAAACTTTTGAAACGTCTTAAGTCCGCACGATCGATTGCGAATAAAGCGCGTTGCCGCTGGAATCGACCAAAGCGTAATCCAGCCGCCCGCCGGAGAGCCGCGCCACCATGAAGCCGTGCGCGCCCGAGGCGAAACCGCCGCGAATAACCGGGCCGGGATCATAGGTCTCAGACCCCGCGCCGGTGCAGACATAGGAGATGTCTTCCATCTTCACCGCCTGCAGAAGATGGTCGTGCCCGCAAATATAGATGGGCACGTGATGCTTCCGCAGGATCGGGTTCAGCCGGGCGATGAGGTCCGGCTGGTCATGGTCGTATCCGTCCTCGTCCGCCTGGGCGGTGTAGATGGGGTGGTGGCCGATGACGATGTTCCAATCCGCCGTGGAGGCGGCGAGCTTGGCGTCCAGCCAGTCCAGCTGGGCCTGGCTGTCCTGCCCGTCCACTTGCACCGCCGTGCCGTAATATTTTTTGATGAAGGGCGAGGTGTCCAGATAATAGAAGGCGGCGACGCCGCCGCCGGGCAGGGGCGTGGTTTGCGTGTAATAGCGCGCAGGCATCTGCCAGCGCCGGCTCTGCCTGGCGTAATCGAGTTGCGCCTGCACATTGCCCCGGTAATCATGGTTGCCGAGGATCACCTTCCAGGGCGTTTGCAGGGAGGATTGGGTATAGACATCCTCGAACGAGCTTTGCCATTGCGGGTCGGAGACCGAGGTGACGCCGTTCTCGTAGAAATTATCGCCGACGGAGACCGTATAAAGGCTGCCGGTCTCCTGCGCGGTTTGGGCCATCTGCCGCGCCACGGCGCGCTGGTGGTGATGACCGTTGCGCCCCCAATCGCCCACCAGCAGGAAGGAGAGCGCGGCCTCCTC
>DATJXU010000165.1:0-6133 GCA_035499915.1 Acidocella sp.
GGCGCCATGCGGATACCTACGCGCTCTGGGGCGAACCCTACGCGCAGGTGCGCGACATCATCGCCCGGGTCCGCGAGGCCGCTGATGGCCGCAGGATCGGCTTCAACCTCTCCTTGCGCGTCATTCTGGGCGATACCGAGAAACAGGCATGGGGCAAGGCGGCAGACATACTCGCCGAAACCAAGGCCAAGGGCGGCCTAGCGTAATCCTCGGGCAGGAAATCATCCCGGGCAACCAGCGCCGCCAGCGCAATGAAGCCGCGCAGCCTGTCTATGTTCGCCATCACGCACATCCGATCATTCGTCCGGCGCGCCGCCCGGCCGGGCAGCGCAAACAAAACAAAACATGTAGATTTTGTAGTTTATTTTTCAGACTCGACCAGTTCAGCATGTCTCAACGACTTATGAGGCGCGTTCAATGCGGGCCGGCCATCAGACCGGCCGGTCACCGCTGATGGTGGCGCGATAGCCAGAACGGGTCTGCGGATAATAATCCCACAGCGCCATGTGCTGCACGGCGCGGTTGTCCCAGAAAGCCACGGAATCCGCCTCCCAGCGGAACCGCACCTGGAACGCCGGCTTCGTCGCGTGCTCGTACAGAAACCGCAGCACCGCCGCGCTTTCTGCGTGCGGCAATTCGTTGATGCGCAGCGTGAAGGTCTCGTTGACGAAGATCAGCTTGCGTCCGCTCACCGGGTGGGTGCGGATCACCGGATGCACGGCACTGGGATAGCTGCGCCCGGTCTCCGCCCGGCCATCGCGCTGATTATGGCTGCGATAGACATGCTCGCCGGCATGGGTGGCGGTCAGCCCCTCCAGGAAGCTCTTCAGGCGCGGGGAGAGCGCGTCATAGGCCGCGATCTGGCTGGCAAACAGCGTGTCTCCGCCCACAGGCGGCACGGTGTGCAGGTGCAGGACGCTGCCCAGGGGCGGCACCTCGTCGCAGGAGACATCCGAATGCCAGGCCTCACCGGCGATGCGCTTGGAATTCGCATCCGCATGGATTGGCAGCAGCTCCGGATAGCCTTCCGGCCCGGGCACGTTGGGGTGCGCATGCAGCGTGCCGAAATGCCGGCCCAGCGCCGCCAGCCGTTCCAGCGACAGAGGCTGGTTACGAAAGAACAGCACCTGATGCGCCACCAGCGCCTGGTTCAGCTCCTCGACCTCACGATGGCTCAAGGGGCGCGTGAGATCGAGCTGCCCGATCTCGGCACCGAGATGCGGCGTCACCGGCCGTACGGTTATGGTCTCATAGGTCATCTCGTTCACCGATCCGCTCAACCGCCGCTCCTCACTCAAAACAGTCGCAACAAAGCCCCCTCCGGCCGCACCGCAGGGGCGCAGGCGGGGGCATTATGTGGCGCGGCTTTTAATAGAACATATTCCCTATAAAATAAATATTATTAGTTGACTTATTTGCCATGCGGCCTTTAGGTCAACCTCGTTTTCCCGATGCAAGGCAGGATCGATGCTCTTCAACAAGACTTCCCCCTTACGCACGACACGCCGGCGCCTTGGCGCCGCCCTCTGCACCCTGGCACTGCTGGCGGCCACGCCGCTCGCCGCCAAAGCCGAAGCGCCGCTAAAGATCGCGGCGACGCCGGGGCCGATGTCGGACATCATCCAGCACGCGGCGGGCCTGGCCGCCAAGCAGGGGCTGCCGGTGAAGGTCGTGATTTTCTCGGACTGGATCACGCCGAACACGGCCACAGCCGATGGCGACGTCGATGCCAATTTCTACCAGCATAAGCCCTACCTCGCCGTCGCCGATCAGAGCCGGCATTTCGGGCTGGTGGCGGTTGCCCCTGGCCTGATCATGCCGATGGGGCTGTTCTCTCATAAGATCAAATCCCTTGCCGATCTGCCGGACGGCGCTACGGTGGCGGTGGCCAATGATCCGGTGAATCGCGGGCGGGGCCTTGAGCTTTACGAAAAGGCCGGGCTGATCCAGCTGAAGCCCGGCGTGGGTGATCTCGCCACCGTCGCGGATATCACCAGCAACCCGAAACATCTGAAATTCGTGGAGCTGGAGGCGCCCCAGCTCGTGCGCGCGCTGGATGATGTCGAGGTCGCGCAGGTCAGCTTCACCTTCCTGCTCGCCTCCGGCGGCGACCCCAACACCGCCTTGCTCACCGACGGCGCGAAAAACCCGCATTACGCCATTCAGTTCGTCGCGCGCCCACAGGAAGCGAACGACCCAAGGCTGGTGAAATTCATCTCCATTTTCCAATCGCCGGACGAGAAGGCTTATATCCTGGCCAAATATCATGGCTTCTTCACGCCTGCCTGGTAGCGCCATGCCCGCGCCGCCTTTGGTGAAGGTCGAGCATCTCAGCCGCCGGTTTGGAAACACCACGGCGCTGGAGGATATTTCCTTCACGCTGGCGCGCGGCCAGGTGCTTGGCATCATCGGCCGGTCCGGCGCGGGGAAATCGACGCTGCTGCGCTGCCTGAACGGGCTGGAGCGCCCTGATTCAGGGCGCGTCGTCATCGATGGTGAAGATCTTTCCGGCAAGAGCGAGGCGGCGCTGCGCGCCATCCGCCGGCGCGTTGGCATGATCTTCCAGCATTTCAATCTGCTTTCCTCGCGCACCGCGCTGGAAAATGTCGCGCTGCCGCTAAAGCTGACCGGCATGCCGCGCGCGGCAAGACTGTCCCGGGCAAGGGAGCTGCTTGATCTCGTCGGCCTTGCGGACAAGGCGGGGGCTTACCCCGCCCGGCTGTCAGGCGGGCAGAAGCAGCGTGTCGGCATTGCCCGCGCGCTGGCCTCGGAGCCCTCTCTCCTGCTCTGCGACGAAGCCACCTCCGCGCTCGATCCTGAAACCACGCAATCGATTCTTGACCTTCTGCGCGGCATCAACCGCAAGCTCGGCCTCACCATCGTGCTGATCACCCATGAGATGAATGTCGCCCGGCAGATCGCGGACCGTGTTCTGGTCCTAAGCCATGGGCGTATCGTGGAGGAAGGGCCGACGGCGCCTATCCTCTCCATGCCGCAGGCGCAAGAAACCAAGCTGATGCTGCAAGCGGCGGGATTTTTGGAGCAAGCTGGAGGCGCCTATGCTCGGCTTGCCGGTTGACGATTTTGAAACCGCCTTCGGGCAGACGCTGCAAATGGTTGGCGTTAGCGGGTTGATCTCGCTGATGCTGGGACTGCCCTTGGCGCTGCTGCTGGTCTCCACCACGCGCCAGGGCATTGCGCCGCACCCGTTTCTCAACCGGTCTGTCAGCATCGTGGTGAATGCGGTGCGTTCGGTGCCGTTCATCATTTTACTCGTCGCCGTCATTCCGCTCACGCGCCTCATTGTCGGCACCGCCATCGGCACGGCGGCGGCCATTGTGCCGCTGGCCATCGCCGCCACGCCTTACTATGCACGCGTCGCGGAAATGTCTCTGCGCGAGGTGGAGCCCGGGCTGGTCGAGGCCGCGCGCGCCATGGGCGCCACAAGGCTGCAGATCATGCGCGAGGTGCTGGTGCCGGAGGCGCTGCCAGGGCTGATCTCGGGCTTCATCGTGACTCTCGTCACCCTCATCGGCGCCTCGGCCATGGCGGGGGTGGTGGGGGCTGGCGGGCTGGGGGATCTCGCCATCCGCTATGGTTATGACGAATTCAATACCAGCGTGGTGGTTAGCGTTGTCGCCGTCCTGGTCCTGTTCGTCTGGGGCGTGCAGTGGATCGGCGACCGGCTCGCTGCGAAATTCAACAGGCGTTGATCATGCCTAAGGAAATCCGTCTCAACGCGTTTTGCATGAACGCGCCGGTGCATCTCTCGCCGGGGCTGTGGCGCCATCCGCGTGACCGCGCCACGGCGTTCACCAAGCTCTCGCACTGGCTGGAGCTGGCACAGCTTTGGGAACGCGGGCTGTTCGACGGCGTGTTCCTGGCGGATGTGCTCGGGCCCTACGATGTTTATGGCAACTCGCCGGATGCCGCCATCACCCATGGCACGCAGTTGCCCGCGCATGACCCGCTCCTGCTGGTGCCCGCCATGGCGGCCGTGACGCAGAATTTCGGCTTCGGCGTGACCGTTTCCGCAACCTATGAACCGGCCTATCTGCTGGCGCGGCGCTTTTCCACGCTCGACCATCTCACCGATGGGCGGATCGGCTGGAACATCGTCACCTCCTATCTGGACAGCGCCGCCCGCGCCATGGGCCTGCCGCGCCAGCTCGCGCATGACAGCCGCTATGAGCGCGCTGAGGCGTATATGAAACTCGTCTACGGGCTGTGGGAACATAGCTGGGACGATGCCGCCCTGCTGCGCGACAAGGCACGGGGCCAATATGCCGACCCGCGCCATGTGCGGCGCATCGTGCATCACGGGCCGGCGCTGCCTCTGGATGCGATCCATCTCGCCCAGCCCTCGCCCCAGCGCACGCCGGTTTTATACCAGGCGGGCAGTTCCGCGGCCGGGCAAGGCTTCGCGGCCCGCCATGCGGAATGTGTGTTCGTCTCCGGCCCGTCCAAAGCCGTTCTGGCCCCGCGCATCGCCAAGCTACGCGCCGCCATGCGTGAAGCCGGGCGTGCCGCCCATGATGCTCTGGTGTTCGCCCTGGCCACCGTGATCGTCGCCCCCACCCGGGCGGAAGCCCTGGACAGGCTGGCGGAATATCGCAGCTATGTGGATCATCGCGGCGCGCTTACGCTGTTCTCAGGCTGGGTGGGTGTCGATTATGCGGGCATCGGCCTCGATGAGCAGGTCGCGTATATCGAAAGCGATGCCGGGCGCGCGGCGATGGAGAATTTCACCAAGGCCGATCCCTCGCGGCGCTGGACGGTGCGTGAAGTGGCCGAGCACGCCGCCATTGGCGGTATGGGGCCGCTCTTTGTTGGCTCGCCGGAGGATGTAGCGGCGGAAATGGCGCGATGGATGGAACATGCCGATATTGACGGGTTCAACCTGGCCTATGCGGTCCTGCCCGAAAGCTTCACCGATATCGTCGATCTGCTGATCCCCGCCTTGCAGGAGCGCGGGCTTTACAAAAAGGCTTATTCGCCCGGCACATTGCGCGAAAAGCTGTTCGGCCGTGGCCCGCGCCTCGCCGCCTCTCACCCTGCCCGCGCCTCAGGCCTGCTCGCGCCCGCATGAAAACGGTGCTGCCCGGCAAGGACAAAGCCTGGGCCGAATGCCGTCTCAAGCCTGCTGGTCAAGCACGACGCGGCGCAAGGCTTCCACGTCGCACAGCAAATAGCGCCCGCTATAAAGGGTAAGCAGCCTGGCGGCGACAAGCTGTTCCACGGCCATGGCGGTCGAAGCGGCGGGAATACCGGCCTGCGCGGCAAGGCCGACTAAACTCAGCCTCGTCATGATGTGCACTGTCCACCCGGCCTCAAGCTCCAGCGTCTGGGCAAAGTTAAGAATAATCCTGGTGATGGACGATACCGGCGCCTGCACGGCGCTGCCCGCGGCGGGCAGGCGTGCATCCGTGGCCTGACCGTGTGAGAAGACAGGGAGTGTCCGGGATTGTGCGTTTACCAGCATGGGTGAACTCCTATTTACACAAAACCTATCGTTATACTATTTTTTATCGACATACAACTTTTTCCTCCCGTCAACCCAGAATGGTGACTTCCGCTGACACCTGACCTGCGAATCGATACCAAAACGCCTCCGCCAAAATATCAACAACACCCTGATATTTAACAATAACTTTTGTTCTATCCGGGGTCCAGATCGGCACCGCCCGCCCCCTGGCGGCGTGACCAGGTTAATATTGAATATCAATACGCTGGCATCGAAATCCGATGGGGTCCTGCTTGGATGCAGATTTACAATAAAGCCGTGGGGGCAGTTTGGTCACCTGTCATTGCGCTAAAACGCGCATCTCCCCCTGTGCCAGCCAAGTTTGGTTTGGTGCGCGGGGGTAAGACCGGCGAACTTCATGCGGGGTGCAAATTCAGCAATTCGGAGAGTTCAGCTTTTTAATTTCAACGCTCTTATACCGATCCGCCTGAAGACTGACACATGCTCAATCGCGGTTACCGATTGAGTTATATTGCCTATAAAAACCATTTTTAAACAAAGCTGCCATGACAAATAGCCGGGTATCGAAGGACAGTGTTGCTGTCTATATCGCGACGCTCTGCGATCATTATGCAACCTCTGGGATTGGCCGTTGCGCACTGACAAAAG
>DATJXU010000166.1:0-17897 GCA_035499915.1 Acidocella sp.
GTGCGCATCGGCGGTAGCCAGGAGCTGTTGGATCTGCTCGCCGCCGGACAGCTCGACAATGTGCTCTGCATCCGCCCCGAGGGCGACGCCCAGGTGGTGAAAACCGTGCCGATGGCCTGGTTCGGCCAGCCCCATCTGCTGGAACGCGATGTGCTGCCGCTGGCCCTGCTGGAAGCCCCATGCCTGTTCCGCGCCACCGCCCTGCGGCAGCTGGAAGCCGCGGGCAGGCCCTACCGGATCATGGTAGAAACGGCGAGCTTGTCGGGCATCCGCGCCGCGGTGCAGGGCGGGCTGGCCATCACCTGCCGCAGCCCGCTCTTCGCGGAGATCGCGCCTGTGCCGGAGCTGCAGGTGCCGCCTCTGCCGCCGCTGGGGCGCTGCGGTTACGCCGTCTTCGGCAGCGGCGTTGCAACGCCCGCCGCCGAACGGCTGGCGGCGCTCATCCGCCAGGCCGTGGGAGCGTTGGATTAGAAAAACGCCTCAGCGCACCACATGGAAATTGCTGACGCCGTCATTGGCGAGCTGGGCGACGAGCTGCAATTCCCAATCAATATAGGCCTGCATCGCCGCCTGCTGGTTGTCCGTGCCCTCGTAGGGGCGCTTATACACGTCCTCCGGCGCACTGGCCCAAAGCGGCGCCGTGCAAGCGGGCAACCCCGCCTCCACCCAGCCCTGATTGCCGCCTTGCAGCCAGAGCACGGGGCGCGATGTCGCTTTCTGGATATCGTGAATATGAATAGCCGCGAGCCGGCTATCACGAGACGTAATAACCAACGCCCCCTCACCGGGCAGCGCGGCCAGGTCATCCAGCTGGCTGCCCGCCAGGAACCATGCGCCCGGCAGATGCAGGGCACGGTAAAGCGGCGAGGGCCCGAGATCCACGATGGTGTAATCGCCCGCCTTGGCATGCAGTTCAGCGGGGGTGATGGCCGGAACCGGCGGCGCAGAAATCTCCGGCGCGGCTGGTGTGCCGGTCTCATCCTTGGCCACGGCGCCCGGCTCCAGCGCCACCGCGTTCCAGCCCAGCTGCACCAGCCAGGAGGCCGTGCTGAGCGCCCGCACCCCGTCATCATCGAACAGCACGAGCCTGCCCCCGCGCACCGCCACCCATTCATCCGTGGCCTGCACAAGCTGGCCGCCAGGGGCCGAAACGAACCCCGCCGGGTGCCCGGCCGCATAGTCCTCCGGCGTGCGCACATCCAGCAGATAGAGCGTATGCGTTTGCGCCTGCGCCTTCCAGGCGGCGAGCGTTTCGGCGCCAATGCGCTTTACCCCCACCTTGTCCGCCCAGCGCCGTGCCGCCGCCAGCGCCTTTTCATGCCCTTCAGAACTGGTTTCAGGGAAGCGCTCGGTCTTGCCAGTTTCCAGCCCCTGCCCCGCCAGACTCCAGCCAATGGTGCCGTTGCGCAGCGCCAGCACCTTGTTCGGCAGGCCGAGATTCACCAGCGTCTGCGTGCCGATGATGGAGCGCGTGCGGCCGGCGCAATTGATCACGATCGTCGTCTCCGGGCGCGGCGCGATGTCATGCACCCGCAGCGCCAGCTCGCCATTCGGCACGGACCGCCCGCGTGGAATGCTCATGGTGCGGTATTCCTCGAAGCGCCGCCCGTCCAGCACCACCAGATCCTCCTCGCTCTCGATCAATTGCTTGATCTCCGGCGCGGAGGCGGAGGGGGTATGGCGGATGGCCTCCACCAACTCCCCAAAAGCCTTGGAGGGCACGTTCACATCCCGGAACACCTCGCCCACCGCCGCATAGCCCGTGAGCCCGCCTTCTAGGATGGCGACATTCGCATAGCCCAGCACGGCGATGCGTTCCGCCCCGCGCCGCGTCAGCCCCTCGCCATCGTCATAGACCACGATGGGCGCAGAAAGCCGGGGGACCAGGGCACGGATGCGCAGCTCGATCTGCGCCAGCGGCAGCGAGACCGCCCAGAACGGATGCGCCAGCGAATAGGGACCTTCCTCGCGAAGATCGAACAGAGCGATCTCCTGGCCGGCGCGCCAGGCGGCGCGCAGGGTGAGAGGGGAAAGCAGCTTGAAGGACATGCGGAACCTCTGGATGAGAATTTTACGCGGCCGGTGCCCAGAGATTGGGCGTGGGCGCGTTGGCATAGCCGGAGACGAAGGCTTTCACCTCGCCCGTATCCGGCACGAAAACCTCGCGCTTGATGCGGCCGATATTGCCGCCATAGACATGGATGCTGATCGACACACGATCATCGTAAGCGTTGGCGATCTGGTGCACATCGCCGATGCTGGGCGAAACCGCCACCACCCGGCCGGGCTCCAGACGCTCCACCGCGCTGGGAACCAGCTTGCCGTTTTCCTTCCCGTAATCCGTGCTCAGCTCAGCCCCGCGCAAAATGCCCACCAGCCCCCAGGTCCGGTGATTATGCACCGGCGTCTTCTGCCCCGGCCCCCACACAAAGCTGACGATGGAAAGGCGATCCAGCGGGTCCCCATACAGCAGATATTGCTGGTAATATTGCGGATGCGGCCTAGCATAATCCTCGGGCAAAAAATCATCCCGGGCAACCAGCGCCGCCAGCGCGGGCTTGATCTCGGCCAGGGCCGCCGCTTCGTCATGCCCATGCTTCTCCGCGGCCTGCACCGCCAGTGCAATGAAACCGCGCAGCCTGTCTATGTTCGCCATCACTCACATCCTATCATTTGTCCGGCGCGCCGCCCGGCCAGACAGCGCAAACAAAATAAAACATATAGAGTTTGTAGTTTGTTTTCCAGACTCGACCAGTTCAGCATTTCTCAACGGCTTATGAGGCGCGTTCAATGCGCCCCAGCCATCAGACCGGCCGGTCCCCGCTGATGGTCGCACGATAAGCAGTGGATCGGTGACCGTCTCGCCACGCATTTCAACAGGCGTTGAAAATACCTAAGGAAATCCGTCTTAACGCGTTTTGCATGAACGCGCCGGTGCATCTCGCGCCGGGGCTGTGGCGCCATCCGCGTGACCGCTCTACGGCGTTCACCAAGCTCTCGCACGGGCCGGAGCCGGCACAGCTTTGGGAACGCGGGCTGTTCGACGGCGTGTTTCTGGCGGATGTGCTCGGGCCCTATGATGTTGATGGCGGCGCGCCGGACGCCGCCATCACCCATGGCACGCAGTTGCCAGCGCATGACCCGCTCTTGCTGGTGCCCGCCTTGCAGGAGCGCGGGCTTTACAAAACGGCTTATTCGCCCGGCACTTTGCGCGAAAAGCTGTTCGGCCGCGGCCCGCGCCTCGCTGCCTCTCACCCTGCCCGCGCCTTAGGCCGACTTACGCCCGCATGAAAACGGTGCTTCCGGCAAGGACAAAGCCTGGCCTGAATTGCGTCTCAAGCCTGCTGGTCGAGCACGACGCGGCGCAAGGCTTCCACGTCGCACAGCAAGTAGCGCCCGCGATAAAGGGTGAGCAGCCTGGCGGCGACCAGTTGCTCCACGGCCATGCCGGTGGAAGCGGCGGGAATACCGGCCTGTGCGGCAAGGCCGACTAAACTTAGCCTCGTCATGATGTGCACTGTCCACCCGGCCTCAAGCTCCAGCTTCTGGGCAAAGTTAAGAATGATCCCGGTGATGGACGATACCGGCGCCTGCACAGCGCTGCCCGCGGCGGGCAGGCGCGCATCCGCGGCCTGACCGTGTAAGGAGACAGGGAGTGTCCGGGATTGTGCGCTTTCCAACATGGGTGAACTCCCCAACAACACAAACTCTACTGATATACTATTATTATATGTGCTGCAAGGTTTTTTGCTTGTTGGGCGCGCGCACGCATATGTTTCCAGTCAGAGCTGACCGGCCACGCTTCTTTGCCAAAGCAACGCGAACTCAAAATCTTCCATAGACCAAGCTCCATCATATATTTGATTCTCTAAAGATCCAATTTTAACTTTTAAAAAGAAAAAGATTGCCCTCCGCCCAAATAAAAACATATATCCGATAGGTTTAAATTATTAACCTACAGGCAACTCAAAGCCGCAGAGGGGAGAATCTATTGGACGAGACTGACGGCACCCCAGCCGCGCAGCGTTTTGGCGGCATTGCGTTTGTCATTCTGCTGCATGCCGCGATTATTTACGCTCTGGTAAGCGGGCTTGGCACGCAGGCTGTTGAGGTTCTGCATGCGCCGCTGGAGGCGAAGATCATCCAGCCGGTGACGCCGCCGCAGGTGACGCCGCCGCACCCGCCGCCGCCCCAAACCATTAAGCCACCGCCAGTGTTTATTCCGCCACCGCTGGTGCAGATCGCGCAGCCTCCGCCGTCCAAGCCGGTGATCGCGGCCGTGACCACACAGCGGCCGGTGGTGGCGCCGCCGAAGCCGGTGCCTGCCCCGGCTTCCGTGCGCTCTGCCGCGGGGCTTGACCCGAACCAAAGCTGCGCGCCGCCGCAATATCCCGAGGAGGCGGAAGACATGGAGCAGACAGGCACGTCGGTTCTGCAATTCCTGATCGGCACCAATGGCCAGGTTGAGAAGGCGCAAATCGCCACCTCCTCCGGCCATGCCGCCCTGGACGGTGCCGCCTTGCAGGCGCTCAGCCGTTGCGAGTTCAAGCCGGCCATCGGCGCGGACGGCAAGCCGCAAGAAGCCTGGACCAGCATCCGTTACGTTTGGACCCTGAATTGACAACTACACGGCCCCTGCCGCCGTCTCCGGAGACCCGCACATGAAACTCTCGAAAATTCTTGCACCCGCGCTGCTCGGTGCCTCACTGCTCACAGCCTCCGTGCCACCGGTTCTGGCGCAATCCACGCCGCCCGCCGCCGCGTCGGCCAGAGCAACCCCGTCAGGCGACAGCGCCGCCCCGCCCGCGACGCAAGCGGCCCTGGCCGATCCGGCACCGGCCACCACGACCATCACCAACCCCTATGGCCTCTCCTCGCTCTGGCAGCAGGGGGATTTTATCGCACGCGGCACGCTGGTGGTGCTGGCGGTCTTCTCCGCCGCCACCTGGTATATTCTGGTCACGAAACTCATTGAGCAGAGTCGCCTTCTGTTCCAGGCCAAGCGCGCCAATGCCAGATTCTGGAAGTCAGGTTCAGTCAATGAGGGGGTCGAGACCCTGGCGCCGAAGAGTACCTTCCGCGCCATCGCCGCCACCGGCGTGAGCGCGCTGGAGCATCATGAAGGCTCGCTGGTGGAAAATATCGACCTCAATACCTGGATCACCCTGTCGATCCAGCGCACGGTGGAACAGATCGTCTCGCGCTTGCAGGGCGGGCTGGCGGTGCTGGCCACTGTTGGCTCCACCGCGCCGTTCATCGGGCTGTTCGGCACCGTCTGGGGCATCTACCACGCCCTCACGGCCATCGGCATCGCCGGGCAGGCCAGCATCGACAAGGTGGCCGGCCCTGTCGGCGAGGCGCTGATCATGACCGCGCTCGGCCTGGCCACCGCCGTGCCCGCCGTGCTCGGCTATAACTGGCTGGTCCGGCGCAACAAAGTGGCGGTGGAGACGGTGCGCGGCTTTGCCTCAGACCTGCACTGCGTGCTGGTCAGCGGCAAGGTGGTGGCTGCCTCCGGCACCAAGGTGACGCATGTGCAGGTGCCCGCCCCGCGCCCGCGCGCGGTAACCGCCACGGCCTGACCCCATGGCGATCAATCTCCCGCAAGGCGGGGAGGATGACCTCCTCGCCACGATCAACACCACCCCGCTCGTCGATGTGATGCTGGTGCTGCTGATCATCTTCCTGATCACGGTGCCGGTGGTGACCCATACCGTTCCCGTCCAGCTGCCGCAGGAACGCAACCAGCCGACCCAAACCAAACCGCAGACCGTCAACATCTCTGTCGATAAGAACGGAGTGATCTATTGGAACCAGCAGGCTCTTTCCGGATTGGCGGATTTGCGGCAGCGGATGCTGGCCGTCTCGGGCCAGAGCCCGCAGCCGGAGGTTCATATCTGGGGCGACCAGAACGCCCACTATCAGGCGGTGGGGGACGTGCTGCTCGCCTGCCAGCAGGCCGGTATTCAAAAGGTCGGCTTTATCACGCAACCGCCGGCGCCGTAGGAGGCTGGATCATGGCACTTACTTTTGGCCCCCCGGGCGGCGACGAACCGGATGTGATGGTGGACATCAACACCACCCCGCTGATCGACGTGATGCTGGTGCTGCTGATCATGCTGATCATCACCATCCCGATGCAGACGCATGCGGTGAAGCTGGATCTGCCGCAGCCCAACACACCGCCCGCCGCCGTGCAGCCGCAGGTGGATGAGGTGGATATCGATTTCGACGGCACCATCACCTGGAACGGCACCATCCTGCCCACGCGCCAGGCGCTGGAGCAGCAGCTTGGCGCCCTGGCGGCGGAGCCCGACCAGGCGGAGCTGCATATCCGCCCTGACAGACTGACCGACTACAAATATGTGGCCGAGGTGCTGGCAACGGCGCAGCGCCTGGGTGTGAAGAAAATCGGCATCATCGGTTACGAGCAGTTCGCGTCATGAGTGTTCGCGGCAAGGCCCTGCTTCTGCTCGCCGCCAGCCTGGCCGCACCCGCCGCGCTGGCGGATACGGTGCGGCCGGAGGTTGGCAAATATCTCGTCCAGGCCGAGAAACTCGTGAACGCGCAGAAATACGCGGCGGCGCTGCACGCGGTGGATGAGGCGCAGGCCCTAGGTCACCTCACCCCCTATGAAACACAGGTGACGGCCGAGCTGCGCGGCGCCGCGGCGGCGGAGGCCGGGCAATATGAGCTGGCCGCGCAATCCTATGCTGCGGTGCTGGCGGCGGGCGGGCAAAGCGCGCCGCAGACGCTGGCGATGACCCAGGCCATCGTGGGCTATTACGACAGCGCGGGCGATCAGGCCAACACCATCGAATGGGTCAAGCGCTATGAGGCGGCGGGCGGCAAGGACGCGTCGATCCGCGCCCTGGCGGCGCAGGCCGAATATGCGCAGGGCCGTTATCAGGCTGTTCTAGCCAGCGTGCAGGCGGATGAGCAGGCGGGCCGCGTGCCGGTGGCGGAGCTGCAGCTTGGCGCCAGCGCCGCGCAGAAAGCCGGCGACAAGCTGGCCTATTTCGACGCATTGCAGAAGCTGCTCACCGCTGCCCCCAGCCCGGCAGCATGGAATGCCGCCATTACGCTGGTGCAGAGCGCGCCGGATTTTCCTGATGGTTTGACGATCGACCTCTACCGGCTGCGCGAAGCCACCGGCACGCTGACGCAGGCGAGCGATATCGAGGATTACGCCGAACGCGCCATCCTGGCCGGAGAGCCGCAGGAGGCCAGGGCGGCGCTGGATGCCGGCTTTAATGCCGGCATCCTCACCACGCAGACCGATAACGGCCACGCCGCGCGTTTGCGCAAGCTGGCGGGGCAAAAAGCCCAGGGCCCGCAAGCCGCCAGCGCCCAGCCGGGCGATGCGCTGGCTACCGGCCTTGCCGCCTTGCTGGCGGGCGACAAGACCACCGCAACACAACAGCTCTCTACCGTGCCAGGCTATGCGCAAGGGCAGCTCACGCCGCCACGGGCCGCGCTGGCAAGGCTGGGAAATATCGCCGCCCAGCAACACGGGTGAATGAAAAGGGGCTCCGCGCGGAGCCCCTTTTTACCGACGATCGTTTCTGACCACTGCCTATGCCGCCGCGGGTTCCAAAACGGCAAGAATCGTATTCGCCTCCGTGCGCACCAGCCAGTCCGGGCTGACATCGGCAAAGCGCACCACGCCATCCTGGCCGATCACGATCACCGCGGGCATCGGCAATTCCCAGGTGCCGGTGCCCGTCACCTCGCCGAGATGAACGCCCTTGGCCTGCATATGGGCCTGCGTCTGCGCATTGGCGGTGAAGGCGATGCCAAGGCGCCGCGCCAAATCGTTATCCTTGTCCGATGCGACAATGAAGGACAGGCCATGCTTGTCTTTGATCTCACGCAGCCTCTCCGGCACTTGCGGGCTGATGGCGACGAGGCTGCCCCCCAGCTCTGCCAGACGCGGATAGAGCTGCCGCTGATAATAGGGCAAGGCGATGTTGCAGGCGGGGCAGGTTGCGAAACGGAAGAACAGCAGAACAGCCGGCCCCTTGCTCAACAGAGAGTGCAGCTTCACCTCACCGCCTTCCACATTCAGCAGTGTGAAATCCTCTGCAAGATCACCCGCTTTCGGAAAGCGCGAGCGGTCGGCATGGGTCACCAGCTCCTCACGCTGGCGGATATTTACCGCCAGATCCTCCGGCTTCATCGTCGCCACGCGTTGCGCATGCAGTGCGGCGAACTGGTTGTTTAATGAGTCCTCACTCATTTTGCATCTCCTTTTTTTGCCTCGGCGCCGCGCTTGAAAAGCTCGGCCATGTACAACATCTGATCCCGGTATTTCTGGCCCCTGGCCCAGTTGCCAGAACCTGATCCTTGGCAACCGTTCACGCCGCCGCGTCAGCAGACCCGACAATGAGAACATCGGCGGCGGCCTGCAGCATCACGCCACCGGCTGCGACAGGACAGAGTTGAAGCGCGTCTCGAAATACGGCGCCACCTTCACCCCGCCGGGCAGCAGCCCCACTTTCGCGAATGTATCCGCCACGGCCTGCGCTGAATCGATGGCCGGCTGTGTGATCGCCACAATGCTGTTGGGCTGGCTCTGATTGGCCAACTCCTGCTCCACCAGCGGCAACGGCACATGGATGAGCGGCGCCAAGGTTTGCGCCCAGGCTGTCTTGTTGGCATTCTCCCATTCCCAGCCCTTCGCCAGGCGCTGAAGATAATCCGCCACGGCCGCACTCTTGGCAGGGTCATTCAACAAAGCCGGTGGCACGCCGATGAAGTAGTTGCCGGAAAGAATCCCGAGCGCTGTTTTCAATACCCGCGCATTGCCCTGCGCCAGCGCGATCTCAATCGGATATCCGTAAATGGCCCAGGCATCCAGCTGCCCGGCGGCGAAGGCCGCGGCGCCATCGGGCACGCCAAGATTGATCGCCTGGATATCGGAGACATCCAGCCCCGCCTGCCACAGCATGCGCAGAAGGAAATAATGCGAGGTGGTGGCGCGCACATAACCGACACGCTTGCCCTTGAGGTCTGCGATGGAATGGATCGGCAGATCTTTCTGCACGATGATCGCCTGATCGTTCACATCCCCCTGCAGCACGGCAATGGCTCTGATATCGGCACCGGACGCCGCCGCGTAGGCTTGTGGAATCTCGCTCCAGCTTCCGACATCCAGAGCATGCCCGTTCATGGCTTCAATGATCAGCTGGCCGGACGTGAATTCCGCGAACTGCACCTTGTAGGGGGTGTTATCCAGCCCAACGCGCGGCAGCAAAGTTTTGTCATAGCCCTTGTAGGTGCCAACACGCAGCGTTACGTCCGAAAGATCCTGAGCCTGTGCACGCCCTGCTAAAAAGGCGAGCCCGGTGGAGGCCCCCAGCGTCAAGCTTTGCCGTCTTGTCAAACCATTGAAACGCATCAAACACTTCCTTCTTCAGTAACCACGTTCGGGTTGGACGAGATTGATCAACTCACCTCCCGCCAGAAAGCGGCGCAAATTCTCCGCAAACAGCGCGTGCTGCGCGGTCTGCCCGCCGCCGCCGCTCCAGGAAATATGCGGGGAGAGATGAACCCGCGGGTGGGTATAGAGGGGGTGGCCTTCGGGCAGAGGCTCAGGCTCTGTGACATCCAATGTCGCAAATCCCACCTGCCCTTTTTCGAATGCTTTCAGCAAGGCATCGTGATCAAGAATGCGGCCGCGCGCGATATTGACGAGATGCACGCCCGGTTTCACACGTGCGAAGGCGGCTGGGCCGATAAGCCCCGCCGTGGCCGGTGTCAGTGGCAGGGCGATGACCAGATGGTCAGCCGTGGCGAGCACCCTGTCGAGATTTTCGAACCGCACCCCGTCAGGTGAGCCTGCACCGTCATTCCCCCGGCGGAAGGCGGTTATCCGCATGCCGAAGGCTCTTGCACGTTCCGCTATGGCCTGCCCGATGCTGCCGAACCCAAGCAGCCCAAGCGTCTTGCCCTGAAGTGTGCCAAGCCCAGGCCTGGGCCGCCAATCCACCGCGCTGCGGATCCAACTCTCCGGCAGGCGCTTCTCTACCGCCAGCATTCCCGCCAGTACGAATTCAGCAATCGCGACGCTATTGGTCCCTCGCCCGCACGTGACTCTTGGGACCTCAAAAATCCAGCGGGGAAATTCATCCACTCCAGCGGATACGGCATGCAGCCATTTCAGCTGCCATGGCCAGCCATCGGGCTTTTCCTTGGGTAGCACCGCATTGCCCGCGCGTGGCGGCACCGCGACCAGCACGCTGGCTTCCTCCGGTGGCTGCCAGGCGGCTGCACGCGGCAGGCCCAAAACTTGCGCGCCGGCTGGGAGGGCCGGCCGGATGGCTTCGCCAAAGCCCTCCGCAAGCTGGTGTGCAATGAGGAGAGAGCGGGTCAGGGAATCGGGCATGATCAGTATGCGTAAGCGAGTTTGAGAAAAATGGTGCGTGGCGGGCTGACAGGACCTAGCCACAGATTTGGCGTACCGCCCCAGGTCAGGCTCTGGAAGGCGCGCCTGTCAGTCAGGTTTTGCCCCGTGAGAATCGCGGTCCAGCGCGTGCCGCGCGGCGCGAAACTGATGAAGCCGTCAACATAAGCCTGAGGATGGATTTTACCCTGCTGGAAATTGAAAACATCCGAGTAATAGGAAGTCTCGTAGGAAATATCGGAGCCCATGCGCAGCTCACCAGGCAGATTGACCGGCAGGGTGTAAGCGGCGGCGCCGTATAGCTGCCAGCGTGGAGCGAAGGGCAGCTCGTTGCCTGTTGCGGAGATGAGCTGGCCGCTCGACGTGGCACCGGCATTCGGGAAACTGTCGAACCGGCTCCACAGATAGCTCACATTGCCATTGATGGTGAGGCCATCAATCGGCTCGGCCGTGTTCTCCAGCTCAAACCCGTCCGAATGGGCGGCATTGACATTCGAACGCACCGACACGAGCCCGCCGGTCACCGGGCTGATGACCTGCGCGGTTTCCTGCAGGCCGCGATAATCATTGTAGAAGCCCGTGATATCGGCGCGGAGGCGATGGTTCAGCCAATCGGTCTTCAATCCGACCTCATAGGTCGTTACGTTTTCCTGGTTATACGGCAAGGCAGAGGCCAGATTGCTGGCGCGATTGTTATAGCCGCCCGCGTTGAAGCCTTCCGCGATGCTGCCATAGCCAAAAATGCCAGGCGTGAACTGATAGGAAACACCATATTTAGGTGTAAAACTGTACCAGGTCTTGTCGCCGGAATAGGTGAAGTTGTTGGCGGCCGCAGGCGCCGTGGAGGGCAAGGGGACACCGTTGAAATTGTCATATATGCCCTGGAAGTGGAAGCCGCGATTCTCGATCGTGTAACGCCCGCCCAGCGTGCCGGTCAGCTTGTCGGTGAAGTGATAATCGCCCTGTGCATAAGCCGCATAATCGGTGGTCTTTGTGTCACCGATCTGATCTTCCGGATAAGCAGGCGCGCTGCCCGCGCCTGTGGCGGACACGACATAGCCGATGCGGTTCGAGGCGAAATTCTCATGCAACAGATACAGCCCCGATGCGAAATCGAACTTCTCGTAATTGCCGAGCAGCTGGAATTCCTGGGAAAGCTCCTGCTCGCGGTAGGTGATGTAATTATTCGAGATCGAAACCGGCGTGAGGTAGATGGAATTATAGGGCACCAGCGGCTGACCGTCATTGTTGTAATTGACCGGATCTTGCGCGAAGCCACGATAAGCGCTGATGGATTTGAATGTCAGATGCGGATCGATATCATACACGACACGCAGCGACACGCCGCCGATCCAGCTATGGTTGAGCGGCGTCTGTGAGGCGTAGGAATCCCGAAGATTGGTGGGACCGTAAATGGGGTGCGCGAGCGTGCCGCCAATGATCGGCTGAACGGGAGAATAATAGGCGGTCGAGGACTGGTCGAGGACGCCATCGGCTTCCAGTTCAGCGGATAGGTTCGGCGTGATATGAGCGAGGAGCTTACCGCGCAACCCGTTAGTGTCCTGGTCATTCACGCGCTGGTTGATGGTCGGGTCGTAGGAATAGCCATTATGCTGGTCATGTGCGTAGGCAAGGCTGGCATCCAGCTTGCCGGGTATGATCGGCCCTGCCGCATAGGCATGCAGGTTGAAGGCATCGTATGTGCCGCCGCCAACATCGAAATTCGCTGTCGGCGTGTCGGTCGGCTCGCGCGTGATGTAGCGGATCGCACCGGCATCGGAATTTTCGCCAAACAATGTGCCCTGCGGGCCGCGCAGGATCTCGACACGCTCCAGGTCCGTCAGGTCGGCCATGCCGTTGATGGCGCGCGGCAGATACACGTCATCAAGATATTGCCCGATATTTGGGTCAAAGATCGGGTCTGAATCACCGATGCCACGAATATAGAAAACCTGCGTCAGCGGTGTGATGCCAGCACGTGGAATCGTGACGCCCGCCACCTTGCCGGCAAGATCGCGGGCGGTGGTCAGGTTCTGTTCCCGGATCTGCTTCGGCCCAACGACGGTGACAGCGACGGGAGTTCTCTGCAATCTCGTCGTCTGACGCGTTGCCGTTACCACAACATCCTTCAATCCACCCTGTTGGGCTACGCCGGAAGACAATGTCGTCTGCGCGGCGGCATGCTCTCCCAGCCCGGCCGACAGCGCCACAGATGCCAACAGAACGATCCGGCGGCGCCCCTGCCTGGCTGCCCCCTGCCGGCGTTTACCCAAACTATGCATTCAAGACCCCCAAACGCGCTTTTTACTGCCGAATTATAAAATTACTATTTAAATAGGATTTGTAATTAAATCAGCATTTCGACAAATTTAAAATTTTCATTTACGCATAAGAAATACTCAATACGCATTGGACTCGCAGCTAAAGCATGAGGTTTTTCTGACCATTCGGGCTTTTTTGCGATGCAACCCTTCTACCCCCCCCAGGCAGAAAAGAATTTATCTTCTGCCGAAAAGAGCCGGTATCTTTATCTTTTTGGTATAGTTTTGTAGGGTAACGACATGGACTCTTTTGAAAAATCGGCGACACTGCCTCTCCTTCATTCAGCAGGGTTAGGGAAGATTTCCCGGCAATTGGCCCGGACAGCCGCGCACTACGATCGCACCGGCGCGTTCCCGCATGAGAATATAGAGATTCTGCGCGAAGCCGGCATTGTCGGGCTTCCCGCCAGCCGGCTCTTGGCGAACGCTCAGCTTTCCTTGCCGGAAGCGCAAGAGATTATCGCGGCCGTTGCGCGCGGCGAGCCGTCCACTGCCCTGGTGTTGATCATGACCTGGCTGTTCGTGCTGCAGGCCAGTGAAAATTCCCGCTGGACTCCGGAACTCCGCAAAATATTGCTTCATGATATCGCGCTGAACGGCTCACTCGCCAACGCGCTCAGGGTCGAACCAGACCTTGGGACGCCTGTGCGTGGCGGCCTGCCCAAAACAACAGCCCGGCGCGTGCCGGGTGGGTTTTGCGTGTCCGGCCACAAGCTTTATTCCACCGGCATTCCGGCCTTGAAATGGTTGGCCGTATGGGGGCGTACAGATGATGAGGAGCCGCTTGTCGGCAACTTCCTCGTTCCCGCCGAAGCACCTGGACTCCGCATTGTCGAGACCTGGGATCAACTTGGCTTGCGCGCTTCGGGCAGTCATGACGTGATTCTGGAAGATGTCTTCATTCCAGAGCAGCATGCGCTCGATATACGGCCACTTCGTGACTGGGGTACGGCGCGCCTACCCGCCTTGAACGCCTGGATGAGCGTTCTGCTTTCAACACTTTATGATTCTGTTGCCCGCAACGCGCGCGATTGGCTTGTGCAATTCGCGCTCGAACGTTCGCCTGCCAATCTGGGAGCTCCGCTTGCCACCCTGCCGCGTTTTCAGGAAGCTCTCGGACAGATCGAGGCATTGCTTCATATCAACAAGGTGCTGATCGATCGCGGCAAGCATAGCGATATTGAAGCCTTCTCCACACAGGACGGGAATTTCCTTAAACATATCGTCACGCGCAATGCTATTGAGGTTACGCAGAAGGCGCTTGCCCTTACCGGTAACCCCGGCCTCTCCCGCGCCAATCCGTTGGAACGCCATTATCGGGACGCGCTCTGCGGCCGTGTGCATTCACCGCAGGATGATACCATTCTCATGTCCGCCGGGCAGGCCGCCTTTGCCGCGGGCCCCTCTTTATCACAAGGAGACTAGCATGCCGGATACGCTCCCCCATTTGCCGCTTAGCGCGCCGCCCAAGGCCGCGCGGACCGAACAGCCGAAATGGATTTTGCCAGAGTCCGGGGATCGGTTCGAGGACATCCGCCTCTTCCGCAAACAACGTTTGGCAGCGGCGTTGCGGCTCTTCGCGCTATACGGCTTTGACCATGGCCCGGCCGGTCATATCACCGTGCGCGATCCTGAATGGACGGATCATTTCTGGATCAACCCGCTCGGCGTCTATTTCGGCCATATCCGGGTCTCCGACCTGCTGCTGGTGAATCACGATGGTGATATCATCATTGGCGATAAGCCCGTCAATCTTGCGGGATATTATATCCATTCGGCGATCCACCGTGCCCGGCCGGAGATTATCGGCGTTGCGCACTCGCATTCCACCTACGGCAAAGCATGGTCGACTCTTGGCCGCGTGCTGGATCCGATCACGCAGGATTCTGCCGCCTATTATAACGCCCAGGCACTTTCTGACTTCTCTGGCATTGTGTTGAACGAAGAACAGGCTCGACAGATCGTAACCGATCTTGGTGACAAAAATTATGCCTTCTTGCAAAATCACGGCATTCTGACGGCTGGTCTCTCGGTGGAATCCGCAGCCTGGCATTTCATCTCTCTGGAGGATGCCGCGCGGGCACAAATTCTGGCGGAATCCGTCGGCAAGCCAAACGTGCTCTCGCACGAGGTGGCAAGCTACACGGCCAGCCAGTATAATCATCGTCCGGACGGTGGGCGCTACGGTTTCCAGCCCCTCTATGAACGGATTGTCCAGGCTCAGCCAGACTTGTTGGATTAAGTCCGGACTGCTTTAAAACAGATCGTTAGCAGGCTGGACATTAAAACCCCCGATCGGCATCGCCGCTCGGGGGTTTCTTGTTTGGCTGGCTCAAAGCGGAGCGCCGTGCGGCGCTCCGGCATTATTCTCTTTCAGGCGGCGTTACGCTTCGCCTCGCGTGCGGCCACCTGCTCGCGCACGCGCGGAATGATGTAACGGCCATAATCCAAGGCATCGACCAATGGATCGAAGCCACGGATCAAAAATTTCCTTACGCCAAGGTCATAATAATCCAGCAATGCCTCAGCCACTTGATCAGGTGTACCAACCAGCGCGACGGAATTGCCTTTCGCGCCGGTGAGGTTGGCAATCCCGGTCCATAGGTATTTATCGTGCCGCGCGCCTTTGTCTGCCAATGCGATCAAGCGGCGGGACCCTTCGTTGGGCGGTATCCCGTTACGGGCAAAGCCCGTGGCGTTTTGCAATCTTCGTGCCTGTTCCAGAATATATTCGGCTTTCTCCCATGCCGCCTTTTCTGTCTCGGCGACAATCGGTCGCAGCGACAGGGAATAATCCGGCTCCGGACGGCCATATTTGGCGGATGCAGCCCGCACTTTGCCAAGCTGAACGCGAACGGATTCATAATCTTCCGCCCAAAGCGCGAACACATCCGCATGCCGCCCAGCGGTATCAATCGCCGCCTCGGAGGCGCCCGCGATAAACAGCTCGATCGGCTTCGCCGGCTTCACCTGGGAGAAGCCGCGTTCCACCTGGTAATATTTGCCCTGGTAATCGAAGGGCGTCTCGCTGGTCCATTCGAGACGCAGAATATCCAGGAACTCGTTGGTGCGCGCATAGCGCTCATCCTTGTCGCCGACTTGGTTGCCGTCCTGCACCAGCTCGTTCTGGTCTCCGCCGGTGATCACGTTGAGCGAGAAGCGGCCGGGATATAGCGCATCCAGCGTAGCGAATTGCCGCGCAGCCAAGGTGGGGGCGGTAAAGCCAGGGCGCTGAGCGATGAAAATATTCAGCTTTTGCGTGGCGGAGGCGGCATGCTGGCCAATCAGCAGCGGGTCTGGCGACCAGCTATGGAAGGCGAGCAATGCGCGATCGAATCCGGCCGCCTCATGTACCGTTGCGGCAGCCTCGATATGAGCCCGGTCAACGACCGGGCTGGAGCGAGGGATGATCTCAGAGGCATTGTGGTTACCGATAAATCCAATGAATTCAACGCTCATGATTTGTCCTTCCCGTACTGGCACGTCTCATATTTATTATAAAATACATAGATTTTATGTAAAATTAGTTTTTTTGGTGAACTTATGATTTCTGCTGAATGCTGCTTGCCACTGAGACTTGTTGGGTTGGAGCGGCCCACGGACAACTGCTAGGAGGGTGACGGCCTGCCCACAAAACCTTGCTCGTCAAAACTTATGTGGCATCAACGAACGGGCGGCTTACCCTGCACTTCCTCCCGGGCTATGCGCCGGAGCTAAACCCGGACGAATTGGTCTGGAGCCATATGAAGCGTACCGGAGTTGCCCGAAATCCACTGCGTAAGGGTGAAAAGTTGCTCGATAAAATCGAAGCACAGCTCGCCGAGATTCGCGCGGCACCAGACCTCATCCGCTCATTCTTCAGAGCCCCAAGTGTCGCCTATATTGCCGACTGGTGAGTAATCCTCAGTTGCATAACAATATAAACACCATTGTTTTAATAGTCTTATGTCTATATGGGTACATTCTCGCAACGGCGACACTTGTCGGAGTTTCACATGACCATCGAACCTGCCTACAGCTTTGTGCTTTGGGCCATCCCACGTTTCCACCGGGAAGGTGCAGCAAAAAACGGACGCATCACTATCGACGCGCAAGGGCCGAATGGGCCTGCCGCCAGGGGCGCGGCGTATGTGGCGCATGATCCCATCCCCCCTGCGCATACTGAAAACCCCGCGTCTCATAAAGCTGGGGGAGCAGTTCGGTTACCTGTCGATTGGTGATTTTCAATGATATCTTCCTGGAAAGGGCAGAAATTTCTGCTGGCGGGTGCCCCATTTTCTTCCCTCCCCTGGCCAGTGAAGCAAGGCGGCAAAGCCAAAACCAGGTTGATGACTCTGAATCGGCGTCATGCTGTGAGCCCATAAAACGCCGCCAAATCTGATGGTTGACGCGCTGATAGGCGTCGGCATCCCTTGCCGAGTTACAGTCAACACCGCTCGTGTGGCACATTATCGAGGCGTTCCTGAATGAGTCACTGAGGCAAGCTCATGTGGGACACGCCGTATTGCTGCTACCCTGCGTATTCTTTTTTGCTTGCTAATCGTTCTGTAGTTGAAGAAGATCGACAGATGCCTACAAATAGCTCGAAGAAGCTTTCCAAGGACGAAACGGCTGAGCGTTCAGAGAGGCGCGTACAATATGGTGCCTTGACCTACCGCAAGACTGAGGCGGCGGGCTTGGAAATACTCCTGGTAACCAGCCGTCGGACAAAGCGATGGATTATCCCCAAGGGCTGGCCAATCAAAGGGCTAAAAGCGCACGAAGCGGCTGAGCGAGAGGCATACGAAGAAGCGGGCGTCTATGGCAAAGCTGCAAGCAAGCCGCTTGGCAGCTACGTATACAGCAAGCTACTCGACGCCAAGGCGATTATGGTGCCCTGCGAAGTGAGCGTCTTCGCATTACGTGTCAGAAGTCAGGACCAGGTTTGGCCTGAGTTTCACCAGCGGGAAGCTCGGTGGTTCACGGCCGATGACGCGATAGCTTCAGTGGATGAGGACGGGTTGCGGGCACTGATCGCCGCATTCGCTGCTAGCGGGCTGGATAGCAATGAGCAGGCACCACAGAAGTCCGAGGCATAGTCGCCAAGGCGTCCAGGCACGACACGAGACGCCACCGCACGACGACACGACACACCCGGCTAACGTCGTACAACATTGAAATGGTCCCGGAAA
>DATJXU010000167.1:0-20178 GCA_035499915.1 Acidocella sp.
CCGCCGGAATAGGCGAGGACGACTTTCTTGACTTTCTGGTCCATGATGCGGGTCCGTTATTACGTCGTGTGGCGTTTGCCAAGGTTGGCCCAGCTTTTCGCCAGGGATTGGAAGAACAGCTTCAGGCCCATGCCCTGCTGCGCCAAATAGCTGCCGGAGACCAGGGCCGCGGGGGCGCGGGCATCGCCGGTGGGCAGGTATTCGTTGGTGAAATCGGCCGTGCGGAAAATCACGTCCCAGAAGGAGAACACCGAGGCGTAGTTGCAGCTCCTGCGCCCGGCGCCGCGATAGGCATGGTGCAGCCGGTGAAAGCGCGGGCTGACCAGGATCGGCTCCAGCGGGCCGAAGGAGAGGCGGATATTGGCGTGGGAGAAGCTCTCCACGAATTTCAGCCCGATCAGCAGCAGCGGGAATTGCAGCGGCGGAATGCCGATGGCAAGGCCGATGACGAAGAACCACAGGAAGCTGATCACGTCGTCGAGGATGTGGTTGCGGTCATCGGACCAGAAGCTCATCTGCTGCTGGGCATGGTGCAAAGCGTGCAGCGCGTACCAGGCACGAAACTGGTGGGAGAGCCGGTGGCGCCAGTAATCGGCGCAATCCAGGATCAACGCATAGGCCAGGAAGGTGATCAGCTGGTGCCCGAACAGGCCGGGGATGAGTGAGTCCAAGGTCGGCGGAATGAAGCCATGCTCGACCACGAAGCCGGTGGCCCAGGTCTGGACCTGATAGAAGACCAGGAAGGTGACGATGGGGGTAACGCCGACGCGGTTGAGCAGGGTGTACATCACGTCCACCACCACCGCCTTCTTGTCCGGCCAATGCTCGATCGGGCGCCAATGTTCCAGCGGCAGGCAGACGGCATAGGTGATAAGCACCGCGAACAGGCTGTAGACGCAGATCAGGCACCAATCGAAGGCGAGGTCATCCCACGTCATCCAGTGGAAATAATACAGCACCGGCATGACCAGGTGCAGGTCCATGACGCCGGCGATGTTGGAGAAGAAACGATCAAGACCCATCCAACGGACCTTTCAGGTGGAGGCCGGGGGATGCCCCCCGCGGCCTCCATGATAATGCCCCCCGGGCCGGAAGGCGAGACCGGCGCGCGGGCGCCGGTGCCGTGTCAGATCCGCTCGGCGGTCAGCTTGCCGGGCTGCGCCAGCAGGGTGTTGAGGAAGATGCCATGCGGCGAGCGCCCGACCGGGATGGTGGTGTAGTCGCCCGTATCCGGATTGAGCACGGCCACCGACTCGGCGTAGCGCAGCGCGATCCAGATATGCCCCTGCGGATCGATGGCGATATCGTCCGGCCCGCCGGGGATGGGATAGTCGCGCAGCACCTCGAAGCTCACCGGGTCCAGCGCGGTCAGGCTGGTTTTGCCCGGGCCGCGGTTGGAGACATAGAGGATCTTGCGGTTGACGTCGTAGAAGATGTTGTGGGCGCCATCGCCGGTGGTGACCTGGCGCAGGATGCGGCCATCCTGCGGGTCCACCTCGACAAAGCCGCGCTCGCCCATGATGCAGTTCAGAACCTTGCCGCGATGCCAGAGCACGCCGGCCGGGGTGTCGCCCACCTTGACCGTCCAGCGCTGCGTCATCGTCGTCAGGTCGAAGGAGACCAGCGTGTCGGAATTCTGCATGGAATTGAAGGACCAGCGGGAATCGGGCGAGAAATCCAGGTGGCTCGGCCAGTGGCCGGGTTCGAAGCGCTTGACCAGCTCCATCGTCGCGGCGTCGTAGATATCGACGAAATCCAGCCGCAGCGCGTTGACCACCAGATATTTGTTATCGGGCGTGTAGCCGAGCTGATACGGGTCGGCGATGCGCTTGTGGCCGAGCGGGGCGCCGGTCAGCGGGTCGAAGTAGAAGAAGGCGTTGCCGCCGGCGTCGCACACCACGAGCTGCTTGCGGTCCGGGGTAAGCGCCCAGTGGCTGGGCTCGCGATAGGCGGGCAGGGTGCGGATCACCTGCCGGCTGTTCATGTCGATGAGGCTGACCGAGCCCGCGGCCGAATTCATCACGAAGGCCAAGGGCGTGGCCGGCTGGGCCGTCTGGGCCCAGGCGGTGCGGGTCAAAGCGGGGGCAGCGCCCAGGGCGAGCGGCAGGCTGAGGGTGGTGCGGCGTGTGAGCATGCCGCCCGTGTAGACCTGTTTTCCGCGTCTGCGAAGATGGCACTTGCCCACAGGAAGAATACGGATCCGGTGGTGGCGATGAGGGTGTTGTCGGTAATGGACTGAATGGCGAAGGCAATGAAAACAAGTCGCATGAGCCAGCGCCGTGCGCGGGGCAGCGGGCGCGAGCCGCGAGCCGCCCACAGCGCCAGCAGCGCGGCCAGCAGACCCAGCCCCAACAGCCCGCCCTCGCTGCCGATGCGCAGATATTCGTCATGCGCGGCATTGGTGCCCAGCAATTGGTTGAGCTGCGATGAGACGGGAATAATCACCTTGCCAGCCCCCACGCCCCAGCCAACCCAGGGCGATTGCCGGATGGCCCCGATGAAACAGGGCCAGACCAGCAGGCGGTGGGAGAGATTCGTGGCCTCGCCAAGCCGGGTGAGGTCCACCGCCCGCAAAAAACCGAGGCAACCGGAGGCCAGCACCATCATTGCCGCCATCGCCCCTGAAGCGGCCAGGGGCAGCAGGCGCTTTTGCATGAGCAGCAGCGCGAAAATAGCAAGGCCGCCAAGCGCCAGAGGCGAGCGCGCCCCGGTGAGCAAGATGATGATGAAATTCGCCGCCGCCAGCCCCGCCACGCGTTTGCGTGGCCTGTCCGCAAGCTCCAGCACCGCCGCATAAAGGCCAATGAGCGCGAAGCCGCCAAGAAAAGGCGGCTGCCCATTGCCGCCCAGCCGCAGCGCGCCCTGTTCCAGCGTGTAGAGCTGGTCCAGACCCGCCAGGGCCAGGACGGCATCCAACCCCACGGCGAAAAGCGGCGCCCACATCACGGCGTTGATCGCCGCGCGGCGCAAGCGTGCATCCTGGCGCAGGAAGCCAAACAAAAACGGCGCCGCCGAGCCCAGCAGGGAGCGCAGCGAGGCCCCCAGGCTCAACCCCGAATGCAGCCCATGGATCAGCCCTGTGCAGAACATGACCAGGAAGGCGAAAGCGGGGTTCCAGCGGTCTGTGCGCATGCCGCCGCGCAACGCCGCCCCCGCCAGTACCGCCAGCCCGAAGGCTTTCAGCAGGCCGGAGGTGGTTTCCGGGTCGCCCGTCACGCCATCCAGCCAGTAATCCGGCCCCGTTGCCAGCGCCAGCACCCAGACCCACAGCCCCGCGCGCGGCCAGGCGAGCGCGAAAGCCAGGAGCATTATAGCGGAAACCACAACCATGGCGTGCAGCATGGGCTTGTCATAGCCGGTTCCGGCGCCGCGCGCTTGAGATTTTCGCATAAAGGGCCAAAGATGAAGCCCATGATATTGAACGTCTCCGAGGCGGGAGAAGGCCCCCCGCTGGTGCTGTTGCACGGGCTTTTCGGCGCCGCGCGCAATCTGGGTGTTCTGACCCGCGCTTTGTCCTCATCCTTCCGGGTCTTGGCGCTGGATCTGCGCAACCATGGCGACAGCCCGCGTGGCGATGTGATGGATTACGCCAGCATGGCGGCCGATGTGGCGGAGACGCTGGCGCATCTGGACCTGTCTCAAGCCAGGCTTTGCGGCCATTCGATGGGCGGCAAGACCGCGATGATGCTGGCCCTCTCCAGGCCGGATCTGGTGGAGCGCCTGGCGGTGATGGATATCGCCCCGGTCTCCTACCAGCATGACTATTCCGCCTTCGTGGCGGCCATGAAGTCCATTCCGCTGACCCCTTCGCTCACCCGCGCGCAGGCCGAGCAGGCGCTGGCCGCCTCGGTCAAGGCAGCCCCCATGCGCGCCTTCCTGCTCAATAATCTGGTGCTGGGCTCGGCCCCGCGCTGGCGGGTGGGGCTGGATGAGATCGGCGACAACATGGCTAATCTTTTCCGTTGGGACGACCCGCCCGGCGCCCAACCCTATGCCGGACGCAGCTTGTTCCTGTGCGGCGCGGAGTCAGACTATGTGAAGCCCAGCGCCGAGCCGGTGATTCTGGCGCGCTTTCCCCACGCCCGCATCGAGCACGTGGCCGGTGCCTCCCATTGGCTGCATGCCGACAAGCCCGAGCAGGTGATCGCCTCCCTGCGGGAGTTCCTCACCGCATGAGCCAAGGTTTCGATGTCATCGTCATTGGCGCCGGCATTGTCGGCGCCTCGGTTTCCGCCCGGCTCGCCCCCACCCACCGCGTGGCGCTGGTGGAGGCCGAGGCGCAGGCGGGCTACCACACCACCGGCCGCTCCGCCGCCATCTGGATCCGCAATTACGGCCCGCCCGATGTGCGTGTCCTCACCGGCCTCTCGCGGGATTTCTACAAGGCCCCGCCCGCCGATATCGGCACCGACCATCTCGCCGTCGACCGTTCGATCCTCTATCTGGCCCCCGCCGATCAAGGCCGGCAGCTGGACGATCTCATCGCCCAGGATCTCGGGATCGAGGAGATCGCGCTCGCCAGGGCCAAGGCGCTCTGCCCCGCCATCATCGACGGCTACGCCACCCGCGCCGGGCTGGAATCGGACGGGTTCGACATGGATGTGGCCGGGCTGCACCAATATTTTCTGCGCAAGATGCGCCAGGGCGGGGGGCAGATTCTGCTGCGCAACCGCGCCGGGCGGATCGAACGCAAGAATGGCGCCTGGGAGGTCGAGACCTCGGGCGGGCTGATCATTACCGCGCCCATCGTGGTGAACGCCGCCGGCGCCTGGGGCGATGAGGTGGCGAAGATCGCCGGGCTGGCGCCCATCGGCCTCGTGCCTTGCCGGCGCACCGCCGCGATCATCGACCCGGCGCCGTTCAAGGTGGAGCACTGGCCGCTCGTCCAGTCCGCCGCCCATGACTGGTATGTCCGTGCCGAGGCGCGGACCAAGCTGATGGTCACACCCTGCGATGAAACCCCCGACGTGCCGCACGACGTGCAGCCCGACGAGCTGGATGTCGCCATCGGGATCGACCGCATGCAGCAGGCTTTGGATATCAAGGTGCAGCGCGTTGAACATAGCTGGGCGGGTCTGCGCACCTTCACGCCGGACCGCTCGCTGGCCTTTGGGTACGACAACGCGGTTGAGGGCTTCTTCTGGGCCGTCGGCCAGGGCGGCTATGGCATCCAGACCGCCCCGGCGGCCTCGGCGCTGATCAGCGCCATGGTCAAGCGCGAGGATCCCGGTCCCGCTGCCAGCATCGTGCCGGATATCGACCCAATGCGCTTCCGATAGAGAGCGGCCTGGCCTGGCTTCGTTGCGTTTTCCTGTTGAATTTGCTGGAACCCGAACAAGATATCCAAAGGGGCTATGCGCCTTGCGAATCTTGTAAGGCGAGGCATGAGGGAGGCGTGAATTGAGGATTCTTCTGATCGAGGACGACAAGTCTGTCGCCGCTTTCGTTGTCAAGGGCCTGCGTGAGGCCGGCCATAACGTGATTCACGCCGATTGTGCGGCGGTCGGCCGGGAGCGGGCCGGCAAGGAGCCGTTCGATGTCATCATCCTGGACCGCATGCTGCCGGAAAGCGAGGATGGCCTGACCTTGCTTACCAGCCTGCGTGCCCAGCGCGTCGACACGCCGGTGCTGATTCTCTCCGGACTTGGCGAGGCCGCGAGCAAGGTGACAGGGCTGCGCGCCGGAGGGGATGATTACCTCTCCAAGCCTTTCGCCTTCTCAGAGCTGCTGGCGCGGGTCGAGGGGCTTGCCCGGCGCGGCCGCATCACCCGAACGGCCTGAGGCGCTGCCTCAGGCGACCTCTTCCAGGTCCAGCGCATAGCCCGCCGCGCGGACGGTACGGACGATGTCGATCTCACCCGGGCCGTTGATGGCCTTGCGCAGCCGGCGGATATGCACATCCACCGTGCGCGGCTCCACATGAATATCCCGCCCCCAGACGGCGTTCAGCACATCCTCGCGCGAGAACACCCGCTTGGGGTGGCGGAGAAAAAATTCCAGCAGCCGGAACTCGGTGGGCCCCAGATGCAGCGTGCGCCCATTGCGCAGCACGCGATGGGAGGCCTGGTCCAGCGAGATGTCATGGAAGCTGAGTTTGTTTTTCTGCGGCACCGCCCCCGTCCGGCGCAGCAAGGCGCGGATGCGCGCGATCAGCGCCTCGGTTGAGAAGGGCTTGGTGATGTAGTCATCCGCGCCGGTATCCAGCCCGCGCACCGCGTCCTGCTCCTCGGCCCGGGCGGTGAGCATGATGATGGGCAAAGCCCGCGTGGCCGGGCGGCGGCGCAGCTGGCGGCACAGCTCTATGCCCGACATGGTGGGCAGCATCCAATCCAGCAGCAGCAGGTCGGGCGGCGTCTCGGTGATGCGCGTCAGCGCCTCGCCGCCATCGCCCGCATCCTCGACGCGGAACCCTTGTTTTTCCAGATTATAGCGCAGCAAGGTCACCAGCGGCGCTTCGTCTTCGACGATCAGGACGTACGGCTTATTCGATTCGGACATGTTTAGTTGGAAGCGCCATGGATGTAATTGGACGTGTGATCCCCCTTCGGACGGAAATCCGGCAGGGTCTCGCCGGTGATGGCGTAATAGGTCAGCTCGGCGATGTTGGTGGTATGGTCGCCGATGCGCTCGAGATTCTTGGCGATGAACATCAGATGCGTGCAGGCGGAGATGTTGCGCGCATCCTCCATCATGTAGGTGATCAGCTCACGGAAGATGGTGTTGTACAGATCATCCACCATCTGGTCGGCACGCCAGACCGAGATCGCCTTTTGCGGGTCGGCCTCGCCCACCGTGTCGATGCTGGCCTTCAGATTCTGCTGCACCATCAGGGCCATCTGCCCCAGCCCGGCGAGCGGGAAATTGCTTGCCACCTGGTTGATGACGATGCTGCGCTTGGCGATATTGGCGGCATAATCGCCGATACGCTCAAGATCGGTGACAACTTTCAGCGCCTGGATCACATGGCGCAGATCATCGGCCACCGGCTGGCGCAGCGCCAGCAGCCTGACGGCGAATTGCTCGACATTATGCTGCTCGGCATTGATCTGGATATCGTTCTCGATCACCCGCGCCGCGATCTCGGGGGCGTGGTTCATCAGCGCCGTTGAGGCATCCGCCACCGCGCGTTCCACCAGCCCGCCCATGGTGGCGATCATGTCGCGGAGCTTCTTAAGTTCGGCTTCAAAGCTGGAGACGATATGTTTCGGTTCGTCGGGCATGTCGCTTGGTCTTTCAATTAAAGCTGAGCGGGCGTTTCACGCTTTGGGGCGAGGGCTGGGCCTTTCGCGCCAAAGCGATCGCACGCTAGCCGAACCGGCCGGTGATGTATTCCTGTGTCTTGCGCTCGCGCGGCGCGGTGAAGATCTGGCTGGAAGGACCAGCCTCGACCAGCTCGCCCAGATAGAAGAACGCGACCTGGTCGGCGCAGCGCCCCGCCTGCTGCATATTGTGAGTGACGATGACAATGCAGAAATCCTGCTTGAGCTCGTCCACCAGCTCCTCGATCTTCAGCGTGCTGATCGGGTCCAGCGCCGAGGTCGGCTCGTCGAGCAGCAGCACGTCCGGCCGCACGGCGATGGAGCGCGCAATGCACAAGCGCTGCTGCTGGCCGCCGGAAAGCCCGGTGGCGGAGCTGTGCAGCCTGTCCTTCACCTCGCCCCACAGCGCGGCGCGGGTCAGCGCCCATTCCACGCGCTCATCCGCCTCGGCCTTGGAAAGCCGCTCATGCAGGCGCACGCCGAACAGCACGTTCTCATAAATGGATTTGGGGAAGGGGGTGGGTTTCTGGAACACCATGCCCACGCGCCGGCGCAGCTTGTTCAAATCCATGCCGGGGGCGATCAGGTTCTCCCCGCCCATCATCACCTCGCCCTCGGCCCGCTGGCCGGGATAGAGATCGTACATGCGGTTGAGGACGCGCAGCAGGGTGGATTTACCGCAGCCGGAGGGGCCGATCATCGCGGTGGTCTGGCGATCGGGAAAATCGATCGAGACGTTTTTCAGCGCGTGTGTCTCGCCGTAATGGAAATTCAGATTACGGATGGAAATACGCGGCTTTGCGCCCTGGGCCTGTTGCATGGCAGTGGGTAGGCCGGCTTCCGGGTGCATATCGTGACTCGCTATTTCCATGAGCGTTTCCATAGGCGTGTTCTGTGACAGTACGATGACGGTAGCGTGAAGCTTCCGTGACGGAAAGCCTAATCGCCCATGGTGATCTCTTTGTCACGCTTTGGTTGGGATAACGAAGAAAAGGGATTTATCGGAATGGCCAAGGGCTGCGGGCCGCAACCAAAGAAAAGCCGCCTATCCGGGGGACAGGCGGCGTAATCATAATGTTTGGAATGAAGAGGCTTGGCGCCTTGCGCGGTCAGCTCTTCACCACCTTCGGCGGCAGCGCGAGCGCGATGGAAAGCTCTTTCAGCCGCGCCGGGGGGATGGGGGCAGGCGCGCCCATCATCAAATCCTCGCCCTGCTGGTTGAGCGGGAAGGCGATGACTTCGCGGATATTCGGCTCGTCGGCCAGCAGCATCACGATCCGGTCGATGCCCGGCGCCGAGCCGCCATGCGGCGGCGCGCCGTAGCGGAAGGCGTTCAGCATGCCGCCAAAGCGCGCCTCCACCTCTTCGGGGCCGTACCCGGCGATCTCGAAGGCTTTCAGCATCACATCGGCGCGGTGGTTACGGATGGCGCCCGAGGAGAGCTCGATGCCATTGCAGACGATGTCGTATTGGAAGGCCTTGATGGTCAGCGGGTCCTGGTTTTCCAGCGCCTCCAGCCCGCCCTGGGGCATGGAGAACGGGTTGTGCGAGAACACGACCTGCTTCAGTTCCTCGTCATACTCGTACATCGGGAAATCGACGATCCAGCAGAACTTGAACTCGCCCGCCTTGATCAGCCCAAGGTCATGGCCGAGCTTGGTGCGCACCGCGCCCGCGAACTTGGCGGCGGCATCGGGCTTGCCGGCGGCGAAGAACACGGCATCGCCGGCCTTCAGCCCGCAAGCCTCGCGGATTTTTTCGCTCCGCTCCGCATCGAGGTTCTTGGCGATCGGCCCCTGGGCGCCAGCCTCGGAGAAGGTGATATAGCCCAGCCCGCCAGCGCCCTCGGCGCGCGCCCATTCATTCAGCTTGTCAAAGAACGAACGCGGATTGCCGCCAGCGCCGGGTGCGGGAATGGCGCGCACGATGCCGCCACCCTCGACGATCTTGGCGAACAGCCCGAAGCTGGAGTCCCGGAAGGCTTCCGTCACGTCGGAAATCACGATCGGGTTGCGCAGATCGGGCTTGTCCGAGCCATATTTCAGCATGGACTCATCGTAGGGGATGCGCACGAAGGGCGGCGCGCCGACATCGCGCCCATTGGCGAACTCCGCGAACACGCCATGCAGCACCGGCTCGATGGTGTTGAACACGTCTTCCTGGGTGGCGAAGCTCATCTCGAAATCGAGCTGGTAGAACTCGCCAGGCGAGCGGTCGGCGCGGGAGGCTTCGTCACGGAAGCAGGGCGCGATCTGGAAATAACGGTCGAACCCGGCCACCATCAGCAGCTGCTTGAATTGCTGCGGGGCCTGGGGCAGGGCGTAGAACTTGCCGGGATGGTTGCGGGCAGGCACCAGGAAGTCCCGCGCGCCCTCGGGCGAGGAGGCGGTGAGAATCGGCGTCTGGAATTCCATGAACCCGGCTTCGATCATCCGGCGGCGGAAGCTGGAGATCACGCCCGCGCGCAGCATGATGTTCTTGTGCACCTGCTCGCGGCGCAGATCCAGGAAGCGGTATTTCAGCCGCAGCTCGTCGGGGTAGTGCTCGTTGCCCGCCACCTGCATGGGCAGCACGTCCGCCGGGCCTTCAACCGCCATCTCGGCCACGCGCAGCTCCACATCGCCGGTCGGCAGCTTGGCGTTGGTGGTGCCCTCGGCACGGGCCACAACCTCGCCGGTGACGGTGATCACCGACTCGACGCGCACCGCCTCGGCCGCCGCGAAGGCGGCGGTGCCGGATGCGAACACGCATTGGGTGAGGCCGTAATGGTCACGCAGGTCGATGAACAGCAACCCGCCATGGTCGCGCTTGGCGTGCACCCAGCCGGAAAGCCGGGCCGTCTGGCCGATATTTGCCGCCCGCAGGGCAGCGCAATTGTGGGTGCGATAGGCGTGAATCTGTTCCATGGGGCGCGAAAGAAACCGGGACCTGCTTCCTGTCAAGCGGCTGCAACGCTATGGGAAGGGGCATGAACGAAAACAAGATCGAATTCATCGCCACCAGCGAGGCCCTGGCCGCCCTTTGCGCCCGTCTGGAAGGGGAAGCCTTCATCACGGTGGACACTGAGTTCATGCGTGAGAAGACCTATTACCCCGAGCTTTGCCTGGTGCAGCTCGCGGGGGCGCAGGACGTGGCGGTGGTGGACGCCCAGGCGCCGGGCATGGACCTCGCCCCGCTGGGCCGCCTGCTGGCCAAGCCGGATGTGGTGAAGGTGTTCCATGCCTGCCGCCAGGACGTGGAAATCTTCCTGCTCCTGTTCGACGCCGTGCCCGCGCCGCTCTTTGATACCCAGGTGGCCGCCATGGTGGCCGGGTATGGCGATCAGGTGGGGTATGATTCGCTCGTCCAATCCCTCACCGGTGCGCATATCGACAAAGCCCACCGCTTTTCCGACTGGTCGGCAAGGCCGCTCTCCAAATCCCAGATCACCTATGCCGCCGCTGACGTGACGCATCTGCGCGAGGTCTACGAGAAACTCCAGGCCAAACTGCAGAACGAAGGGCGCCAGGAATGGGTGGGCGAGGAAATGTCGCTGCTTACCCGGCCAGAGACCTACCGTGTGGACCCCGACCGCGCCTGGGAGCGGCTGAAGATGCGCACCGGCAACCGCCGCCAGCTTGGCCTTGCGAAAGCCATCGCCGCCTGGCGCGAGCGCGAGGCCCAGCGCATCAACATCCCGCGCGGCCGGTTGCTGAAGGACGAGCAGATCCCCGAGATTGCCTCGCTGGCCCCTGATGACGCCGAGGCGCTGGCCAAGGCGCGCGGCATTTCCGCCGGATTCGCCAACGGCAAGTCCGGCGCCTCGCTGCTGGCCGCCATTGCCGAGGCGAAAGCCCTGCCGGAGTCCGAGCTGCCCAAGGCCGAGCGCCAGCGCGAGACGCCGAAAGCCTCCCCGGCTTTGGTCGCGCTGCTGAAAGTGCTGCTCACCGCCGCGGCGGAGCAGAACAACGTCGCCCCCCGGCTGGTGGCGAGCAGCGATGAGATCGAGGCCCTGGCCCTGGACGAAACCGCCCCCAACCCGGTGCTGGAAGGCTGGCGGCGCGAGATGTTCGGCGAGACAGCCCTGCGGCTGATCCGCGGGCAGATCGCGCTCTCCACCCAGGGCAAGCGGATCAAGATCGTCGAGCTGTGAACAGGCGCGCCGCCAGCCTCACCTGGGCAGCGCCCGCCCGGCTTGGCCTTGGCTGAGTTCCGCGCCGCCAGGGAAGGCGAGGGCCAGGCCCTCTATGACATCACCGAAGCGGCGATCCGTGGCCTGGCTTCAGCCCATTACAGCGCCGCGCAGATCGAAGGCTGGATGGCCGGGCGCGACGGCGCGCAATATGAGGCGGTGATTTCGCGCGGCTGCGTGGTGGTGGCGGCCAAGGGCGCGGCCCTGCTCGGCTTTGTCGAGGCCGCGCCGGGGGAAATCCTGCGCCTCTTTGTGCGGCCCGAGGCGGCGGGGCAGGGGCTGGGGCGGGGCTTGCTCCAGCGCGGCATCGACATGGCGGGGCCGGGCGAGGTGCGGCTGAACGCCACCCTCAACGCCGCGCCGTTTTACGCCCATTGCGGTTTCATCCCGCTGGGGCGCGCGCTTTACACCCATCCCGGCGGCGGCAAGCCGGTCGAAATCGTGACGATGCGCCTCAGATAAACTGCGTCTTCAGCCAGCCCGCGAAGGTTGCGGCGGCGGGGCTGAGCCGGGAAAAATCCGGCGCCACCAGCCAATAGGCGCCGCAGGGGATCGACGTTTCAAAGGGCTGCACCAGCGCGCCTGTCAGCAGGCTGTCCTCGACCAGCACATTGTCACCCAGCGCCACGCCATGCCCGCGCGCGGCGGCATCAAGCGCCAGGGAGGCGCCGGTGAAGAGCGGCCCTGGCTGCGGCGGTATGTCCGCCAGCCCCGCCGCGATGAACCATTGCTGCCAATAGCTGCGCTTTTCCTCATGCAGCAACGTATGTTCCAGCAAATCCGCCGGGGTGAGCGGCGCCCCGCCTGGCGCCAGCAAAGCGGGCGAGAGCACAGGGGACATGACAGCTTTTGCCAGCAGCGCCGCCTGCATGCGCGGCCAGGCGCTGGCCGCGCCGCTCCAACGAATGCCGATCTCGGCTTCGCCCGCACGGAACTCGATCATCCTGGCTTCCGAGACGATCATCACCTCGATCTCGGGGAACGCTTCGCGGAAGCGGTTCAGCCGCGGCACCAGCCAGCAGGCGGCAAAGGAGGGCTCGACGCTGATCTGCAACCCCCTGTCCGGCGGCGCGGCGCGGATATCCTCCAAAGTGCGGGCGATATTATCGAAGCTGTCCATCAGCAGGCCGAGCAGGGCCTGCCCGCGCTCGGTCAGCACCACCTGGCGGTGGCGGCGCAGGAACAGATCATGCCCCAGCAAATCCTCCAGCTCCCGGATTTGCCGGGATATGGCGGCCTGGGAGACGAACAGCTCCGCCGCCGCCAGGGTAAAACTCTGGTGGCGCCCGGCGGCCTCGAAACTGCGCAAGGCGGTGAGGGGCAGGCGTCCGCGTTTCATCGCATAACCTCAAGTCATCCGAGACGGACGATATACTCGTTTGAGGCCAATGCCTATCCGGCGCTACCTAGAGCGCGATAGGTTGAGGTTGAGGTTGACGCAGACGCGCCACCCTCAACGCGCTCTAGATCTTTGATAAGAGGCTGATTCACGCCTTCGGTTGCCGCGCAAGGGCGCGCCAGCCTCAAGCGATCAGGCTCTAATGCCCGATGATCAAGCATCGAACAGGAGATTTTAAAATGTCGAGGGCGTTGGGCTATATGCTGCTGATGATGTTCGGCGGCCATGGCGGCTCACCCGAGCAGGATTTGCGTGAGCGGCCGGAGCAGGAGATGCGGGTGGAGCCGCCGCCCGCGCCGCCGCCACGCAAGGCGCCGGCCGTGCCCCGGCATCCCCGCCTTGGCGGCCCCTTCACGATGAAACCGTGCCGTGGACAGTGCTGACTCAGGCGCCGGGCAGGATCTCCCCGGCCCATAGCTCCTCGGGCGCCTGGCGCCGGGTGATGAGCTGGAACCCCCCATTATCCACCAGCACGGCGGCGGGGCGTGGGCGGGCATTATAGGCGCTGCTCATCACCGCGCCATAGGCCCCGGCATCCAGCAGCGCCACGCGCGCCCCTGGCTTCAGCGCCGGCAACGCACGGTCCTTGGCGAACAGATCCGCGCTTTCGCAGACCGGCCCGACGACATCCGCAGGCGAAGCCGCCGCCCGGAAGCTCGCCGCGTCCACCGGCAGAATGCCGTGCCAGGCCTCATACATGGCCGGGCGCATCAGGTCGTTCATCGCCGCGTCCAGCACCAGGAAGCGCTTGCCCGCCTGTTTCTGCAAAATCACCGAGGCGAGCAGAATCCCCGCCGGGCCTGTGAGATAGCGCCCCGGCTCCATCATCAGCCTCACGCCCAGCCCATCCGTCACCTGCCGCACCACCGCCGCGAAGGCGGAGGGGGAAAGCCCCGGCTCGTCCTGATACCCAATGCCAAGCCCGCCGCCGAGGTCCAGCACCTCAACGCTTTGCCCGGCGTCGCGCAGGGCCCGAACCATCTCGGCACCTTTCTCGTAGGCGAGGCGGTAGGGCTCGGTGGAGAGAATCTGGCTGCCGATATGCATGGTGATGCCGACGGGCCGCACGCCGGGCAGCGCGGCGGCGCGGGCATAGAGCGGCAGGATGTCCTCCGCCGCGATGCCGAATTTGTTCTCCGCCAGCCCGGTGGTGATTTTCGCATGCGTCCCGGCATCCACATCCGGGTTCATGCGCAAGGCGACATTGGCAACCACCCCCAGCCGCGCCGCGACGGCGGAAATCATCTCGATCTCCTCGGCGCTTTCAGCGTTGATCTGCCCGATGCCGGCGGCCAGTGCGGCTTCAAGCTCAGCTTCCGACTTGCCGACGCCGGAATAAACCACGTCCGCCGCCGCGATGCCCGCCTTGCGGGCGCGCAGAAACTCGCCAATGGAGACCACATCCGCCCCCGCGCCCTGCTCATGGAACAGGTTCAGAATGGCCAGATGGTCATTGGCCTTCACCGCGTAATGGATGTGCATGGGCACGCCCTCAGCCTTGAAGGCATCCCGCAGCGCGACAAAGCGCGCGCGCATTGTCCCCGCGCCATAAACCCAGACCGGCGTGCCGTGCTGGTCGGCAATGGCGTTCAGCGGCACGCCTTCCAGGCACAGCCCGTCCTGCGCATGCATCTCAAGCTGCGGGCGCGCGGCCAACAGATCCTGCAAATCCGGCTCCGGGCCGGCGAAACCCATGTCAGCCATTATTGCGGTGTCGGGTAGGTGTGGGGGTAGGTGATATCCTGCGCCGGGCCGGGCGGGATGGGCGCGCCGCGCCGCCCGCAACCAGCCAGCGCCGCGAGGCAGAGCAGGGTCAGAATGATCTTCATGCCAGTGTCTCCAGCCAGAGAGCCGCCTGCTTGGCCACATTGCCGGGCGCCGTGCCGCCGTAAGAAGTGCGGGACGCCACGGAGGCGTTCACCGTGAGCACCTCGAAAATCTCCGCATTGATCCGCGGCTCCACGCTCTGCATGTCGGCCAGGGTCAGATCGGACAGGTCGCAGCCCTTGCCCTCGGCCAGGCGAACAAGCTGGCCGGTGACGTGATGCGCGTCGCGGAAGGGCATTTTCAGCACCCGCACCAGCCAATCGGCCAGATCGGTCGCGGTGGAGAAGCCGGAGCCCGCCAGCGCTTCCATGCGGCTCTGGTTCGCCTTCATATCCCGCACCATGCCCTCCATCGCGGCAAGGCTCAGCGAGATCGCGGCGACGGCGTCGAACACCGGCTCCTTGTCCTCCTGCATATCCTTCGCATAGGCCATGGGCAGGCCCTTCATCACCGTCAGCAGCCCGGTCAGCGCGCCGAAAATGCGCCCGGTCTTGGCTTTCGTCAGCTCCGCCGCGTCCGGATTGCGCTTTTGCGGCATGATGGAGGAGCCGGTGGTGAAGGCGTCCGACAGCTCGATGAGCTTATAGGGCGAGGAGCACCAGATGATGATCTCCTCCGCGAAACGGGAGAGATGCATCGCGCAGATCGACAGCGCCGAGAGGCATTCCAGCGCGAAATCCCGGTCGGAGACGGAATCCAGCGAGTTCGCGGTCGGCCGCTCGAACCCCAGCGCCTGCGCGGTCGCAAAGCGGTCGATGGGAAAGGAGGTGCCGGCCAGCGCGGCAGCACCCAGCGGGCATTCATTCAGCCGCGCCCGCGCATCCTTCAGGCGCCCCGCATCGCGGGAGAGCATCTCCACATAGGCCAGCAAATGGTGGCCGAAGGTGACGGGCTGGGCGGTCTGCAGATGGGTAAAGCCGGGCATCACCGTGCCCGCATGCTCGGCGGCGCGTTCGGCCAGTGCCTTCATAAGGCCATGAATCTGCGCCAGAACACCATCCATGGCATCGCGCACCCAGAGCCGGAAATCCGTCGCCACCTGGTCATTGCGGCTGCGCGCCGTGTGCAGGCGCCGCGCCGCCTCGCCGATGCGCTGGCCCAGCCGCACCTCGATATTGGTGTGGATGTCCTCCAGCGCCTCGGAGAACTGGAATTCACCGGCCTCGATCTCGGCCGCGATCGCCTCCAGCCCCGCCTGGATGGCGGCCTGATCCTCGTGCGTAATGATGCCCTGCTTGGCCAGCATTGCCGCATGGGCCTGGCTGCCGGCGATGTCCTGCTTCCACAGCTTGGCATCGAAGCTGATCGAGGCATTAATGGCCTGCATCACCTCGGCGGGGCCGGAGGCAAACCGGCCACCCCATTGCAGCTGACTTTTGTTCGGAGTGTTGTCTTTGTCGGTCAAACCCAAACGCCCTTCGCTCAAGCGGCGGTCACTCATCGCCGCCGCCCCTGCCTTAGCCCTGGGCGCCGCCTGGAGCAATCGCGCCGATGCGCAAACCGGGTCCGACGATCTGCCGGATGCCTCCACCGGCTGGGATGCCTTCGCGCCCGTCACCCCGCCGCCACTGGCATTCCAGGATGCGTCCGGGAAGACCCTGACCCTCGCCGCCTTCAAGGGCCATGTGCTGCTGGTGAATCTCTGGGCCACCTGGTGCGGCCCCTGCAAGGAGGAACTGCCGACCTTCGCCGCCCTGGCACCCAGGCTCAAGCGGTTCGGCGGGCTCATCCTGCCCATCTCCATCGATGTGGACGGCGCCTCGGCCGTGCGCGCCTATTTTGAACTGCGCGGGATCAGGGATCTGCCCATCCTCGTCAATCCGGCGGGCGATGACCTGGACATGCTGCAGACCAACGGCATCCCCGTGACCCTGGTGGTGAACCCGGCGGGCAAGGCCGTGGCCAGGCTGGATGGCGCGGCGGATTGGAACACAAAGGGGGTGGTCGATTTCCTGCGCCATTTGTCGGGCGGGGCCGAGCCGAACCCGGATGGATTCACGCCTGCCTGACGGCTGCGGCCAGACGGGCAGCGCCTATATAACCCAGGAGAGGTGCGGTCATGAAACTGCTCAAAGCCGACATCACAACCCTTCGGGTCGATGCCATCGTGAATGCCGCGAACTCTTCGCTGCTGGGCGGCGGCGGGGTGGACGGCGCGATCCACCGGGCCGCGGGGCCGGAGCTGGCGGCGGCCTGCGCGAAGCTGAACGGCTGTGCAACCGGAGACGTCAAAGCCACGCCAGGCTTCCGGCTTTCCGCGGCCTATGTCTTCCACGCGGTGGGGCCGGTCTGGCGGGGCGGGGCGCATGAGGAGGCGAGACATCTTGCCTCCTGCTACCGGCGCTGCATGGAACTGGCCGCCGCGCATAATGTGCGCTCGATCGCCTTCCCCGCAATCAGCTGCGGCATCTACCGCTATCCGGCCGATCAGGCGGCGCAGATCGCGATCGGGACGGTTCAGGAATGGCTCGGCGCCTCATCCGTGCAGGAGGTGATTTTCGCGCTTACGGATCAGGCGGTCTTCGCGGCCTATCAGGGCGTAATGTCCGCCAAGGATATGATCCCAGACTAAAAAAGGAGGCCGAAGCCCCCTTTTTCGGTGCACGAAAGCGTGACTTAGGCGTTCGCGACCTGGACATTGGCGGCGGCGGCGCGGCGCTGCTGCCAGAGGCCGACGAAATCGATCGGCCCCAGCAGCACGGGCGGGAAGCCGCCATCGCGGGTCACATCGGCCAGGATGTTGCGGGCGAAGGGGAAGAGCAAGCGCGGGCATTCCACGAGCAGGATCGGCTCCTGCTGGTTCTCCGGAATGCCGTTCAGCGTGAACACGCCAGCATAGGAGAGATCGGCGATGAACACCACCGGCGGCTTCTCTTCCGTGCCCCCGGCGGATTTCGGCGCCACGGTGGTGCCCTCGGCGCGGATCGCCAGCGTCACCTCGAACACGGTCTGGTCTTCCTCGATGCGGCGCACCTGCACGTCCAGGTTCAGGTTCACATGCGGCTGGGCGCGCAGCTGCGTGAAGATGGCGGGCGCGCCCGGCACCTCGAAGGAAAGGTCCTTGGTGTACTGGATGTTGAGGATCAGCGGTTGCGGGGGCAGGCCAGCTTGTTCAGACATATTCGGTTTCCCTGTTGAAAGGCTGGGCCCGGCCTAGCACGCTGCTCCCGGCATGATAAGAGTGGCGCCATGAGCGCGCGCATCTTCATCGACGGCCAGGCCGGAACCACCGGGCTTGGCATCGCCCAGCGGCTGGAGGCGGCCGGGGGCTTCACCCTTGTCACGCTGCCAGAGGCCAGCCGAAAAAATCCTGAGGCCCGCGCCGAGGCGATGGGCCGTGCCGACCTCACCGTGCTCTGCCTGCCCGATGATGCGGCGCGCGAGGCGGTCGCCATCGCCCCGCAGGGCGCGCGCATCCTGGATGCCAGCACCGCCCACCGCGTGGCGGAGGGCTGGGTCTACGGCTTTGCCGAGGCGCTGCCCGGCCAGGCCCGGCGCATCGCGCAGGCGCCGCGCGTGAGCAACCCCGGCTGCTACGCCACCGGCGCCATCGCGCTTTTGCGCCCGCTCACCGCCCTGGGGCTGCTGGCGGCGGAGGGGCCTGTCTCCATCAACGCCATCTCCGGCTATTCCGGCGGCGGCAAGGCGATGATCGCCGACCATGAGGCAAAGGGCGGCCCGGCCTTCGAGCTTTACGCGCTGGGGCTGGCGCACAAGCATCTGCCGGAGATCATGCGCTATGGCGGGCTCGCCCGCGCGCCTCTGTTCGTGCCTTCCGTCGGGCATTTCGCGCAAGGCATGCTGGTCTGCATCCCGCTCTTCCTGGAACAGCTGGCCAGGGCCGGCACGGCCGCGCAGCTCGCCGAGGCCTATGCGGAATATTACGCGGGCGCGGAAAACATCTGCGTGCATCGCGGCCTCTGGGGGGCGAATCTCGACCCGCAGGCGCTGAACGACACCAACCGGCTGGAAATCTTCGTCTGCGCCAATGAGGATGCGGGGCAGGCGGTGCTGATCGCGCGGCTGGATAATCTCGGCAAGGGCGCGTCCGGCGCGGCGGTGCAGAACATCAAGCTGATGCTGGGGCTGGAGAATGAGTGAGGCACAACGCCCCGGCGGGCTGCTCTACGCGCTCGGCAATCTCGCGCCGCAGATCGACCCCACCGCCTGGATCGCCCCCACGGCGGTGCTGATCGGTGATGTCCGCATCGGCCCGGGCGCGAATATCTGGTTCAACTGCGTGCTGCGCGGCGATACCAACCCGATCATTGTCGGTGCGCGCAGCAATGTGCAGGACGGCACGGTGGTGCATGTGGACCATGGCGCGCATCCCGCCATCATCGGCGATGACGTGACCATCGGCCACAGCGCCATCATCCATGCCTGCACGCTGGAAAACCGCGCCTTCATCGGCATGGGCGCCACGGTGATGGATGGCGCGGTGGTGGAGGAGGGCGGGCTGCTCGGCGCGCGCGGCCTGCTGGGGCCGGGCAAGCGCATTGGCCGGCAGGAGCTCTGGGCCGGCGCCCCCGCCCGGCTGGTGCGGGTGATGAGCGACGCGGAGCGCGCCCGCTGGGATCAGACCGTGCCGCATTATCTCGGCCTTGCCGCCCATTACGGCAAAGTGTTGCGGCCAATCACTTAATTTTGCTGGAAAATCTCGGTGAGCAGGACTAAGTTCCGTTCATGACCGACCAGGAATTTGAAGCCGCCCTTGTGGATGCCGCCTTTGACCTGGGGGCGGGGGCAGGGTGGTCGCGCGTTTCCGCCGCCGCCGCCGCCCGCCATGCCGGGCTGGACCTTGCGCGGGCGCGGTTCCTGTTTCCCTGCACCGGGGCGATTCTGAAAAAATTCGGCCGCCTGGCCGATGCGTCGGCGCTCACGAATGTCGTCGCGGATGGCAGCGTGCGCGACAAGCTGTTCGATATCCTGCTCCGCCGCTTCGATTATCTGCAGGCGCGCCGCGCGGGGGTGGTGGCGCTGATGCGCCATTTGCCCGCCTGCCCGCCGCTGGCCGTGGCGCTGGCGGAGATGAACATCGCCTCCATGGGCTGGCTTCTGGAAGGGGCGGGGGTGGATGCCACCGGCCTTCGCGGCGCGCTCAGGAAGCGCGGGCTGCTGGCCGTCTGGCTCTATGGCCTGCGCGCCTGGGCGGAGGATGAAAGCCCGGACCTCACCGCCACCATGGCCGGCGTCGATACGGCGTTGGCCAGGGCCGAGAATTTTGCCCTGCGCTTTTCTCCGGCCCGCCCGGCTGAGCCTGAACACGTGTCCCCCGCGCCGGAGGCAGAGCCGCCCGCCTCACCATGACAAGCCGCTGACCTGCCGGACCTCACAAGCTCGAATCTCATAAACAAGGAGACGAAACATGGCCGAGAAAACAACGAAAACCGGACCGCAGCCCTTCATCCCCGAATTCGACGTCAAGAAGTTCCTGGGTGAGATGAAGGTCCCGGCGGTGCCGGATGTGGAGGTGGTTCTGGCCGCGCATAAGCGCAATCTGGACGCGCTGACCGAGGCCA
>DATJXU010000168.1:0-2490 GCA_035499915.1 Acidocella sp.
CCGGCGCACCTTCGCCATCATCTCGCACCCGGACGCCGGTAAGACGACCCTGACCGAGAAGCTGCTGCTGTTCGGCGGTGCCATCCGCGAGGCGGGCATGGTGAAGGCGCGCCAGGATAGGCGCAACACGCGCTCGGACTGGATGAAGATCGAACGCCAGCGCGGCATTTCCGTCACCTCCTCGGTCATGACCTTCGAGTTCGGCGGCGCGGTGTTCAACCTGCTGGACACGCCGGGCCACGAGGATTTCTCCGAGGATACCTACCGCACGCTGACCGCCGTTGATTCGGCGGTGATGGTGATCGACGCGGCGAAGGGCATCGAGCTGCAGACCAAAAAGCTGTTCGAGGTCTGCCGCCTGCGCAACATCCCCATCACCACCTTCATCAACAAGATCGACCGCGAGGGCCAGAACGCCTTCGCGCTGCTCGACGAGATCGCCGACACGCTGGCGCTGGACATCTGCCCGATGGTCTGGCCGGTGGGCATGGGCGGGTTGTTCAAGGGCTGTTACGATATCCGCAACGACAAGCTGGTTTCCGCCCGCAAGCCCGGCGAGGAGGCGGCGGCGCAAAACTTCGCCATCCCGGCCGAGCAGCAGGCGCAGCTGGATGAGGATGTGGAACTGATCCGCGCCGCCTACCCGGAATTCGACCGGCAGGCGTTTGAGGAGGGGCATCTGACGCCGGTCTATTTCGGCTCGGCGCTGAAGGATTATTCGGTGCGCGAGCTGCTGGAAGGCCTGGTGGCCAACGCCCCGCCCCCGCAGCCCCGCGCCACCGATGTGCGCGAGGTGGCGCCCGAGGAAAAGCCGGTCTCCGGTTTCGTGTTCAAGGTGCAGGCCAACATGGACCCGCAGCACCGCGACCGCATCGCCTTCACCCGCATCTGCTCGGGCAAGTTTTCGCGCGGCATGAAGCTGGTGCATTCGCGCAGCGGCAAGCCGATGGCGATCCAGGCGCCGATCTTCTTTTTCGCGCAGGACCGCTCCCTGGCGGAGGAGGCCTATCCGGGCGACATCATCGGCATTCCCAACCATGGCACGCTGCGGGTGGGCGACACGCTGACCGAGGGCGAGAAGCTGCGCTTCACGGGCATTCCGGACTTCGCGCCGGAAATCCTGCGCCGCGTGCGCCTGGCCGACCCGATGAAGGCCAAGCAGATGCGCAAGGCGCTGGAGGATCTGGCCGAGGAGGGCGTGACCCAGGTGTTCCGCCCGATGACCGGGGCGGACTGGATCGTCGGCGTGGTGGGCATGCTGCAGCTGGACGTGCTGAGCAGCCGCATCGAGCAGGAATATAACGTGCCGATCGCCTTCGACCCCGCACCCTTCGACACCGCGCGCTGGATCTTCTCCGAGGATACGGCGCGGCTGAAATTCTTCATCGAGGTGAACAAGAGCGCCATGAGCGAGGACCGCGACGGCGCGCCGGTCTATCTCGTCCGCAATGCGTGGGAGCTGAACCGGATGAAGGAGAATTTCCCGGAGATTACGTTCTCAGGGACGCGTGAGCGGCAATAGGATTTTCCGCTCCGCGCCGCCTCTCCTGGCGGCGGCGCTGCCCTTCGTGGCTTTCTTCACGCTGGGGCTGCGTGATTTTTATATCAATGGCGCCTGGTGGGGCGATGGCGGCATTCTTGCCTCGCTGATGTGGCATAGTGGCTGGGCGCTTCGTACGCCGCTGGCCTTCGGCGGGCAGAGCTTCCTGGCCACCCACACGGCCCTGGTGTTTTGGCTGACCTCCGCGCTCTCCTGGCTGCTGCCGCTCAGCCGTGTGCAGTTCTTCGTGCTGTTTCTGGGGGCGGTGCAGGCGCTGATGGCGATGCCTGTTTATTGGCTGTTGGTAGAACTTGGCGTGCGCAGGTTGGGTGCGGCGGCATTGGCCATTCTCTTTGCCTGCAACGGCATCGTTCTGGCGGCGAGCTGCAACCCGCATTTTGAGTTATTGATTGTCGCCAGCGGCATGGGGTTTCTCGCAGCGCTGGCCTTTAGGCGGGTCTGGCTGGCGCGTCTTTTTTTGGCTCTGTGCCTGATGACACGTGAGGATGCAGGCTTCCATCTTGGCCTGTTGCTCCTCGCGGGTGGCCTGGGGTTACGCTGGCAAGGGGTGGAATGGCGTAGGTTGCAACCTTTGCTCGGTTATGCGGTCGCGGCAGTGGCATGGAGTGTTCTATGCGTGGCGGCGCAACATCTCGTGTTTCCGGGCGGTGGAGCTTTGCAGGGGGTCTATCTAGGCAATCCGCCGTTCGCCGGGCTTACACCGGTCATGCTCGCCGCCAGGCTGGCATTCTATGTGTTGTATAGGCTGTATCTGGTTCTTCCTGCGGTGGTCGCGCTGGTTCTGGCCGAACGCTGGAAGATGCCGGGGATGGTTGCGGGATTTGTATCCTGCCTGCCCTGGGTGGGGCTGAACTGGCTGGCCGCCAGCCCTTACGCAGGCACACTCAGCGACTATTATTCGTTCCCGTTGATCTTTGGATTGTTCTGGC
>DATJXU010000169.1:0-2158 GCA_035499915.1 Acidocella sp.
CGCGGTGACCGCCGCCGAGACGGTGGGGGACATGCCGCCCATCGAATACGGGTGCGAGATCGTAGCCGGGTACGATGCGGTAATGCCATTGCAGGTGGCCGAGTTCCCCGCCCTGTTCGAGGCGATCATCGCCCGCCACGCGCTCTCCGCCACCATTCATGCCTGGCGGCGGCACAACGATCCGGCTGGGGCGGAGAAACTCGGCGCGCTCTCGGCACTCAGCGCCCCGGCCATCGAGGCATATCTCACCGCCGGGCGCGACGCCGTGGTGGCCAAGTTCCGCGCCGCCGCAGCCGCCAGGCCGGGGGTAACGAACCTCGCCGAGCGGCGCTTCCATGCGCTCGGGCGCGGGCTGGAACTGTCCTACCAGGAGCCGGTGCATCTGGTGCGTGGCGAGGGCGTGTTCCTCTACGCGCCCGACGGCACGCGCTATCTCGACGCCTATAACAACGTGCCCTCGGTGGGCCATGGCAACCGCAAGGTGGCCGCCGCCATCGCCCGGCAGATGGAAACGCTGTGCACCAACACGCGCTACCTGCACGAGGGCATCGTGGAATACGCCGAGCGGCTGACCGCCACCCTTCCCGAAGGCCTGGACACCTGCCTGTTCGTGAACTCCGGCTCGGAAGCGAATGACGCCGCCTACCGGATCGCGAAAATCGTCACCGGCAAGACCGGCGCGATCGTGATGGAGAACGCCTATCACGGCGTGACGGATGTGGTGGCGGCGCTCTCGCCCTATTACGGACCGTTCACGCAGCCGCTGGCGCCCTTTGTGCAGACCCTGCCCTCGCCCGATACCGGCGCGGACCCGGCGGAAGCGGCGCGGCGGGCCATCGCGACGCTGCGAGAGAGCGGCCACGGCGTGGCGATGCTGCTCATCGACTCCGCCTTCGTCTCCAACGGCATCGTCAATGTGCCACAGGGCTGGTTCGCCGCCGTGGCCGAGGAGGTGCGCAAGGCAAGCGGGCTGGTGGTGGGCGACGAGGTGCAATCCGGCTTTGGCCGCATGGGCGAGGAATTCTGGGGCTTCGCCCTGCATGGCGTGGTGCCGGACCTCGTCACCATGGGCAAGCCGATGGCCAACGGCCACCCCACAGGCGCGGTGGTGGCGCGGCGGGAGTTGCTGGACGCCTTCACCAGCCGGATCGACTTCTTCTCCACCTTCGGCGGCAACCCGGTTTCGGCGGCGGCGGCGCTGGCCACGCTGGACGAATTGCAGAGCCGCAACCTAAAGGACAACGCCCGAACCACTGGCGCGCTGTTGCGTGAAAGGATTCGGGGCCTCAACCACCCGGCCTTCGGCGAAGTACGCGGCAGCGGGCTGATGGTGGGCGTGGAGGTGACCGACGCCGCCACCGCCAAGCGAATCGCCAATGCGATGCGCCAGAACCGCGTGCTCATCGGCACCGAGGGCCCGGCCGGCAATGTATTGAAAATCCGCCCGCCTCTGCCCTTCGGCCCGGAGCATGTGGAGATTTTCGTCGGCGCCCTGCGTGCCTCTTTGCCCTAAAAATCCAAACCAATATCCAGCACGCGGGCGGAATGGGTGAGCCATCCGGCGGAGAGCAAATCCACCCCGCTTTCCGCGATGGCGGGGGCGGTCTCGGCGTTGATCCGCCCGGAGGCCTCGGCAATGGCGCGGCCATCGATGCGCCGCACCGCCTCGCGCAGGGTGTCGGGGGGCATGTTGTCGAGCAGGATGGCATCCGGCCCGTGCGGCAGTGCCTCGTCGAGTTGCTCCAGCGTGTCCACCTCGATCTCGATCTTCACCAGATGCCCGACCGCCGCGCGCGCCCGCGCCATGGCCACCCCCACCCCGCCCGCGATGGCGATGTGGTTGTCCTTGATCAGGATGGCATCATCGAGCCCGAAGCGGTGATTCGCCCCGCCGCCCGCGCGCACCGCGTATTTCTCGGCAAAGCGCAGCCCGGGCGTGGTCTTGCGGGTGCAGCTTATCTTCGCCCTGGTATGGGCGATGGCGTCAGCGATGCCGCGCGTGGCCGATGCAATGCCCGAGAGATGCCCAAGAAAGTTCAACGCCACGCGCTCGGCGGTGAGGATGCCGCGCGCCGGGCCTTCGATTTCCGCGATGATATCGCTTGGCTGCAGCCGCGCGCCATCGTCCAGCCGGGGGGTGAAGCGGATCGCCGGGTCA
>DATJXU010000170.1:0-3984 GCA_035499915.1 Acidocella sp.
GCTGATCTACAACGCCATCAACGGCATGCTCAGCGGGCTGGACCCGCATTCCAGCTACATGAACGCGCAGCAATACGCTGACATGCAGGCGCAGACCTCCGGCCAGTTCGGCGGACTCGGGCTGGAAGTCACGGAGAAGGAGGGGCTGATCGAAATCATCGCGCCGATCGACGGCACCCCCGGCGCGCGCGCCGGAATCAAGCACAACGATATCATCCTGGAAATCAACGGCCACTCGACCGATGGCTTGGCGCTCGACGACGCGGTGTCCAAGATGCGCGGCGCGCCGGGCACCCAGATCACCCTCACCATCAAGCGCAACGGGGTGAACGCGCCGATCCATGTCACGCTGACGCGCGAGGTCATCAAGATCGACGACGTGAAGGAAAAGCTGTTGGCCTCCCCGGCCGGGCCGGTGGGCTATATTCGCCTGAGCAGCTTCGACGAGAACGCAGACCCGCATATCCGCAGCGCCGTGAACGATCTGCGACTGCAGGCCCATGGCAAGCTGCATGGCTATATCCTGGACCTGCGCAACAATCCGGGCGGGTTGCTGGACCAGGCCGTGGCGGTGAGCGACGACTTCCTGACTTCTGGCGAGATCGTCTCCACCCATGGCCGCCACTCGGAGGACGACCAGGTATGGTACGCGCAGAGCGGTGACATCACCAACGGCGCGCCGGTCGTTGTCCTCACCGATGCCGGCACCGCCTCGGCGGCGGAAATCGTCACCGCGGCGCTGCAGCAGAACCGCCGCGCCCTGGTGCTGGGCACCAAGACCTTCGGCAAGGGCTCCGTCCAGACGATCATGCCGATCGACAACAATGGTGCGCTGCGCCTGACCACGGCGCTGTATTTCACCCCCTCGGGCAAATCCATCCAGGGCTTTGGCGTGAGCCCGGATGTCACCGTGTCCGACACCAACCTGCCGAATGACGCGTTCTTCGCCCAGCTGCGCGAGACGGATCTGCTGAACTCCTTCGCCAACCCCACCGGCCGCAGCTCTGCCCCGCCGCCCCCGGCACCGCCTCTGCCGGCCGTGGCCTCCAGCATTGCCGCCAAGCCGCCCGCGGGCTGGCCGGCCTTCGACCCCACCAAGCCGAGTACCGACTTCCAGCTGCAGATGGGGATCAAGCTGGTGGACGGCATGTCCGCCGCGCAGTAACGGGCTGGTCATGACTGATCATACCTCCCTGCCGTACCGGCTGAACGTCGGCGCGGTTCTGTTTGGCCCGGATGGGCGCGTGTTTGTCGGCAAGCGAATCGGCATCATCAGTGCCTGGCAGCTTCCGCAAGGCGGGATCGACGCGGATGAGGACCCACGCGCGGCGGTGCTGCGCGAGCTTCTGGAGGAGATCGGCACGGGCAAGGCCGAGGTGCTGGGCGAGCACCCTGACTGGCTGGAGTATGACCTGCCCCCTTCCCTGATCGGCGTGGCTTGGGGCGGCAAATACCGTGGCCAAAAGCAGAAATGGTTCGCGCTCAAATTCCTCGGCCGGGATGAGGACATCCAGCTCGACGCTGATTCGCACCCCGAGTTCGAGGCCTGGAAATGGGTGCCACTGGCCGAGCTTCCGGCCCTGGCCGTGGACTTCAAACGCGAAATTTACGAGATACTTGCGCGCGATTTTGCGGTATATGCAACGCCGTAACGCTATTTAATAAAACCTAGGGAACGCCGATGCTGAAATTGACCGCCGCCGATGGCCACGAGTTCAGCGCCTTCGAGGCCGGCAATGTAAACGCCCCGCGCGGCCTGGTGGTGGTGCAGGAGATTTTCGGCGTGAACGCGCATATGCGGGCCGTCTCCGAGCGCCTGGCCAGCTATGGCTACCGTGTGCTGTGTCCGCAGCTGTTCGACCGCGTTCAGCGCAACGTGGAACTCAGCTACGGACCGCAGGATATCGAGAGAGGCCGGGGGCTGCGCGCGCAGATCACCGAGGCACAGGTGCTGCTGGACCTGGAAGCCACGGCCGCGGCCTTCGGCGGCAAGCCGGTGGGGATCATCGGCTATTGCTGGGGCGGTACCCTGGCCTGGCTCGGCGCCACCAAGACCGAATCCTTCTGGGCCGCCTCGGGCTGGTATGGCGCGGGCATTGCGGCGCAGCGCGACTTGGTGCCCAACTGCCCGGTGCAGCTGCATTTCGGCGAGAATGACCACAGCATCCCGCTGGCCGATGTCGAGGCCATCCGCAAGGCGCAGCCGGGAATCGAGGTGTACGTGTACCAGGGCGCTGAGCATGGCTTCGGCTGCGACGCCCGGGCAAGCTACAGCCGCAAGGACTGGGAGCTGGCGGAACTGCGCAGCCTGGCCTTCTTCGCCGAGCACGTCCGGTAAATCAGAGCAGCAACAACCCGGCCAACTCATGGCGGACCGGGGCCAGCCCGCCGAATAGCATCACCTCCGCCCCCGGCAAGGACTGGCAGAGCGAGAGCAGTTCGTGAACTGCTCCTGGGCCAGCTGGCACCGTTTTTGAACCACCACCAGGCGGGCGATCGGCAGCACGCCGCCGAAGCCGAACACGCCGGCCTCGAAAAACCCCAAGAACAAATCCTTATGTGACAAAGCTGCCGCCCGAATATGCTGCATGTGTCTTCCTGATGGGGACTAACCTTTCAAAACAACGTTGAATGACCGAGAAATGTCATTGAACTGCAACCCAACTCCCGTCGCCATTGTCACACGCTTCAATTATTGCGGGGCCAGGCGGGGACTCCCCCCGCTCAATTAAACAGGGATTCCCTTCCTGGGGCTCAACACAAGGAACGCGAACGTGAAGATTCTGACCAACCTCCTCCGCTCCGGCGTTGCCGCGCTGGCCATTGCCTCCGCCGCCGGCACCGCCCATGCCCAGACTGTCAGCGTCCCGCTGATCGAAAGCGGCTCCAGCCTGCTTTACCCGCTGTTCAACCTTTGGGTCTCCGCCTACACCTCCGAGCACGCTGGCGCTGACATCACCACCACCTCGACCGGTTCGGGTGCGGGTATCGCCCAGTCCATCAAGGGTCTGATCCAGATCGGCGCCTCCGACGCCTACATGTCCGACACCCTGGTCAAGAACAACCCGACGATGATGAGCATCCCGCTCGCCATCTCCTCGCAGGCCGTTAACTACAACCTGCCGGGCGTCTCCCACCTGAACCTCTCCGGCCCGATCCTGGCCGGCATCTATGAGGGCAAGATCACCAAGTGGAATGACCCCGCCATCGCCGCCGCCAACCCGGGCGTGAGCCTGCCGGACCACGTGATCGTGCCGGTGCACCGTCTGGACGGCTCGGGCGACACCTTCATCTTCACGCAGTACCTCGCCGCGTCCGACGCCGGCTGGGGCTCCACCCTGAAGTACGGCACCGCCGTGTCCTGGCCGGCCATCGCCGGCGAGATCGGCGCCAAGGGTAACTCCGGCATGCTCTCCGCCGCCGCCGCCAACCCGTACTCCGTCGCCTATATCGGCATCTCCTTCGCCGACAAGGCCGCTGCCGCCGGCCTGGGCCAGGCTGCGCTGCTGAACAAGGCCGGCCAGTATGTGCTGCCGACCGAGGAGACCATCGCCGCCGCCGCGCAGAGCGTTGCCAACAGCACCCCGGCCGATGAACGGATCAGCATGATCTTCGCCGATGGCCCCAACGCCTACCCGATCGTGAACTACGAATACGCGATCGTGAACAGCCAGCAGCCCGCCACGGCGATGGCCGCGGCGATCCATGACTTCCTGACCTGGGCGATCAACGACGGCAACAGCCCGAAGTTCCTGAAGAAGGTGAACTTCCTGCCGCTGCCGCCGGCGGTGAAGGCCCTCTCCCAGGCCCAGATCGACAAAATCCAGTAATACGCCTAAACACCCCCCCTTCCGGCATCAGCCGGAAGGGGACCCTTCAAAATCCATACGGTGGACCATGAAAATCAGGCCGTTTCGTCTATCAGTCCTGTCTCTCAGCCTAATGATTCCCGCCGCGCTTTGCGCGGTTGTTTTGTTTCTGGTG
>DATJXU010000171.1:0-8931 GCA_035499915.1 Acidocella sp.
GACCAGACTCCGCTGGCGGCGGAGGCCGATGAACGCATCCGTACGTTCCAGGCGGACGCCGCAAAGCGCGCCGGCATCTTCCACCACCTGATCACGCTGCCGACCTATCACACGACCGCACTGTCGGTGGACACGCTGTCGCAGGCGTATTTCGGCGAGCAGGGCATGCTGGGCTATGTCGCCGGGGTGCAGCGCCAGGAGATCCGCCAGGGCATCGCCTGCGTGAAGCACCAGAACATGTCGGGCTCCGACATCGGCGACGACCACAAGGAGTATTTCGCGGGTGAGGCGGCGCTGAAGGCCGGCGGCGCGCACAACACGATGAACCAGTTCGCGGCGTAAACACCATCGCCGTTGCGGCGATCGCGTTGACGCGCGGGGAGGGCGCAGCGGAGGCGCCGAAACCATAACAGCCCGCTATCTTCCAACTTCACGGCGGCCCGGTTTTTTCCGGGCCGTTTTTTTTGTCCGGATCACGATGCGTTCACGCCGAGGGGGGCGTGCGAAAATGGCTTGAATCTCATGGTTGAACCTGGTCACAAACGGCCCTGGACTCCGGTCTGGGCAGGCCCAGACCAAGCTTATATGACGGTACTGGAATGTTACGCATGGCCGCAGACCGTCCCTCTCCCTGGAAGATGCCGGCCCTGCTGCTGGGGGTGCTGACGGCGTCCTTCTGCCTGCCGCTGCTCTGGCGCGGCGGCGCGCCGGTGCAACTGGATGCCGATGAAGGCTGGAACATGGTCCGCGCCCTGCTGGCCGCGCGGCACGTGCCGCTTTATGGCAGCCCGCCCGGCCTGGATTTCACCAACTATCCCTTTATCTCCTTCCATGTCATCGCCTGGCTGACGGCGCTGGGGGCTGACCCGCTCTTCGCCGGGCGCGGCTTGTCGGTGGCTGCCCTGGCGGTTTTGTGCGGTTTCGCGGGGGCGTTCGTGCGGCTCTTCACGCCGGACCGTCACGCGGCGCTGTTCGCCGGGTTTTTGGTCGCGCTCTGGCTCGCGGTCTGGATGCCCAACCGCATCGCCGTGGATGACCCGCAATTTCTGGCCATGATGTTCGAGGCGGCGGGATTTTACGTGTTTGTCCGGACTGAAAAACCCGGTGTCCTGCTCTGGCTTTCGGCCTGGCTGTTCGTTCTGGCGCTGTTTACCAAGCAAACCCTGCTGTCCATGCCGGTCGCGGCGGGGCTCACGCTCATCCTGCAAAAACGCTGGTCCAGCCTGCTGCAATTTCTGGCCGCCGGGGCGGTTGGCACGGCTTTGCTGCTGTGGCTGACCGATCGCGTCGATGGCGCCTGTTTCCTCCCCAACATGCTGCAGCCGCGCGCCTATATCTGGCGGGATTTGGGCGCCCAGGGCGGGGATTACCTGCTGGCCTTTCTCCCCGTGCTGGTGCTGGCCGCGGGCTGGTGCTGGCAACATCGCCGCAACGCGCGGCTCTTGCCGTTCATTCTCGCCTGGCTTGGCGCCAATGCGCTCGGCTTTGTCTTCGCCGGGGGCGATGGCGTTGGCCGCAACGTGTTCTTCGAGGCGGTGCTGCTGAGCGGGGGGCTCGCGGTCGCGGCCTGCGTGGAGAAGCCGCGTTCCTGGCGTTGCCTGGTGCTGCTGTTTCCCTTCCTCTGGGCGCCGGATCATTTCATCGCCTCGATTCAGCAAGACCGGGCCCTGGCGCAAACGCAGGCGGATTTCGCGGCGGGGGTGGCATTGCTGAAAACCGTTCCGGGGCCGGTTGTCTGTGAAAATCTGCTGATGTGCGCGCGGGCCGGCCACGCCTCGGCATTCTATACCTATTACGTGGACAGCCAGATCAGGCTCGGCCGCATGTCATCTGCGGCCATTACCTCAATGGTGGCGCAGCGCCGGCTGCGGGCGGTGGAGGTCGGCACCACTGACAAGCCCGAGCCACTGCGCCGGGCGCAATTCACGCCGGGGTTTCTGGCGGCCCTGCAGGCCAATTACCGGCTCGCCCTGCGGGAACGCGCCGTCTCGATCTGGCTTCCCCGGACCTGAAATGCCTTGCGCAGCCATGCGCGCCATGGCCTTGTGTCAGCGCCGGGAAGCCGCCAGACCGCGCTGGACCGGCGGCCGTTGCCGCCCGCTTTGACAGGACAAAGCCATCCCGCCATGACAGACGCCTCCCATACAGGCAAAGACGAGACGCTCAAGGGCGTTCTTCTCGCCTTCGCGGCCTTCGCCGCCTTCTCCTTCAGCGATGCCAGCGTGAAGCTGATCAAAGGCGCGCTGCCGCCGTTTGAATCGGCGTTTTTCGGCGGGCTGTTCGCGCTCGCGGTGTTTCCCTGGGTGCTCAAGCCGGGTGACACGCTGCTCGATATCTTCGCCGCGCGCAGCCGCAAGCTCTGGCTGTTGCGCTTCTTCTCCTTCGCCTTCGGGGTCATCGGCAGCGTGACCGCCTTTACCCACCTGCCGATGGCGGAGGCCTTCGCGCTGATCTTCCTGCAGCCGGCCTTTGTCACCATCATGTCCATGCTGTTTTTGAAAGAGCGGATCAGGGTCTGGCGCTGGGCGGCGGTGGTCATCGGCTTCGCCGGGGTGATGGTGGTGCTGCGGCCGGGCTACACGCCGCTTTCCATCGGGCATCTGGGCGCGCTGTTCGCCGGGTTCGGGGGGGCGGTCTCCGTGGTGTCCTTTCGCGCGGCGGGGCGGCAGGAAAAGCGCATCTCGCTGCTCGGCGCCGGGATCATGGGTGCCATCTGCATCCCTGGTCTGTTGATGCTGCCCAGCTTCGTCTGGCCGGATGCGCGGCAATGGGGGTTGCTGGCGGGCTATGGGCTGCTGGCGGCGCTGGCCAACATGCTGCTCGTCTCCTCCACCACCAGGGCGCCGGCGGCCTATGTCGGTCCCATCCAGTACAGCCAGATGCTCTGGGCCATCATCCTCGGCTACCTGGTCTTCAAGAACGGGGTGGACCGCTTCACCCTGCTGGGCGCTGCGCTCATCATCGCCTCCGGCCTGCTCACCTTGCTGCGCGAGAAGCAGGTTGGCACGCCCATGCCCCATGCCGCCGCGGTGCGCGGCCACCATGCCGTACTGGCCCAGCGGCGCGGCAGAGGCTGGGCGGCCCTGCGCCGCCAGTAGGGGCGGTTTGCCAGCCCCAAAGCCCCCATGCTATGCACCGGGGGCTGTCGGAAACTGGCTGTTTTCCACGGTTTTCAATCATTTCCCAGAGCGTGAGCGGTACAGGGCATGGCAAAGAAACTCATTTGGGGCCGCGCTTGGCATGGCCGTTCCTATGATCTGGGGAAGATGACGCTTTCCGAACTCTGGGCGGCGTATCTCACATACCCGGCCATTAATCTCTATGCCGCCCTGGTCTTGGCGTCCGGCGCCTATGCGCTGCTCACGCTGCGCCATTGGCAGCAACTCGCGCTGCCGGTGCTGGCGGTGCTGATCATCTACCCGCTGGTTTGGTACGGGCTGCACCGCTTCGTGCTGCATGGGCGCTGGCTCTACCGCATGCGCTGGAGTGCCGCCCTCTGGAAGCGCATCCATTTCGACCATCACCAGGACCCGCATAAGCTCGAAGTGCTGTTCGGCTCGCCGCTGAACACCATCCCGACCATGGCCCTCATCACCGGGCCCATCGGCTATGCCCTCGCGGGCTGGACGGGTGCTGCCACGGGCCTGGCCACGGCGCTCATCTCCACCTGCGTGTATGAGTTCTTCCACTGCATCCAGCATCTGAACTACAAGCCGAAAAACAGCTTCGTGCAGAAGCTCAAGCGTGACCACCTGCTGCATCATTTCCAGAATGAGAACGGCAATTACGGCATCGTGAGCTTCCTGCCGGACAAGGTTTTCCACTCTTATTACCCGAACGCGAAGGACTGCCCGAAGAGCCCGACCGTGTTCAATCTCGGCTACGACCTTGAGGAAGCCAAGCGCTACCCCTGGGTGATGGAGCTGACCGGCGCGCCGCCCCGCGACAAGCCCCCCTCCGCCATGGCAGACTCGGCGGGCAGGGCGAACTGATGAGCCAGATCGAGATCATCCCGGTTACGGGCAAGAAGCTCCTCAAGCGCTTCATCCTGCTGGCCGAGCGGCTGCACAAGGACGACCCGGCCTATATCGCGCCGCTGCATATGGAGCGCGAGGAGGCGCTGGGGCCGAAAAACCCGTTCTTCGGCCATGCCGAGGTGCAGTTCTGGCTGGCGGTGAAGGATGGCCGCGATGTCGGGCGCATCAGCGCGCAGATCGACAAGCTCGCCCTCTCCCTCGACCCGGCGGCGCCCGGCCTGTTCGGCATGCTCGCCGCCGAGGATGATCCTGAGATTTTCACGGCGCTGCTCAAGACCGCGCAAGCCTGGCTGCGCCAGCGCGGCATGACCCGCATGCAAGGGCCGTTCAACCTCAACATCAATGAGGAAACCGGCGCGCTGGTGGACGGGTTCGACACCCCGCCCATGCTGCTGATGCCCCATGACAGGCCCCATGTCGCCGGGCAGCTCGCGGCGCTGGGGTTCGCCAAGGCCAAGGATGTCTATGCCTATCTGTACGACATGCGGGTGGAGCTGCCCGCCAGCGTGCGCCGGCTGCTCGCCCGCCAGCTGCCGCCGGGGTTCACGGTGCGGCAGCTGGACATGAAGAGGATCAAGGAGGAGATCAAAAATGTCACCTCCATCTTCAACGATGCCTGGGCGAATAACTGGGGCTTCGTGCCGTTGACCGAAAGCGAGACGGATTATCTCGCCAAATCCCTGAAGCCGCTTCTGAACCCGCGCATGACCAGCCTGGTGGAGCGCGATGGCGAGCCGGTGGCCTTCATGATCGCGCTGCCGAATCTGAACGAGGCGATCAACGGGCTGGATGGCAAGATCCTGCCCTTCGGCTGGGCCAAGCTGCTCTGGCGGCTGAAAGTGTCGGGCGTGAAGACCGCGCGCGTGCCGCTGATGGGCGTGCGCCGCTCCGCCGCGAAGGACATGATCGGCAGCCTGCTGCCTTATCTGATGATCGACATGGTCCGCCGGGAAGGGCTGAAGATGGGTTACACCCATATCGAGCTCTCCTGGATTCTCGAGGACAACATGCCGATGCGCCGGATGATCGAAAGCCTGGACGCGAAGGCCTACAAGACCTACCGGGTGTTCGAGGCGGCGGTTTAACCGCCCAGCCACCCCGCCTGCCGGTACCACGCCACGGTTTCCGCAAACCCGTCCTTCAGCCCGATGCGCGGCGCGTAGACCTCGCGCGGCAATAATTCCGCCGCGGATACCGACCAGTCCGGGTGCAGAATCTCCCTTGCCTTGCCGCGGGTGAAGATGGGCGCCTGCCTGCGTGCCTTGCCCCATATCTCCGAGCAAAAACCCGCCGCCAGAAACAGGGAGCTTGGCAATTTCACAAGGCGCGGCCGCCCGCCCGTGGCCTGGGCGGCGGCTTTCATGAAGTCGCGCAAGGAATAGCCTTCGGGCTTGTCATCGGCCAGGGCAAAGCAGCCGGGGCGGAAATGTTCGCCCGCCATGGCGGCGATCGCGCCGGCGGCGTCGCGCGCATGAATCGTGGCGGCGGCGCCCTCGCCGGGAAGGGGAGCAATGCAACGCAAGCTGGCCTGGAAAAAAGCCAGCGTTTCCCGGTCCCACGGCCCATAGATCGCGGGCGGGCGCAGGATCGCCAGCTGCGCCGGCGCGTTGCCAAATTCCTGCCGCGCCGCCAGTTCCGCCGCGTGCTTGCTGAAGGCGTAGTCGGAGAGTTGCGGCTCGCGCGCGGCGAGGGAGGAAACCAGAATGAATTTCGCGCCCGGCGCCGCACGCCGCGCGGCCCGTGCCAGGGCGGCCGTGCCATCCCGGTTGCCGCGCAGGAAGTCCGCCCGGCTCCGCGCCTTGATCAACCCCGCCGCATGCACGATCACGTCCGCGCCCTGGACCAGCGCCGCCAGGGCCGCCTCGTCCTCCAGGCTGGCGCGCACGGTTTCGAAGGGAATGCCCGCGAAGGCCGGATGCGCGGGGTCACGCCGCGCCAGCACGCGCAGCCTGAAGCCGGCCTGCGCCAGGGCGGGGATGAGATGCAGCCCCAGAAACCCCGTTGCGCCGGTAACGGCGGCAAGCGGGGGCGGGCTCATTGCGCCGCGGTGGCGGCCGCGCGAGGCTGGAAGGCGCCGTCCAGATACATCAGCCGGGCGCGCGAGCGGCTGAGCTTGCCCGACGAGGTCTGCGGCAGGCTGTGCGGCGGCACCAGCACCACGCGCGTCTCCAGGCCCTGGCGGCCACGGAAGAAGCGGGTGAGCTCCAGCACCAGTGTTTCGCGCGCGGCCGGGTCCATCACCCGGCACTGGACGAGGACGACAACCTCCTCCTCCTCGCCGGTATCCACCGAGAACACCGCGACATCGCCGCTGCGCAGGGCCGGAATTTCCGCCTCGGCGGCCCATTCCAGGTCCTGCGGCCAGACATTGCGGCCATTGACGATGACAAGATCCTTCGCCCGGCCGGTGATGACGATCTGCCCGTTGACGAGGTAGCCGAGATCGCCCGTATCCAGCCAGCCATCCTGGGAGAGGACGCGCGCGGTTTCTTCCGGGGCGCCAAAATAGCCGAGCATCAGGCTCGGCCCGCGCACGAAGATGCGGCCCACCTCGCGCTCGGCCAGCAGGGCGTCATCCTCGCCGCGCACCTCGACCTCATGTTCGGGCAGCATCTGCCCGCAGATCACGAAATGGCGGGTGCGCTCGCTCTCCTCATGGGCGGGCACGGCGCGGTGCTCGCGCTCCAGCACCAGCCCGTCCACGGCATCTTCCTTGGCCCCCTGGCCGTCGGGGCTGAAACTCAACGCCAGGGTCGCCTCCGCCATGCCGTAGCAGGGCACGAAGACGGTTTCGGAGAAGCCGCTGGGGGCAAAACGCTCGGCAAAGCGCGTCAGCACCGCCGGGCGGATCATGTCCCCGCCGATGCCGGCGCGGCGCCAGGAGGACAGATCGATCCCCTCGGTCGAGGCGGTTTTGGCCCGGCGGGCGCAGAGCTCAAAGCCGAAGGAGGGGCTGAAGGAGATGCTGCCCTTGTTGCGGGTGATGAGCGAGAGCCAGAGCAGCGGCCGGCGCGCGAATTCCCGCGTCGGCAGAATATCGACCGAAAGCTGGCAGGCCATCGGCATCAGCAGAAACCCGACCAGCCCCATGTCATGGTAGTAGGGCAGCCAGGTGGTGCAGCGGTCGTCGTCATTCACCTGCAGCCCGTATTTGGCCATGTAATGGGCATTGGCCATGAAGGCGTGTTGCGTAACCGCCACACCGAGCGGAAAGCGCGTGCTGCCGGAAGAGAATTGCAGATAGGCCAGCGCCTCCGGCGCGGGCAGGGCGGCTTCATCGGCCATCGGCGCGCTGTCCAGCACCGCGATGGTGCCCGAGCATTTGAGGTTCAGCCCCTCCACCGCCTCCTCCAGCCAGTCCGCCAGCACGGCGGGGCCGAACACGGCATGGGCATCAGCGCCCTGGATCATCCGGCGCAGGAAGGAGATATAGCCCTCCTTGCCGCCAAAGGCCGCGGGCAGCGGCAAGGGCGCGGGCACCAGCCCTGCATATTGGCAGGCAAAGAAGGCGCGGGCGAAATCGCCATCGCTTTCGGCCAGCAGCCCCACGCGCTCGCCGGGCTTCAGCCCGGCGCCAAGCAGCCGCCGCGCCAGGGCGATGGCCTGGGCGCGCAACGCCGCATAGGGCAGAACTTCGGTGAGGAGTCCCTTGCCGGAATAGAAATTCAGGCCCGTCGGGCCTTGAGCTGCATAGTCCAATGCCTCGGCGATGGTTCCGAAATCGGCTAAACGCTTGGCCAGCCCTGCATGGTGAGTCGGGGTAGGCTCAGTCATATTGCCTGGAATTTACCATTGATGCCATCCGATGGCGCTAACAGACTCGCAAGGCGAAGGCAATGGCTTTGGCGTATGGCGCGGTTGACAGCGCCGCCCCCCGCCCCCTAGCTCCCTCGCCAGCCCTTCTTTTTTTCCGCCAGCAGGATTGCGATTTCTCCATGCCCATTCCCAGATCGGTGCATTTCTGCTGGATCGGCCCGAACCTCTCCTGGGCGCATGGCTTCGCGCTGCTCTCCGCCGCCGCGCAAGGCGGGATGGATGAGGTGATCCTGCATCATACTGACGAATTGGCGCAAAGCCCGGTGCTGCGCGCCCTGCAGGCCACGCCCGGGCTGCGGCTGGAAAGGCGGGCGCCGCAGGCGGTGCTGGCGCCGGTGCAGGCGGCGCTGGGGCTGGGCGAGGCGCTGACCCGGCTTTACGCAAGGCTGCAAAGCCCGGTGCAGCGTGCAGACCTGCTGCGCGCCGCCATCCTGTACCGGCAGGGCGGCATCTATATGGATGTCGACACCGTGACCGTGGCGCCGCTCACCCCTCTGCTTGCTGGCGCGCAGTTCATCGGGGTGGAGCGGATCGTCTGGCCGCATTGGGTCTATCAATCGCGCTCGCCTTTGGTCTGGGCGAAGCATCTGGGGCTGGATGTGCTGCGCCAAGCGCTGCGCCGCGCCCCTGGCGGCTGGCGGGCCTTCCGCGCGGTGGAGGGCTGGTATGCGCCGGCCGTGAATAATGCGGTGATGGGCGGCGAGGCGGCTTCCCCCTTGTTTGCCGCCGTGCTGCGCGCCATGGCGGCGCTGCCCGAGGGCGAAACGCCCGGCCCCTATGCGCTGGGGCCGGATCTGTACCAGGCGCTGCTGGAGGCCGCCCCGCTGCCGGGGCTCATCATCCACCCGCCCGCCTGTTTCTACCCGCTGGCGCCTGAGATTTCAGAGCATTGGTTCCGCCCCTGCCGCAACGCCCAGGCCGCTTTGGGGCAGGTGGTCACGCCGCAAACCAGGGTGGCGCATTGGTATGGCTCGGTGCGCACCAAGCCCTATGTGGCGCAGATCAGCCCTGATTATGTCCGCGCGCACCGCCAGGGCCAGCTCTATAGCGCCCTGGTTTGCGCCGCCCTGCCGGGGCT
>DATJXU010000172.1:0-4065 GCA_035499915.1 Acidocella sp.
TCGGGCGGCTGGACGGGCTGGTGAACTGCGCCGGCGTTGCCCCGGCCGAGAAGGTGGTGGGCCGGGACGGCCCGCACCGGCTGGACAGCTTCGCCCGCGCCATCAACATCAACCTCGTCGGCACGTTCAACATGCTGCGCCACGCCGCCGACGTCATGTCCCGGCAGGCGGCGGGTGAGGATGGGGAGCGCGGGGTGATCATCAACACCGCCTCCATCGCCGCCTATGACGGCCAGATCGGCCAAGCCGCCTATGCCGCCTCCAAGGCGGGCGTGGCCGGCATGACCCTGCCGGTGGCGCGCGAGCTGGCCCGCTTCGGCATACGCTGCGTCACCATCGCGCCGGGCATCTTCGCTACGCCGATGATGGACACCATGCCGCAGGCGCAGCAGGACAGCCTGAGCGCTACCGTGCCCTTCCCCTCCCGGCTCGGCCGGCCGGCGGAGTTCGCCGCGCTGGTCGCGCATATTGTCGAAAACATCATGCTCAATGGCGAGGTCATCCGCTTGGATGGCGCGCTGCGCATGGCGCCGCGGTGCTGAAGGTGACGGCGGGTTGATGCTGGGCAAATTCATGTTGCAGGGCAAGGGGAATGGACCAGCGCGGATTCATCATCCGTTATGGGCTTGAACGGAATCATGGGAGAAGTGTGATTGATCTGCGCTGACATGCCACCCCGCCGGAACTGGCGACAATCTGTCAGCTCGATCTGCAAAACCGCCATTCTACTTCCGTGGAGAGTTTCGAGCGCCGCAGGCGTACGAAAGTCCCCGAGGAACGAACCCGCGGTCCAAGTGCGTTGGCTATGGGGATTTGAGTTTTTCGGAGAAGATGGCGGCGCTGGCGTGGCGCCGGATGGCGGTTCCTGGGCGTGGGTTTTGCCTCGATAGTTCGCGTCTTTTGTCCCAGCCCTGGCCTGATGCCGGTAGATTTATGGTGTGGTGAGTAAGGCTTACCGGTTTGGACCAGCCGTATGACGGCTTCGGCACGCGAGGCAGCATGGCCCGTGGTGCGATCGCCAGGGCATTGGCGAGGCGCAGGCCGTGCCGGGTCACGACACCCATCTCCCGGCTGATCTTGCCGCCGAAGGCGGCGCTCTGGGTTGAATGCTGCGCGCCAGGATTTCAATGATGCTCATGGGCCCGCCGCAGCACGGGCAGCAGCGCCATGGCTCTGGCACGGCCTTGCTAGCGGGTGCTTCCGTTACGGCCGGCTGAGGCACCGCGAGCAACTGGCGGATGCGAGCGATGTTGGCCTTGCGCGCGGCGCTGGCAAACAGCCCGTAATGGCGGATGCGGTGGAAGCCCGTGGGTAAGACGTGCAAGAGGAAGCGGCGGATGAATTCCGCCGGTGCCAAGGTCATGGTCTGGTAGCGTGCGGCGCCATCGCGGCGGTAATCCTTGTAGCGGAAGGTAACCCCGCGCTCATCCAGGGCAAGAGGCGGAGGCCCAAGAAGGCGTCCACGCTGGTGACCGACAAAAGCCGAATTGACCGTCACATTATTCCGCCGCTTGGCACCAGGCGGGTGAAGGACGTGACATCTGCCGAGGTCACGCGGTTCCTCCGCGATGTCGCTAGTGGCAAGACGAAACTGGACGTGAAGACGAAGCGCCGGGGGCGCGCCATCGTGAGCGGTGGAATTGGCGCCGCAACGCGCACTGTTAGCCTGCTGGGCGGCATTTTCACCTATGCTGTGCAACTCGGCATCATCGACCGCAATCCCGTCCACGGTGTGCGCAAATTCGCCGATCAGAAGAAGAACCGGCGGCTCACCGAAGGCGAATATCGGATGCTCGGTGAAATCCTTCGTAAAGCCGCCGAAAAAGAACAACATCAGACTGCCGTTGCCATGATCCGCGCCATTGCCTGCACGGGGTGCCGGCTTGGAGAAATTGTCACATTGAAATGGGCGGATATCGATGTCGAGAATAGTTGCATACGGCTTGGCGACAGTAAGGAAGGCGCTTCAACGCGTCCAATCGGTCTTACCGTCGCGGACTTCTTCGATGGCTTACGCCCACATAAACAGGGCGTCTATGTGTTTCCCGGAACACAATCAGGCAAACCGCTCATTGGCTTTCCGAAATACTGGATCGCAATTTTGAAGGACACGGAGCTGTCGGGCATTACGCCGCATGTTCTTCGGCACAGCTTCGCGAGTATCGCCAATGATCTGGGCTTTACCGAGGTTACCATAGCGTCTTTGTTGGGGCACTCCCGCGGGACAATCACGAGCCGTTATATCCATACCGTTGACACGTCCCTGATCATGGCAGCCGATACGGTGGCCGGTTACATCCAAGGGCTCCTTGATGGCGTCAAGTTCAAGCGCAGTTCCTATGCCTTCGACCGCGCTTCACGACAGGCCGCGCTGGACGATTGTTCGACCAACCCAAGAAGGAACAGGCGAACGAGGAAAAACAAGCCGTCCCGTGACCTGTCCATGGTTCCATCGCATCCGACCGCGCCAATCCGGCGCCACCCGGAATTCAAGCCAACTATGATCTGTTATGTTGTAATTTGCCATGTAATAGATCATATATGATCCATGTTAAAGACCCCTGAAGAGTTGCGACTGGAACTCGGGCAAGCTATCCGCATCCGACGGATAGGGCGCGGCTGGTCTCAAGAGGAAGCCGCAACCCGCGCTGGTATGGGGCTCAGCACCTGGAAGCGCATGGAAGCCCACGGGCCAAGCCTTGTCGAGAACCTGATCAATGCCGCCTTTGCCTTGAGCTGTGAGGACGGAATCAGTCAACTTTTCCCGGCTCCGGCCGCCTCAAGTCTCGATGAACTTCTGCAGCGCCAGGCTGCTACGGTGCATAACCCCCGTCAGCGGGCACCGAGACGGAAGCCGACGCCATGAGGCTTGCGCCGGGTACGCCCCTCTCGGTCGCTCTCGCCTTCGAGCCCGGCAGTGCATCTTTGGCAGTGGGACGCCTCGCGATGGATGGCGGCTTGGCCCAGTTCGAATGGTCCAGAGAGGTCATCGCCCGCACGCTACCGGTATCGCCGCTCTACTATCCACCCGAACCCGGCCTGGTGGCGGCGCGGACCCGATCCTTCGATGGACTGCACGGATTTTTGGCTGATAGCCTTCCTGATGGCTGGGGCTATCTTTTGATGCGCAAACGCCTGGCGAAACTGGGCATTAATATTGCCGCCCTCACGCCCCTGGAGCGCTTGGCGCTGGTCGGCGATCACGGTCGCGGTGCTCTCGTGTTCAAGCCAGCGACCACGCCTGCCGATGACGTGGAATCCCTTGATCTAGACGCTCTGGCACACGACGCCACCGCGTTGCTGATGGGCGAAGAGAGCCGGTTAGTCGACACGCTGGCGGGTTTGGCGGGCGGCTCCGGCGGTGCCAGGCCCAAGGTGCATGTGGGGTTCGATGGTCAGGGCAACATCACCGTAGGCCAGGCAGAGATGCCCGCGGGCCACACCGCCTGGCTGGTGAAATTTCGGGCGCCCTCAGATCCCGTCGACATTGGCCCCATAGAGGAAGCGTACGCCTGCATGGCGGCGGCGGCCGGGCTGACCGTCAGCGCCCACCGGTTGTTGCCGGCCAAATCGGCACCGGGCTATTTCGCGACAAGGCGGTTCGATCGTCCAGATGGCGGTGAACGGCTTCACATGGTGTCCTTGGCAGGGGCAATCGAGGCGCCGTCTGACGCACCATCAAGTTACGACCTCTTCCTGCGCGCAACGCGCGCCATCACGCGGCGGGCGGATGACGTCGCCGCCGCCTTCCGGCGGATGGTTTTCAACGTGCTCGCCTGCAATCGGGACGACCATACGCGCCAGCACGCCTACCTTATGGGTCCGGCGGGCGAATGGCGCCTGGCGCCGGCGTTCGACCTCACCAACTCGCCCGGCCCTGGCGGCGAGCACTATCTCGACATCGAGGGCGAAGGCCGCCGCCCGACGCGCGCTCAGGTCACAAGGCTTGGCAGGAGACACGGCCTCGACGCCAGGCGCGTGATGGCGGTCATCGAGGACGTCGCCGCGGCCGTCGCAGACTGGCCAATCCAGGCAAGGGCCGCAGGCGTGTCCAAAGACTCGACG
>DATJXU010000173.1:0-7883 GCA_035499915.1 Acidocella sp.
CACGTTCACCTGGGCGCTCTGACCGACCGCGATATGGACGGAGAGCGCGCCAAGCCCTGGCGGATCGAGACGCAGAACAGTGCTGATCTGGCCGCTCTTGTGCATTGCCGTAATCGAGGCGGCAAGAGCGGCGGGCGTCGCTGCAACGGCGCCATCGGCGGCAGGCACGGTGGATGCGGTGCTGGCCGTTGCGGAGGAGCTGAGGCTCGCGTTGGCCGAGGTAGCGGCGGACGCGGCGCCTGCACCCACGCCGGCAATGATCGTCCCCCCGCTTCCGGAAGCAGCGGTGCTGGCCAGGACCGTCTTGTCATTTGACGTTGCGGGATTGCCGCTATCAGATAATGCCGCATTATCGGAAAGCAATCGTCTTTCCGGCGCCACCGCAATTGCCGGTTGATGTGGCTGGCTGTCTGCACGGTGCAAGCCGACCGCTTGAGGGTTGGCGCCCGGGCTGATGGCCGTCGTGGTGGCTGTGATGGCCGGTGGCGTTATCGGTCCCGCTAATGGCGCGGCTGCTGCCTGAGATTCCTGCGCCGAATAGACCCCGGCTTTGACCTCGGGTGATGCCTCAAATATTTTTTTTGCCCCCGGATTTGCGGAGGTCGCCGGATCATCGGTCGTACCAGGCGCGCCAGCTTGTCCGTTCGGCAGGGCAGCGCCGTCATCCGCCAGCCCCTGCGCGGCGGCTTCGTCAGTATGTGTCACCGCGGTATGCGTCCCAGCGGTGTGGACACCTGTCCGCGCCTCCCCTCGCACCGGGGAGGATTGCGAAACTGCCTCGGCTGAACCGGCTGCAAGGCCGACTAGCGGCTGGCCCTGGGACTCGTGCTTGCGCCGCAACGTGGATGTCGTCGCCGTGCCGGCCTCTGTCTGGTGCACCGGCGCTTCGCCCTTGTGTTTCAAAGCGGCAGCGCCCGCGCCGTCACCGTGATCCGCCGCCTTCTCTGCGGCACCGCCCCGCGCACTGCTGGTATTTTGTGCGTCGCCATTTGTCGCGGCACCGTGCGCCTGCAGACGCTCCGGGGCTGCCTGCTGAGATGCCGCAGGAGACGTTACTGACGAAACATTTCCTGTCGCCTGCGCCAGGGCGCTGGACCAGGATTCGCCCGAGGCCACATTGCCGCTATTGGCCGTGCTCGTAGCGTCTGTGGCCCCATTGAGTACGCCAGGAACAAAAGAAGGAACAATCACACCAGCTCCTCGGAACCATTGATGCTGATCTTGCCATCGGCCGCGAGCTTTAACGCGACTTCGACGATCTTGCTTTGTGCAGCCAATATGTCAGCCCGCCGCATCGGCGGACCGCTCTTCAACTCCTCGCTCAGAACCTCAACAGTTCGGGACGACATATTCTGGAAGAAGCGTACGCGCACGGATTCGTCCACCAATCGCAGCGCGGGCGCCAGGCTGTCACCCGGGACCTCCCGCAACAGAAGCTGCAGCGCGCGATCCGAAAGTTTGACAACATCGAGGAACGTGAACAGGTTTTCGCGGATCTTATCAGCCGTTACGCTATCGCGCGCCTTGATGTCCTCCAGCACGCGCTCCGAGAGCTCGCTTTGCAAATGATTGAGGATATCGGCTGTTTGTTTGGCGCCGCCCAGATCGGCGGATCGCCGCCCGTCATCGCCATTGTTGGCCATACGCTCAGCCAACATTCCGTGCAGCTCACTGACAGCCTCAGGCGAAACCGCATCGAGCTTAGAGAAGCGATAGACTGCTTCGGCGGCTAATTTCTCCGGCAGGAAGGAGAGCATGGCCGCGCCCGTTTCGTGCGGAAGCTGCGCCAGCAGAAGAGCCAAAGTCTGCGGCCGTTCACTGGCCATCTGTATTGCCAATGCCCGCGGGTCGGCATTGATTTGAGCGTTGAAAGGCGCAGCGACCTCGTTCCGCGAAAGAGGAGCGGCGCTCTCTTGGGCACGCGCCTCCCCTAGCGCCGCTGCAAGCATTTTGCCGAAATAACGGTACCCGACATTACTGTCTCCACCGGCACCCAGATCCGCCGCGAAGGCGCTCATGATCTCATCGGTGGTGGTGCGTGGCATTTTCCGGAGACGCGTCATCGCCGCGGAGATGCGGCCGATTGTGGCATCGTCCATATGTTCCAGGACGGTTACGGCAACATCCTTGCCCAATTCGCGCAAGACGACCGCCGCCCGCTCGGCGCCGGTCAATTGCCTCTGGAGCATATTAAGGCTCTGTTCACTCATCCTCTTCAGCCCAACTTTGCAACAGCCTTGCGGCACTTGCCGGATCTTTGGTCACTTGACCGCGCAAATCTGAGCCCCCCCTGCTTGCCAACGCAACCGCAACAGGACGCTGCAACATGGCCGGCGCGGGCAGGCTCGCACCGAGCGTACCCAACCGGCGCCCCAGCGGCAGCGCGACACCAAACAGAAGCGCCGCGGCCGCGACAACCTCCAGCAGAGCACGCGATACCGGAGCCGCGGCCTGTATTAGCCCTCCAGAGGTCTCCCCCACTCCGCCAGCATGGAACGATGCAGCGAGTACGTTCACATTAACCTGCGGATAGGCGAAGGCACCGGTAATGGCAGTTTTCACTTGATCAATCGAAGTCGCGCCAAGAGCCGCCTTATTCAGAACGACCGAGACCGCGATTGAATGTACCACCCAGTCAGGCTTGCTGATGTCGCTTTCGCTCTGATCAACGACATAGGTTTGATCCAGATTTTTGCTACTTTGTTGCGGCTCGCCTGGTTGCGCCGCCGAACTACTGGCAGATGAGTTCACCGAGCCGGCCGCACCTCCCCCAGGCACCGGTGGGGTTGCCGCGGTCGTCGCCGCGGGAGGTTCGTTGGACAACGCCCCTGGGATGCCGATCGCCGCGTTTTGCGCGCCAACCTCGTCAGATTGCGCTGTAACCTCGCGCGCCACGATCTGCGAAGGTCCATAGGAAATCTGGTGAATATGCTCCTGCGTAAAATCGACATTGGCCGATACATCAGTGCGGAAATTTCCCGCTCCCACAAGCGGAACCAGCAGCTGAGCGATGCGAGCGGCGGCGGCGTTTTCAATCTGGGCAACAGTTTGGAACTGCGCCGAAGCAGTACCCACACCGCTGACCGGATAGACCGCAACGCCTGACGTCGTTTCGACACTCACTTGCTGGGCCGACAAACCAGGAACGGCGCCGGCGACGAGATTGGCGATGGCCTGCCCCTGCGCCTCGGCGCTGCCGTCATCCGCCAAAATCACCACTGAAGCCGTCGGCTTCGGTTGATCGGCGAGGAACGGCGTATCAGGCGGCAAAGCGAGATAGACCTGCGCCGACCGAATGCCGTTCATCATCTCTATCGACTGTTCGAGCGATGCCTCCAACGCCTGCGTCGCCATCGCATTCTGAGCGAGATCCGACGTCGTCATCGGCGCGTCCTCCAGCTTGCTCCACCCTGCCGCCGCGTCATTCTGAGGAATTTGCGCCGCGCCAAGCTGGAGCCGCGCGGCTGCCAGTTGCGGCGCAGGCACCAAAATAACATTGCCCGCCGCTTGCAGCTCGTAGGGGATCCCAAGCTTCTGCAACTGCGCAATCACCGCGCCGCCATCGGCAGGCGAAAGCCCTTCGTAAAGGGCAACATAAGGAGGACCGCTCATCTCCATAAAAATCACGACCGCGAGGGCTATCGCGATAACGCCGCCAGCCAACCAACCAATTGCGGGGATCCGCGTAAGTTGCGCCTGCCCGAGACGCACATATACCCGCCAGTCAGACATTTAAAACTGCATGTTCATGATCGACTGATAAGCAGAGACGACCTCGTTGCGCACAGCAACGGTCGCATTCCAGGCAACCTCGGCACGGTCACTCGAAACCAACGCTTTGCCAAGCGTGGCGCCTGGCGCCCCCACGACATAGCCGGCCTCTGCCGTTGCGGCATCACCCTGTGCAGCACTCACACCGCGCAGGGCAGAATCCACCACGCTTAGAAAATTTCCGGTTGAACCAGCCTCTTGCGCTGCCTGCGGGAACGCCCCGCCGCCTGCTACGTTTAAAGCCGAATATAAAGCGGCAATTGTCACAGACTAAGTCCCACCAACCGTACCCCCCCGCCCCTGAACTATCATCCAGTAGTTGCGGCGGACGCTTCATAAGACCATCTTTAAATAACGCAATACGATTTCAGGCCATAAAAAAATTTAATAAAATACACCCCCAAAACAGCAGCGTAACCCTTTTCTGCCAATGGCATCAGGTGCTAACAGACCCCAACTTCATCTAACGGTCCATTGCAAAATATTTATTGGCGCACCATGACATCGCCCACAACAACCCGCTTGACCGCTGGCACAAATACATCTTTAGGCTGCGAAGATATGTTTAGTTCTGCACGATGATTTTTTTGGACGCGATCAGACCAATGACAAATGTTTGCACAACTTTTGGTTGTGTTAGCCCGTCTTTGGCCGGCGTTTAGAGGCCAGATGCAAGTCGGATTTTTGAATTTTTACGATAGCGTTTTGAGTGTCGGGCAGGAACGAGCTTCGCTGGTGGCGAACAACATCGCGAACGCCGATACACCCGGGTACAAAGCCGTCGACGTCCCTTTTGCGGCGGCTTTAGAGTCGCAGCTTGCCGATCCCTCTGGCGCTCCTGCCTCCCCTGAATATCGCTCGGGGGCGGCTGTCGGTCTTGATGGCAATGACGTCTCCCTTGACTCCGAGCGCATCGAAGCGGCGCAAAACGGCGAGAAAATGATCGGCGCATCGACGTTTCTGCACCAGTCGACCGCGGACCTGATTACCGCGCTTCGGCCAAACCCGAGTGGCAATTGATATGAGCGCTTCAGATGTTTTCACGATTGTCGGCAGCGCCTTAAACGCGCAGGACGCGCGCATGAGCGCGATCGCGTCCAACCTCGCCAATGTTGACTCCGTCACCCCGCCAGGCAGCGCCCCCTACCGGGCGCATGAGGTCGTGTTCGAAGCGGCGCCAGTCGACATGGCGGAAAATGGCGTGAACGCCCTCAACAACGCCAATGAAGCGGCGTTGCCCGATATGGGGGTGAGCGTCGCCGGAACGGTGCTCAGCAATGCAGCGCCGAAAACGGAATACGACCCAGGAAACCCCTACGCCAATGCACAAGGCTACGTCACCAGTTCCAACGTGTCGCAGGTTGGTCAGATGGTTGACCTGATCGACTCGTCAAACACTTACGCTGCTTCGGTCGCGGTGCTGCAGCAAGCCAGCCGCGTGGATCAACAAATGCTCTCCAGCTTCCAGGTGGCCTGATGACGAATCTCGCTGTTTCGAATTCAGCGGCGGCGGTGTCGGCCGCTGCGTCCACAACCGCTTTCTCCGGCACTTCAGGCGCCTCGACAGCAGGCAGCGCCGGCGCGGCGAGCACGCTCACACAATCTGATTTTCTTCAGCTTCTGACGGCACAGTTGAAATATCAGACGCCGACATCGCCGGCCGATCCCACACAGCTTGCATCCGAATTCGCCGCGGTTTCGGAGGTGAACGGCATCGACCAGCTGAACACCCAGGTTGGAAATATCCAATCCAGCACGACGGCCGCGCAAATGGCTCAGGCGTCAACATTGGTCGGCAAGCAAGTCGCGGTCTCGGGCGACACGATCCTTGCAAACACCAGCGGCGCTGCGGCCGGCGCCTTCAACCTTGCAAGCGCGGCGCAGAACGTGACTGTCTCAATCCTTTCGCCCAGCGGCACAGTCGCAGGCACGGTCAATCTTGGGTCGCTGCCTGCGGGGCAGCAAAACTTCACCTGGAGCAACGGTGTCGCGGGGACGCAATATACCTATCAGGTCAATGCGACCTCAGCCTCGGGGGCAGCCGTCCCCGTCACGCCGTACAGCGTCTACACTGTCCAGGGCGTCAATGTATCCGGTACGTCGCCGACTCTGAATGTTCAAGGCACGTCCACGCCGCTGCCTGTCTCATCAATCCAAACCGTTCTCGGAGGGACCTCGTCATGAGTCTACAAACCGCTCTTACGGGCCTGCTCGGCGCGCAAACCGGGCTTGATACGGTTTCCAATGATCTGGCGAATGCGAGTACGACGGCATTCAAAAGCCAGTCGGCTTTGTTCAGCGATATTTATCCTGCCGGGGCGGGCAATGTGCCTGGAATCGGCGTCACGACCTCTTCGATTTCGTCGGATTTCGCGCAAGGGGGCTTGGTCTCCACCGGCAATCCGCTTGACGCCGCGATTCAGGGCAACGGCTTCTTTATCGTCAGCCAGAATGGCCAGCAACAATTTACCCGCGACGGCTCGTTCCAGCTCAATTCCACTGGGCAACTGGTGACCTCCACGGGCGCCCAGGTTCTTGGGTACCAGGGAACTTCAACAAGCGGCAGCCTGACCCCGATCACGATCAACACAGGCGCGGTTCCGGGCAAAGCAACCAGCAATGTGGGGCTGGTTCTGAATCTCAACTCCGGCGCTTCCGCCCCCGCGAACGCCACATTCAGCCCCACCGCCCCCGATAGCTACACGGCCTCGACCTCCGTCGTCGCCTATGACTCTCTTGGCAACGCCAATAACGTTCAGCTCTATCTCGTGGCGCAGCCAGTGGCCAACGCGACCACGTCTTATGCGGTCTACGCAGATCCCACGACCTCCACGGGAACCTCCCTCGGCAGCCCGCCATACACGCCGATGACGACACTGAATTTCAACTCCTCGGGCCAGCTTATCTCCGGCAGCCCGGCGACGCTGAATGTGAATTGGGGCAATGGCGCCGCGAATTCCGCGATCACTTTCGACCTCACGAACACGTCTCTCGGGAATCAGAGTTTCGCTGTCACAGACACCAACAATGACGGCTCGGCGCCCGGCAGCTATAGCGGCACAACCATCAGCTCCAACGGGATCCTGCAATCGACCTACAGCAATGGGAAAACGCTGACCGCAGGCACGATCGGCATCGCAAATTTCCTCAACCAGGATGGACTGACGTCGGTTTCGGGCAACCTCTACGCCGAGAACCTGAGCTCAGGCCAGCCGGTGGTGAACGTGCCTGGTGCCGGACAGGCAGGCACGCTCAGCGGCGGCAGTCTCGAACAGTCCAATGCATCCACCTCGTCGCTGCTGGTTTCGCTGATCCAGTATCAGCAAGCCTACCAGGCCAATACCTCGGTTATTCAGACCGAACAGCAGGACAGCACAAGGCTGACGCAGATCTGATCATGGGCGCTGATTCACTCTACACCGGCATGGCCGGACTGCAGGCGATCGACGCGCGGATGCAGGCGGCCTCGTCCAACCTGGCAAACATCCAAACGCCCGGCTACAGCGCCGTGCAGGCGATGGCCGAAGCAGCTCCCTATACCGGCGCCAATGCACCCGTCGGGGCAGATGCCGTGGCCGTGACTCCCAATCCGGACACACAACCAGGCCCTCTCAGCCAAACCGGGGATCCGCTCGACATTGGGGTTGCGGGCAATGCCTGGCTTGAGGTGCAGACCCCGGCCGGCAACGCGCTGACACGCAACGGGAGCTTGCAGATTACCAGCGCCGGCATCCTCGCCGACAGCTCGGGCAATCCGGTGCTGAACACAGCCGGTCAGCCGATCAGCGTGCCGACCCTTACCAAGCTTCAAATCGGCACGGACGGGACGATCTCCGGCGTGCCGGCCGGCCAGGCGAATATGACGGCGCAAGTTTACGGCCAGATCAATCTGGTGGCCACGCCCGCTGGCACGATGACCCCGCTCGGCGGCTCGCTGTTAGCGCCCCCGGCCGGCGCGGCGCTGCAGCCAGCCTCAGACGGCTCGCTGCATCAGGGTTATCTGAACGGAAGCAATGTCGACCCCACCCAGGCAATGATGGAGATGATCGCCGATAGCCGGTCGTATCAACTCCAGACCCAACTCATGAAAACACATTCGAACACTGACCAGA
>DATJXU010000174.1:0-24688 GCA_035499915.1 Acidocella sp.
CGAAGATGAAGGGCATGCCGGGGGTGGGGAAGGAGGTGCAGAATCCGCCCGGCGCCTTCGCTGGCCGGTTGTCCAGGTCCATGAACCCGTCCTCGTTCATCTTCCGGTAGAAATCGGCTAACCGGCCATCCATCGCCTCAAACATTTTCTGCGCCTGGCCGCGCAGGAAGGTTTCGTCACCGGCGGGCTCGACATTGCCCTTCGGGTCGATCACCGGCTCGTCCCAGGCGTAAAACTTGTCCCAGCCTTCGTCCCGGCGGCGCTGTTCGAAGAATTTGGCCAGCAGCGGTGTGACGTGTTGCAGCACCTGCGCGCGGTAGGACGCCACATCCGCCTCGTTATAATCGGTGCGCCGCATGCGCCGGTAGCCGAGTTCGGTAAAGCTCTCATAGCCCAGCTTATGCGCGATGCGGGCCCGCACCTTCACCAGGGAGTCGTAAATTTCGTCGAATTCAGCAGCGTTTTCGGCAAAGAAGCCCCAGCGCGCCTGGGCCGCGCGGTGGCGCACATCGCGCTCCAGGCTTTGCGCGTAGGGGCCAAGCCCTGAGAGGTTCGTTTCCTTGCCGTCAAAGATGATTTTTGCCGAGGAGAGCAGCGCCGTGTAGCGCGATTGCAACTTGGCCTCCTCCTGCAAATCCGGCTCGATCTCCGGCTTGAAGGTGGTGACATCGCTCTCCCACAGGCGCAGCGCATAGGCGCCGGCGGCTTTTTCCACCGCTTGGCGGTCCGGGTGGGCGAGCAGGCGCTGCTTGAAGGCGGTCTCGTGGTTGGTGATGCTGGGCGAGATCTCGTCCTTGTAATCCATCGCCGCCTTGCGCGCGGCGTCGGCGGTGTCCTGCTCGAAGCGCAGATGCGTCAGCGATCCCCAATCCTCGCACGCGCGGCGCGCGGTTTCCCAATCCGCCACGGCGCCGGCCAGGTCGCCCGCATCCAGCCTGGCGTTGATCGCCGCGTAGGTCGCGGCCAGGCTCTCAGGCGTCGGCGTCGGCGCCGAAATGTCAGAGAATTTTAATGTCATGGCGCGAGTGTGGACGCGCCCATAAAAAAGTCAATTACGACTCCCCATCCTCATCGGCGCTCAGCCCGAGCAGGGTTTGCGCGGCGCCGGGCTCCACCATTTCCACATTTTTAAGCACGCGCCCCATGGCGCGCGTGCGCACCCGCGCCTTCTCGATGTTGTTGCTCATGGCCGAGGCGTTTGCCGCCAGTTTCACCAGCACGTCATCCATCTTCAGCATCTCGGACCGGGTGGCGCCGAGCAGCTTGCCGATCTCGCCGGCGCGCTTCTCAAGGTCGAGTGTCACATGGCCGAGATGGATGGTCTGCAACATCGCCGGCAGCAGTGAGGGGCCGAGAATGATGATCTTCTCACGCGTGCGCACATCGTCGATCAGCCCCGGCGTGCGCGCCACTTCCGCAAACAGCCCGTCACTGGGCAGATACAGCACGGCGAACTCCACCGTCTCCGGCGGGCAGATATATTTTTCCCGGATTTTCTTGGCTTCCAGCCGGACCCGGAGCGATAGCCCGTCGCGTGCCGCGCGCTCGGCCTCGGCATCGCCCGCCTCGGCGGCGAGCAGCAGGCGCTCATAATCCTCGGTCGGGAATTTCGCGTCCATCGGCAGCCAGACCAGTTCGCGCGAGGGCATGCGCAGGGCGAAATCCACCCGCTCGCGGGAGGCGTCGTTCAGCGCGAAATTGCGCTCATAGGCGCCGGGGGGCAGAATCTGCTCCAGCATGGCGCCCAGCTGCGCCTCGCCCCAGCCGCCGCGTGTCTTCACGTTGGAGAAGAGGCGCTTGAGGTCGCCCATCTGCGCGGCGGCGGACTGCACCTCGCCCATGGCCTGCTGCACCTGGGCGAATTGCTCCAGCACCCGGGCGAAGGAGACGGTCATCTGCTGCTCCACCGCCTCATGCAGCTTCTCGTTCACGCTGGTCTGGATGGCGGCGAGGCGGGTCTCCAGGAGCAGAAGGGTTTTCTGGGCGTCCTCGGCGGCCTGGCGGCGCAGGCCATCCACCGTGGCGGCCACGTTTCTTGTGGCGGCGGAAATCTGCTCGAAGGATTTGGCCAGGGCGTCGGTGGTGCCGGTCTGGATGGCGCCGGTCAGGCGCCCCTCCATGGCGTTCAGCGAGGCGCGCAGGAACTCCGCTTCCCCGCGGTTGCCCGCCAGCACCTTCTCCAGCTCAAGCTTCAGAAGCTGCGGCGCCTTCTGCGCCGCCCGCCAGGCGAGCAGGGCGAAGACCAGGGCGCCGAGTGCGGCGGCGAGGGAGAGGGGGGTGAGCAGGTCGGGCATATCCATGGGCGCAGCGTAGCATCGGGTTCGAGTCGCGGGCAGCGTGGGAGTCTGCTATTCTGATTGCGTAACAGGAGGCTGCCATGAACAGTGCCGTGACCGTCATTGCCATGCTCGTCATCGTCGTGGGGGCGGCGATCAGCTATGTGCTGCCCGTCCCCGAGATCGGCGGCATCATCATCTTCATCGGCATTGTGCTGGCGCTTACGTTGCGCACGGCGGCGGAGTGGGAGCGCGCGGTGGTGCTGCGGCTGGGGCGCTTTGCGGGGGTGCGCGGGCCGGGGCTGTATTTCCTGATCCCGGCCTTTGAGATTGTGTACACCGTGGTGGATACCCGCCGGCAGAGCACGCGCATCTCCGCCGAGGACACGCTGACCGCCGATGCGGTGACCGTGACGATGGATTCCATCCTGTTCTGGCGGGTGACGGACGTGAAGCGGGCGGCGACGGAGCTTTCAGACTACCGCAACATGATCGCGCAGGTGGCGCAGACCTCGTTGCGTGAAATCATTTCCGCCACCACTCTGTCTGGCATCCTCTCCAACCGCGAGGAGATGGACGAGAAGCTGCAGACGCTGATCCGCCGCAAGTCCGATGGCTGGGGCATTGGCGACATTGCCGTGGAAATCAGGGATGTGAAGATTCCATCCGAGCTGAACGACGCGATGAGCCGCAATGCCCAGGCGGAGAAGGAGAAGCAGGCGAGGGTGACGCTGGCGAGCGCGGAGGTCGCCATTGCCCAGCAGATTGTCGATGCCGCGCAGATCTACCAGGAAAATCCTGTGGCGTTGCAGATCCGGCAGATGGGGCTGATCTACGACATGAACAAGGACCGGGGGGCGACGATCCTGGTGCCGACGACGATGACGGAGGCTTTGGGTACCGTGGTGGCGCTGAACGCCGCCCAGCAGAAGGTGGTGGCACCCAAACCATTCACGCCCCCGCAAGCGGGGAGCGTGCCGCAGTCCTAAGGTTTTAAAAGTTTTTGGTGCAGCTTTTTTTCAAAAAGCTGCGAAGAGGCGGCCTTTTTTGAAAAAAAGGCCGCCCCCAAAAAACGTTTGGACCTTAAGAGATCGTCTTTGTTCCGCGCGCAATCGCCGCCACGCCGGTCCGCGAGACTTCCGCCAGCCCCAGCGGGCGCATCAGGTCCAGAAACGCGTCCAGCTTGTCGGTGGCGCCGGTGAGTTCGAAGGTGAAACTCTCCGTCGTCGCGTCGATCACGCGGGCGCGGAAGGCATCCGCCAGGCGCAGCGCCTCGGCCCGCTTCTCGCCCGTGCCCAGCACCTTGATGAGCGCCAGCTCGCGCGCCAGATGCGGGCCTTCGGAGAGGTCCAGCACCTTGTACACCGGCACCAGCCGGTCGAGCTGCGCCTTGATCTGCTCGATCACCATGGCGGTGCCGCGCGTGACCACGGTGATGCGGCTCTTCGAGCCGTCACGCTCCACCGGGGCGACGGTGAGGTTGTCGATGTTATAGCCGCGGCCGGAAAACAGGCCGATGACGCGCGCCAGCACGCCGGACTCATTCTCCACCAGAACCGAGATGGTGGCGGAGCGCAGATTGGTATCAGACATCAGACCAGCGCCATCCCTTCATTGGTCACACTCGGGCCGGAGGCGCCTTTATGCTCGGGCCCCAGCAGCATCTCATTATGGCCTGCGCCGGAGGGGATCATCGGGAACACATTCTCCTTCTGGTCGACACAGATATCGGCGATCACCGGCTTATCAACGGCGATCATCTCGGCAATCACCCGGTCGAGATCGTCAACGGTCTCGGCGCGCAGGCCGACGGCATGGAAGCTCTCCGCCAGCTTCACGAAATCCGGCAGTGCCTCGGAGTAGGAGCTGGAATAGCGGCCGCCATGCAGCAGCTCCTGCCACTGGCGCACCATGCCCATATACTGGTTGTTCAGGATGAAGATCTTCACCGGCAGGCGGAACTGCGCCAGCGTGCCCATCTCCTGGATGTTCATCAGGATGCTGGCCTCGCCGGCGATATCCACCACCAGCGCGTCCGGGTGGGCCACCTGCACGCCCATGGCGGCGGGCAGGCCGTAGCCCATGGTGCCCAGCCCGCCGGAGGTCATCCAGCGGTTCGGCTTCTCGAACTTGAAATGCTGGGCGGCCCACATCTGGTGCTGGCCGACCTCGGTGGTGATGTAGGTCTCGCGCCCGCGCGTGGCTTTATAAAGCTGCTCGATGGCGTATTGCGGCTTGATGATGCTGCCGGGGTCGCGGCTCTGGGTGTAGCGCAGCGAGTCCTTTGCACGCCAGGTGTCGATCTGCCTCCACCATTGCGCCAGGGCGGCGCGGTTGGGCTGGGTGGAATCCTTATTCCAGGCCGCCATCAGCGCCTTCAGCACCGCCAGCGCATCGCCGACGATGGGCACGTCCACCGGCACGGTTTTATTGATGTTGGCGGGGTCGATATCGGCGTGGATCTTCTTGGAATCCGGCGAGAAGGCGCTCAGCCGCCCGGTGACACGGTCATCGAACCGCGCGCCGATGTTCAGCATCACGTCGCACCCATGCATGGCGAGATTCGCCTCGTAAGTGCCGTGCATGCCCAGCATGCCGAGGAAGAGCGGGTCGGAGGCCGGGTAAGCGCCCAGGCCCATCAGCGTGTTGGTGATGGGAAAGCCGGTGAGGCGCGTGAACTCGGTGAGCAGGCGCGACGCCTCCGGCCCGGCATTGATGACGCCGCCGCCGGCATAGATCACCGGGCGCTCGGCGCGCTTGAGCAGCGCCACGGCTTCCTCGATCCGGCGCGGGTCCGGCTCGGTGCGCGGGCGGTAGGAGCGATGGGTCGCGCCGGTCATCGGCTCCCGGTAGGGGGCGGGGGCGATGAGAATATCCTTCGGCAGGTCAATCAGCACCGGGCCGGGGCGGCCTGTGCGGGCCACCAGGAAGGCCTCATGCACCACGCGCACCAGATCCTCCGATTGCTTGACCAGGTAGTTATGCTTGGTCGCGGGGCGGGTGATGCCGGTGGTGTCGGCCTCCTGGAAGGCGTCATTGCCGATGAGATGCGTGGGCACCTGGCCGGAGAGGCAGACGATGGGGATGGAATCCATCAACGCGTCCACCAACCCGGTGACGGCGTTGGTGGCGCCGGGGCCGGAGGTGACGAGCACGACGCCCACCTTGCCGGTGGAGCGGGCATAGCCCTCCGCCGCATGCACGGCCGCCTGCTCATGGCGGACGAGGATGTGCTTGATCTCGTTCTGCTGGAAGAGCGCGTCGTAAATCGGCAACACGGCGCCGCCGGGATAGCCGAAGATTACATCCACGCCCTGCGCCTTGAGAGCCCGGAGCAGCGCTTGCGCCCCGGAATTCATCAGCTCGGTTGATGCGATCGTGCCGTCCATTGTGATCCTGCCATCTGCGTCGAAATTATCCATGTTCCGGTACAGCGCCAGAGCCGGAAGGTCAATCAGGAAAATTCATAAAATTTCCAAAATCGGCGACGTCTCTTTCCGAAAATTTCTTTGAGCTGTCGATTCTTGAATGAATTATTTGCATGTCTGTTTTGCTCACCAATTCCTGATGGCGAAACCAGGTCATTTGCCGTTTTGTGTACTGAAACGTGGCCAGAACGGCGCGGGCTTTCGCCGCCTCCAGCGTGATCTCGCCGCGCAGATGGGCGGCCAGTTCCGGCATGCCATGGGCGCGCAGCAGCGGCAGGTCGGGCTTGAGGCCCAGGGCCAGCAAAGCGCGCGCTTCCTCCAGCGCCCCGGCGTCCAGCATGGCGGCAAAGCGGGTCTCGATGGCTTCGCGCAGAACCGGGCGCGGCGGGTCCAGCAGGAGCATTTTCAGCCGCCAGCCTTCCAGTTTATTGGTGGGCCGGGCCTGCCAGAAGGCCAGACCCTGGCCGGTGCCCAGCCATACCTCATAGGCGCGGGCGATGCGCTGGCTATCTCCCGGTTTCAGCCTGGCGGCGGTCTGCGGGTCCAGCTTGGCATGCAGCGCCTCGGGGCCGATTTCCGCCAGCAAACGCCTGGCTTCGGTCCGGGCCGCCTCGCCAGGGTCGGGGATGTCGGCAATGCCTTTCACCAATGCGGAGACATACATGCCCGTGCCGCCGCAGAGGATGGGGAAGGACGCCGCATCCATCTGCGCCAGCGCGGCCTCGCGCCACCAGGCGGCGTTGGCGGGTTCATCGGCGGCGCGCACGCCGTAAAGCCGGTGCGGGGCCTGGGCTTCATCCTCGTGCGAGGGCCGGGCGGTGAGCAGGCGCAGCTCCCGGTAGCATTGCATGGCATCGGCATTGATGATGGTGCCGCCGAACGCCCTGGCGATGGCCAGGGCCAGGGCGGATTTGCCGCTCGCCGTCGGGCCCGCGATGATCAGCGCGGTGCGTTGCCCAAAGCCTGTCTCTGCCCTATCGGTCTTGCCCATGACACAGCCTAGTTCTCACATCGTCACCCTCGTGGCCAGCCGGGAGGCCGGCCCCCTCACGCCGCAGGACGCCGCCCGTGCCCTGGCCTATGCCGAGGGGCGGGGCCTCACTTGGCTGGAAGAGGGCAGGGCGGTTGAGTTCCTGGCCCGCCGCGCCCCGGACCGTTCGGCCATTGCGGCGGTGCTGACCCATAAGGCGGTGGATATTTTCCTCACCAAGCCGCGCGGGCGGCGCAAGGCGGTGCTGGTCGCGGATATGGACAGCACCATCGTCACCGCGGAAACGCTGGATGAGCTGGCGGGGTTCGCGGGCATCAAGGACCAGATCGCAGCCATCACCGCCCGGGCGATGAATGGCGAGCTGGATTTCCACGCCGCCATCCGCGAGCGGGTGGGGTTGCTGAAGGGGCTGCCGGTGCGCGCGCTGGAGGAGACCTGGAAAGGCATAGGCTATTGCCCCGGTGCGCGCACGCTGGTGGCCACCATGAACGCGTTCGGCGCCACCACGGCCCTGGTGTCCGGCGGGTTCAGCTTCTTTACCGCGCGCGTCGCCGCCGAGCTGGGCTTTGCCGTCCACCGCGCCAACATCCTGCTGGATGACGGCACGGCGCTGACCGGCGAGGTGGGCGAGCCGATCCTGGACAAGGATGCCAAGCTGGCCGCGCTGACCGAGATTTCCGCCCAGCGCGGCGTGAAGCTTTCGGCGGCGTTGAGCGTGGGCGACGGCGCCAACGACCTGCCGATGTTGAAGGCGGCCGGACTTGGCATCGCCTATCACGCCAAGCCCGTTGTGGCGGCGGAAGTCGTCAACAGGGTGGTGCATACAGACTTGACTTCGCTGCTTTTCGCACAAGGTTATCCGGCTTCGGCTTTCAAGGGGGAACCAAACGGATGAAGACGCGGGCAGCTGTGGCGCGGGCACCGGGCAAGGTGCTGTCGCTGGAAACGGTGGAGATCGAGGGGCCGAAATGGGGCGAGGTGCTGGTGGAGGTGAAGGCCACCGGCATCTGCCATACGGATGAATACACCCTCTCCGGCGCGGATCCGGAGGGGATTTTCCCCGCCATTCTGGGCCATGAGGGCGCTGGCGTGGTGGTGGATGTCGGCCCCGGTGTGACGTCGCTGAAAAAGGGCGACCATGTGATTCCGCTCTACACGCCCGAATGTCGCCAATGTAAGTCCTGCCTCTCGCGCAAGACCAATCTCTGCACCGCCATCCGCACCACCCAGGGCAAGGGCGTGATGCCGGATGGCACCAGCCGTTTCTCCTGCGACGGCGCGCCGGTGATGCATTACATGGGCTGCTCCACCTTCGCGAATTTCACCGTCCTGCCGGAGATTGCGCTGGCCAAGGTGCGTGAGGACGCGCCGTTCGAGAAAATCTGCTATATCGGCTGCGGTGTCACCACCGGCATCGGCGCGGTGTTCAACACGGCCAAGGTGCAGCCGGGCGATAATGTGGTGGTCTTCGGCTTGGGCGGCATCGGCCTCAACGTCATCCAGGGCGCGCGCATCGCCGGGGCTGACAAGATCATCGGCGTCGACCTGAATAATGGCCGCAAGGCGATGGCCGAAAAATTCGGCATGACGCATTTCGTCAACCCGTCCGAGATCGGCGAGGATCTCGTGCCCTATCTCGTCAACCTTACCGATGGCGGCGCGGATTATTCCTTCGAGTGCATCGGCAACACCAAGGTGATGCGCCAGGCGCTGGAATGCTGCCATCGCGGCTGGGGCACCTCGATCATCATCGGCGTGGCGGGCGCGGGGCAGGAGATTTCCACCCGCCCGTTCCAGCTGGTGACGGGCCGCAGCTGGAAGGGCACGGCCTTCGGCGGGGCGCGCGGGCGCACCGATGTGCCGAAGATCGTGGATTGGTACATGGAGGGCAAGATCGATATCGACTCGCTCATCACCCATGTGCTGCCCTTCGAGCAGATCAATGAGGGCTTCGAGCTGATGCGCAAGGGCGAGAGCATCCGCAGCGTCGTGGTCTACTGAGCCAAAAAAAACGCCCTGCGAACCAGGGCGTTTTTTAGTTTATAAAAGTTTTTTGCGCCGCTTTTTTTCAAAAAAGCGGCATCAACCTTCGGCTTACTGCGCGGGGGTCATCGCCCCTGCCGGCGCGGCGTAGCGCGCGAGCGTCTGGCGCAGCGGGTTGGCGCCGGGGTTGTTGCCCTGGCCGTCGACCACGATCTGCCGGGCGGCGAATTCCTGGCCGTAATATTGCTGCTCGGCGCCCGCATCGTTGGAGAGCACGGTGCCGGAGAGCGAGATGCCGCCATACAGCCCCTGGCTCTTGGAGAAGCTGATGATGTCCGCGTTCCAGGCGGTGGACATCGCCCCCGTTACGCCAGCACCCAGCGTGGCGACGGAGAGCCCGGCATCCGCGCCGATCTTGAATTGCGAGTTCAACAGCGCGTTCAGCCCGCCATTGGTCATGATGATCATCATCACCTCAGCCGTCTGCAGGCCGATCTGCAGCCCGAAGCTGCCGCTGCCCATGGAGTAGATGGCCGGGTTGGACCAGTCGCCATCCGCCGAGCGGGCGGAGAGCACGCAGCCCCCGCCCTCGCCGCCGAAGAAGAACCCGGCGCGGAAGACGTTGGGGCAGATCACCACGGCCTTGGCCTTGCGCAGGAATTGCTGGGCCTGGGAGCCTTCGGCGCCGCCCATCATGTCCTCCATCGACAGTGTGGCGCTGTCCACCAGATGCTGGGGGTCGGCGGCCAGGGCCGGAGCGGTGAGGGCAGCGGTGAACGCGGCCGCGAGCAGCAGGCGTTTCATGAAAGAACTCCTTGTGTTGAGGTCGCTTTGTGTCGTGTTGGGGCAGGCGGGGGCGCGGCTTGCGGCGGGCAAGCCGGGATGGAGGACTGTTCATTAACAGACAAAACCCGCCAGCCGCGCTGTGCATATTCGATACGGGTGAGGGAAATATTGTCGATCTGCAGGCAGAGCGCCTGGTGCGGGGTCAGCCCCATCGCATAGGCGCAGGCGGCGCGGATGGCCCCGCCATGGCTGACGATGATGGTGTTCTTACCCTCGGCACTTTCCAGCAGCGCCTCCAGCCCGGCGCCCACGCGGCCGATGAGCTGGGCAAAACTTTCCCCGCCGGGCGGGGTTTCGGCGGCATGGATCGGCCAGAACGGATGCCGCTCCTCATGGCCGCGCGCGTCGAACTGGGCAATGGGCACGCCCTGCCAGTCCCCGAAATCCTGCTCGATGAAGGCAGGGTCGATCAGTTTTTCCTGGGCCGGATAGCCGGCGCGCAGCAGCGCATCGGCGGTGAGCTGGGTGCGGGTGAGCGGCGTGCAGACCAGCCGCGCCGGGCGCGGCAGCCTTGCCGCCAGGGCGGCGTAATGCGGCCCTTGCGCCGCCATGGTCTGGGTGCAGATCGGCACGTCGTCCGTTCCGTACAGATAGGCCAGCGACTCCCGGTGAACCAAGGCGTGGCGGATGAGCCAGAATTGATGCATGCTCATTCTCCAATTGATATCAAGGCGCCGCGGATTCGCGCACGGCGGAATTCCGCCCCGAACACGGCGATGGCGGCCAGCATCCAGGCGGCGTTCAGCGCCGCGGCCCAGCCAAATTGCGCCCAATCGGTTTGGCCGCTCAGCAGCAGGGCGCGCAGCCCCTCGAAAATATGCGCGGCGGGGAGGGCCAGGGCAACAGGCTGCAGCCAACCCGGCAGCGAGGCCACGGGGTAGAACACGCAGGCGAAGGGGGTGATGCCGAAGGCGATGGTCCAGGCCAGCGCCTCCGCCCCGGCGCCGTAGCGAAACAGCAGCGAGACGATGCCGAGCGCCACCCACCAGCCCATGACGAGCAGGTTGAGGAAGAACAGCACCATCACCGGGCCGGGCGCGAACAGGTCATAATGATAGAGCAAAAAGGCGATGATTGTGGCGGGAAGCAGGCCGATGAATGTCCGGATCACGGACACGGCCAGCAGCGCTGCCACCATCTCCGCCGGGCGCAGCGGGCTGACGAAGAGATGCCCGAGATTGCGCGACCAGATTTCCTCCAGGAAACTCAAGGTTACCCCGATCTGCGAGCGCAGCACGATCTCCCACAGCAGTACCCCGGCGATCAGCGCCGCCCCCGCCAGCACCGCCGCCCCTTCATGGATGCCGCGGCTGAAGAAATTCGCGGTGAAGCCCCAGATCAGCAGCTCCAGCGCCGGCCAATAGGCGATCTCCAGCAGGCGCGGCCAGGAATGCCGGTACATGCAGAGATGCCGGTAGATGAGGCCCCAGATGCGCCGCGCCGCGCCGCTCACAGCGCCTCGCTCCGGGCGATGTGCAGAAACACCTGCTCCATGTTCTCGCGCCCATAGCGGGCGATCAGCTCAGCCGGGGTGCCCCGGTCCGCCACGCGGCCCTGCTTCATCATCAGCACCTCGTCGCAGAGCCGCTCCACCTCCGCCATGTTGTGGGAGGCGAGCAGAATGGCCGCCCCGCTCTCGCGCCGGTATTCCTCCAGCGCGGTGCGGACATAATCGCCGGTGTCGGGGTCCAGGCTCGCGGTGGGCTCGTCCAGCAGCAGGAGGTCCGGCTGGTTGAGAAAGGCTTTTGCCAAAGCCACACGGGTTTTCTGCCCGGCCGAGAGGTCGCCCGCCGGGCGGTTGAGCAGTTCGGCCAGGCGGAATTGCTCCGCCAGCTGGCCGATCCGGTGTTTGAGCTTCGGCACGTTGTAGAGATGGCCGTAGACTTCGAGATTTTCCCGCACCGTGAGCCGGGCGGGCAGGGCGATGTAGGGCGAGGAAAAATTCATCCGCGCCAGGGCGGCGAAGCGGTCATGCGCCATGTCATGCCCCAGCACATTGATGCGCCCGGATGTGGGCACCAGCAGCCCGAGCAGCATGGAGATGGTGGTGGTCTTGCCCGCGCCATTGCCGCCCAGCAGCCCGAGGATCCGGCCGCGCTCCAGCGAGAAGGAGAGGTGGTCCACCGCCAGCGTAGCGGGGTAGCGCTTGACGAGGTTTTCGACGCTGATCGCTTCCATGGCTCCGGGATAGGCGGCTGGAGGGAGCCTGCCAAGGCGGGGCCGACTCGCCCCCGCCCGCCAACCGGTCTATGCCGGGGCGCATGGATCAATTGGCGCTCTATCTTCACTGGCCTTTCTGCCTGGCCAAATGCCCGTATTGCGACTTCAACTCCCATGTGCGCGACACCCTGCCGCAGGCGGAGATGCTGGCGGCGCTGAAGGCTGAATTGGGCTTTGAGGCGGCAAGGCTGGGGCGCCGGCGTGTTACCTCCATCTTCTTCGGCGGCGGCACGCCCAGCCTGATGGACCCGCAGAGCGTGGCGGGGCTGATCGAAGAGGCCGGGCGCCTGTTCGACCTGGACCCGGATGCCGAGATCACGCTGGAGGCCAACCCGACCAGCGTGGAGGCGCGGAAATTCGCGGCCTACCGCGCGGCGGGGGTGAACCGTGTCTCCATCGGGGTGCAGAGTTTCGACCCTGAGGCGCTGCGCTTCCTGGGCCGCCAGCACAGCGCCGGGCAGGCCATCGCCGCCATCGAGTTGGGGGCGAAAATCTTTCCGCGCATCTCCTTCGACCTGATCTATGCCCGCCCCGGCCAGACCCAGCCGGCGTGGCGGGCGGAGCTGCGCCGGGCGCTGGACCTGGCGGCGGACCATCTCTCGCTCTACCAGCTCACCATCGAGGACGGCACCAAATTCGCCACCCTGCATGCGCGCGGCGAATTTGTGCTCCCCGATGAGGACGAGGCCGAGGCGCTGTATGACATCACCGCCGAGGAAGCCGCGCGCTACGGCTTGCAGCGCTATGAGGTCTCCAACTACGCCAAGCCGGGCGGAGAGAGCCGGCATAACCTCACCTATTGGCGCTATGGCGATTATGCGGGCATTGGCCCCGGCGCGCATGGGCGGCTCTCTTTGGGGGGCAAGCTGCTCGCCACCACCCGCCACCGCGCGCCCGAGGTCTGGATGCAGCGCGTGGCCGCCCATGGCCATGGCACCACCCTGGAGGAGGAGGTGCCAGCCCAGGACCGCGCCCGCGAGGCGCTGATAATGGGCTTGCGGCTGCAGGAGGGCATCTGCGCCCCCCGCTTCGCCGCGCGCACCGGCATGGCCCTGATGGACGCGCTGGAGCCGGATATTCTGGAGGAATGCCTGGCCGAGGGCTATCTGACCCTCTCCGGCGACAGGCTGGCCGCCACCGCGCAAGGGACCAAAAGGCTGGACGCATTGCTGCCCGCCCTCGCCAGATAGTATAGGCCAGCCCGGAATAGGGAAAATTTGATGCGCTATGTTTCGACGCGGGGGCAGGCCCCGGAGATGGATTTCGCCGGTGTGCTGCTCGCGGGCCTCGCCAATGATGGCGGGCTCTATATGCCGGCAAGCTGGCCGGTGTTTTCCGCCGCCGAGCTGAAAGCCATGCGCGGCCTGCCTTACGCGGAGCTGGCGGCAAAGATCATCGCCCCCTTCGCGGCGGGCAGCGTCGAATACCCCGACCTCCTGGCCATGTGCCGGCGCGCCTATGCAGGGTTTGCCCACAAGGCCACCGTGCCGCTGGTGCAGGTGGACACCAACCTCTACGCGCTGGAGCTGTTCCACGGCCCCACGCTCGCCTTCAAGGACATGGCGCTGCAGCTGGTCGGCCATCTGTTTGAGCATGTGTTGGCCAAGCGCGGCGAGAAGGTCCGCATCGTCGGCGCCACCTCCGGCGATACCGGCTCGGCGGCCATCGAGGCCGTGGCCAACCGGAAGAATATCGACATCACCATCCTGCATCCGGAGGGCAAAACCTCCGAGGTGCAGCGCCGCCAGATGACCACGGTGCAGGCCGATAACGTGCTGAACATCGCGGTTTCCGGGAATTTCGACGATTGCCAGGACCTGGTGAAGGCGATGTTCGCGGATGCGCCCTTCCGCGCCGAGATGAACCTCTCGGCGGTGAACTCCATCAATTTCGCCCGCATCGCCGCGCAGATTCCCTATTACGTCTACGCCGCGCTCAACCTGGGCGCGCCCGAGCGCGAGGTGGCGGTGGCCGTGCCCACCGGCAATTTCGGCAATATCCTGGCCGCCTGGGCGGCCAGGCAGATGGGCCTGCCGATTGCCAAGTTCATCGTCGCCTCCAACCGCAACGATATTCTGGTCCGCTTCCTGGCCGCCAATGACATGAGCGTGCAGGGGGTTGAGCCCAGCCTGTCGCCCTCCATGGATATCGGCGTCAGCTCCAATTTCGAGCGGCTGCTGTTCGAGTTCCTGGGGCGTGACGCGGCGCTGACGGCGAAAACCATGGCGGATTTCCGCGCCACCGGCAAAATGGCGGTGGAGGCCCCGGTCTGGCAGGCCATCCGCCACCAGTTCCAGGGCTACAGGCTGGATGACGAGGCGACGCTGAAGGAAATCGCCCGGTTCTACCAGGAAAGCCAGTATCTGGCCGACCCGCACAGCGTGATCGGCCTGGCCGCCGGGCGCGACTGCGGGCCGGTGGGCCTGCCGGTGATCGCCGCCGCCACCGCGCACCCGGCCAAGTTCCCGGATGCCATCGAAAAAGCGGTTGGCAGCCGCCCGCCCCTCCCAAAGCATCTCTCCGACCTATATGACAGGAAAGAGACTTACACCCGCGCCCCGGCCGATCTTGTCGCGATCGAAACCCTGGTGCGGAATTTTGCGAACAGGAACAGCAATGCCTGAACAGGTTTCCATAACCACCCTGGCCTCCGGCCTCACCGTGCTGACCGAGCGCATGGAGCGGGTGGAGACTGTGTCCTTCGGCGCCTATGTGGGCGCTGGCACGCGCCACGAGACCGCCGCCGAGAACGGGGTGGCGCATTTTCTTGAGCATATGGCCTTCAAGGGCACCGAGCGCCGCTCGGCGGCGGACATCGCCGAGGCGATCGAGAATGTCGGCGGCCATATCAACGCCTATACCTCCCGCGAGCAGACGGCCTATTACGTCAAGCTGCTGAAGGAGGATCTGGCGCTGGGTGCGGATATCATCGGCGATATTCTCTGCCACTCCACCTTCGAGCCAGAGGAGCTGGAGCGCGAGCGCGGCGTGATCCTGCAGGAAATCGGCCAGGCGAACGACACGCCCGACGACATCATCTTCGACCATTTCCAGTCCGCCGCCTATCCGTCGCAGCCGATGGGCCGCCCGGTGCTGGGCACGGAGCAGATCATCCGTGGCATGAAGCGCGAGGCGCTGCCCGGCTTCATGCGCGAGCATTACACGCCGGACAATATGGTCATCGCCGCCAGCGGCAATCTGTACCATAGCCAGGTTGTGGAGCTGGCGGAGAGGTACTTCGCCGACCTGCCGCGGGCCGAGCGTATTGCGCCCATGGCCGCCGATTACATGGGCGGCGAATACCGCGAGCTGCGCGACCTGGACCAGGCGCATATCGTGCTGGGCTTTGATTCGCCGGGCTATGGCGAGGCGGATTACTACCCCGCCATGCTGCTCTCCACCTTGCTGGGCGGGGGCATGTCCTCGCGGCTGTTCCAGGAGATCCGCGAGAAGCGCGGGCTTGTTTATTCCATCTACAGCTTCACCGCGCCCGCGCAGGATGGCGGGCTGTTCGGGATTTACGCGGGCACCGGCGAGTCCGAGGCGGCGGAGCTGATCCCGGTCACGCTGGAGGAGCTGGAGAAGGTGCAGCGCGAGGTGAGCGAGGCCGAGCTGAACCGTGCCCGCGCGCAGCTGAAGGCCGGGCTGCTGATGAGCCTGGAATCCACCGGCAGCCGCTGCGAGCAGCTGGCCCGGCAATGGCAGGTCTTTGGCCGCATCATCCCGGTTTCGGAAACCGTGGCCAAGATCAACGCCGTGACCATCGATGATGTGCGCGCGGCGGGGGCGAAGATCTTCCGGCAGAAGCCCACCCTGGCCACCATCGGCCCGGTGGCGCAGGTGCCGAAATTCTCCTCCATCATCGACCGGCTGGCCGCGTGAGCGCGCTGGGCGAGGCCGCCGCCGCCCTGCTGGAGGCGGCCCGGCGCGCCGGGGCCGAGGTGGCGGAGGTGGGGCTCTATGAGGGCACCTCCGTTGGCGTGCAGCGCCGCCTGGGCAAGATCGAGGAGACCGAGCGCGCCGAGACCACGGAGCTGGGCCTGCGCGTGTTCCTGGGCCGCTGCTCGGCCTCCGTCTCCGCCAGCTCCATCGACCGTGCGGCCTTTACGCGCCTGGCCGAGCAGGCGGTGGCGATGGCGAAAGTGGTGCCGCAAGACCCGTACGCCGAAATCCCCTTCGCGCCGCCCGCGCCCGATGCCGGGTTTCTGGAGCTGGACGACCCGGTTGAACCGGCGGCGGAACTGCTGATCGCCCGCGCCATCGCGGCGGAAGAGGCCGCCCTTGCCGTGCCCGGCATCACCAATTCCGAGGGCGCGTCATCCTCCTGGTCGCGCTCGGTCTCGGTGCTGGCCACAAGCCATGGGTTTTTGGGCGAATATGCGCGCTCCATTCATAGCGTCTCCGTCACCGCCATCGCGGGTACGGGCACGGATATGCAGCGCGATTACGATTATGAGTCCGTGATCCATGGCGAGGATCTGGGCGATCCTGCCCAGCTTGGCCGCAATGCCGCCTCGCGCGCGCTGGCCCGCCTCAACCCCCGCCGGCCGGCGACGGCGAGGCTGCCGGTGCTGTTCGACCCGCGCGTGGCGGGTTCCATTCTCGGGCATTTCTCCGGCGCCATCTCGGGGGCTTCCATCGCGCGCGGCACCTCCTTCCTGAAGGATGCCCTGGGCCAGGCGGTGTTTGGCCCCGGCATCAATATCGTGGATGACCCGCTGCGCGTGCGCGGCCGGCGCTCTCGCCCCTTCGACCGCGAGGGCCAGACGGTGACGCGGATGAATTTCATCGAGGATGGCCGCCTGACCGATTGGGTGCTGGACACGCGTTCGGCCAACCAGCTTGGGCTGAAGACCAACGGCCATGCCGGGGGCTTGAGCAATTTCTACATGGAGCCGGGCCGGATGACCCCCGCCCAGCTGATGGCCGATATTTCCGAGGGGCTGTACGTGACCGAGATGATCGGCTCCGGCGTGAACGGGCTGACCGGCGATTATTCGCGCGGTGCCGCCGGGTTCATGATCCGCAACGGGCAGATCGCCGAGCCGGTGGCGGAGTTCACCATCGCCGGGAACCTCAAGGACATGTTCTTGCACCTCACCCCGGCGAGCGACCTGGAATTCAAGCGCGGGACCGATGCGCCGACCCTGCGCATCGAGGGCATGACGCTGGCGGGCGCCTGAAATACGGCCCCTCGCGGATGACGGGCCACCACGGCCCGCCACCCTCAACGTGCTTTAGGTGCCCTTCTTATCCCACGGCGCGTTGCCGAGATTGACCTGCTTGGGTGTGGTGTTGGACCCCGCGATGGCGCCCGCGCCGGCCCCGATGCCAGCCCCCACCACCACGCCGATGGGCCCGCCAATGATGCCGATCACCGCACCCGTCGCCGCGCCGCCGGCAGCGGTGCCGGTGGTGCGTCCCGTGCCATGTCCGCATCCGGCGAGGGAAAGCGCCAGTGCCAGCATGAGGCATTTTTTGAACATCCGAGTCTCCTGCATGGTGGGCACGGTTGTTTCAGACCCGCGCCGCGCCGCGCAAGCAGCAAAGCGTCTCAATATCGCTTGTAGGGCAGGAATTTGCCGCTCATGACGATTTTTACACGATCGCCATTCGAGTCGGGCTCGCGCTCCAGGCTCATGTTGAAGTCGATCGCGCTCATGATCCCGTCGCCGAATTCCTCCTGGATCAGCTCTTTCCAGGTGGTGCCATAGACGCTGACCAGCTCATGAAAGCGGTAGACCAGCGGGTCTGTCGGTACCTCGGTGGGGAGCGCGCCGCGATAGGGGATGTCCTGCAGCACTGCGGCCTCGGTGGCCGAGAGGCCCAGCAGGGCGGCGGTTGTTTCGGCGGCTTGCGCGGTCATGGACATCTGGCCGAGGCAGGCCGCACAGGTCCAGACCGGAGACTGGCCGATGGCCTGCGCGAGGGAGGCCCAGCTCAGCCCCTTCTGCTTCATCAGTGAGCGGATCGTTTCACCCAGCGCCGCCTTGGCCTTGTTCATCTGTCCCTCCTTGCATGATCAACCCAGGAGAGCATGCAAGTGCCTCATTTCAAAGTGAAGATTCGGTGCGGAGTCGTAAAAAAGGTTGCGGATGAACAGCCCGCTTGTACAAAGTACGCAGAGACCAATGCGGAGAGGCGGATGTCTGCGACGTCAAAATTTCCTGTCCAACTGAAGACGCCCGGCTGGCTGGGCGATTTCAAGGCTTTCATCATGCGGGGCAATGTGGTCGATCTGGCGGTCGGTGTCGTCATCGGCGCGGCCTTTACCGGCATTGTCGGCTCGCTGGTGAAGGACATCATCAACCCGGTCATCGGGCTGATCACCGGCGGGGTGGATTTTTCCAACCATTTCATCATCCTGAAGGGCAGCCCGGCGGTGACGCTCGCGGATGCGCAGAAGGCCGGCGACGTGACCATCAATTATGGCCTGTTCATCAATGCCGTGATCAATTTCCTCATCGTCGCCGCCGCCATCTTCTGGCTCGTCCGGCTGATCGAGAAAATTTATAAATCCCCGGCGCAGGCGGTTGTCGTGCCCACCCCGACGGAGACATTGCTGACCGAGATCAGAGATCTGCTGAAGGCTAAGTGAGGGCGTGGCGCGCGTTTGTATTGGCCCGCTGGGCGAGGCGGATGCGCCTGACCTGATCGCGGCGAACAAGGCCAGCGCCGCATTTCATGCGCCATGGGTGGAGCCGTTCACCGACCAGGCGGGGTTCGAGGCATGGCGGGCGGTGGATCCGAGGCGGGTGAGCCTGCTGGCCCGCACCGAGGCGGATGGCGCTGTCATCGGCCTGTTCAACCTGAGCCAGATCGCGATGGGCAATTTTTGCTCCGCTTATCTTGGGTTTTACGCCAGCCAGGCCCAGTCAGGCCGGGGGTTGATGGCCGAGGCATTGGGTTTGGTTCTGGCGCATGCCTTCTTCCTGCTCGGGCTGCACCGGGTGGAGGCGAATATTCAGCCGGGCAATCGGCGGTCCCTGGCGCTCGTTCGGGGCGCGGGGTTTCGCCAGGAGGGGTTTTCCCCGCGCTATCTCAAAATTCAGGGCGAATGGCGCGATCATGAGCGCTGGGCCATGCTGGCGGAGGATTTCGCGGCGCCTTAACGCAACCGATCGCGCTCATGCGCGCGGCCCTGGCCCGCGGGCTGGTCCTGTTGCGGGCGGTGATGAATGGCCCTGCTGGCCGGGTAGCGGATCGGACGAAGGCGAAGCTGTCCGGCAAGGTGTGTTATTCCAATTTTGAATAAAGTGTATTCAGACAATTCATTATATTCATGTTGCGTTGCAGCATATACTGAGAAGCTGCGGGGTATCCTGCGGCTTTTCTTTTATGGATCGTAGATGCAGGCGCAGAGTTTGGGTTTCAGGCAAGGCATGTGGCGCGCCCCGGCGGCGGGGCTGGCGGAGAGCGCGTACCGGCTCTCGCGCGTGCTCGAATCGCGCTCTTTTGGGCTGACGCCCGAGCAGGTCGGCATTGCCGAAGGGCTGCGCGCCGCCACCGCCGTGGCGGTGATGGTGGGGCTGGCCTATGGGCTTGGCCGCCCCTGGCTGGCCTGGGCGGCGTTTGGCGCGTTCTGGTGCTGCCTGGCCGATCCTGGCGGGCGGGATAAAACCCGCCTCCTGGCCATTAGCGGTTTTGCCCTGGCCGGGGCGGTGGTGCTGCCTTGCGTGTCCATTGCCGGGGCGGGCGGGCCGGTGTTTGGCGGGCTGGTGATGCTGGCCCTGGTGTTTCTCACCAACCTGCCCCGCGCCTGGGGGGCGACGGCCACCGTGCCCGGCATTCTCGTCAGCGTGGTGGCGGTGGTGGGGGTGGATTATCCGCGTACACCCGCCGGCGCGCTCATTCTCACCGGGGCCTTCCTGCTGGGCTGCCTCTGGGCGCTGCTGCTTTGCCTTGTGCTGTGGCGCATCCACCCGCATGCGCCGGTGCGCCGGGCGGCGTCCTCCATCTTCGCGCGGGAAGCCGCGATGGTGGGGGAGTTTCTGGCCCTGGCGCGGCATGGCGGCGCGGATGTGGCATCCCGCCAGGCCTTGAACGCGGCGCATCGCCGCTCTGTCCGGCTGGCGATTGAGCGCGGGCGCGCCGCCGTGGCGCGGCTCGAATCCGGGCATGCGCGCCATGAGCTGGCGGTGGATTGCGCGGACAGGCTGTTCGCGGTGCTGATCGCGCTCGGGCATGGCCTGGTTGTTGAAGAGGCGCCCCGGCCGCTGCCTTTCTGCCTCTGGACATTGCGCGAGGCCCTGCTGGAAGCCGAGCGCCAAGCCGCGACCCGCGCCTTCGACGGCACGCGGCTTGCGGCCTATGCGGCCGCGCTGGCGCAGGATGCGGCGGCGCTGCCGGCGGCGCAGGCGCGGGCCATGTCACTTTCCGCCTCTGCCCTGGCCGCCTATGCCAAGGGTCCGGAGGCGCAGAGCGCGCACCCTGTCGCGGATGCGGCCAGCCCAGGGCGGATCAGCGCTCCCATCCTGCGCCATGCCGCGCGCGTGACCGTGGCGGTGGGCGTGGCGTATCTGCTCGTGTCCTGGCTGGGGCTCGCCTTCTCCTATTGGGCGACGATGGCGACGGTGATGGTGATGCAGCCTCTGGCCGAGGCCACCTGGCCGCGCAGCCTGGAGCGGATCATCGGCAGTGTTGGCGGTGGTGTGCTGGCGGCCCTGCTGATCGCCCTGCTGCCCGCCAAGCTGCTGCTGCTGGCCGTCATTTTTCCGCTGGCGGCGCTGGCCATCGCCTTCAAGAGCGTGAACTACACGGTGTTCGTGCTGTTCCTGACGGCGCTTTTCGTGCTGGTGATCGACATGCTCCAGCCTGGCGGCGGCATTCCGGCGGCGCGGGTGCTGAACAACGTGATCGGCGCGCTGGTGGGCGTGGCGGGGGTGCTGTGGCTCTGGCCGGAGCGCCGGCAGGGTGGCTTGCGCGCCTTGCTGGCGGCGGCCATCCGGGCGAATCTGGGCTTTGCGGCGGCGGCGCTGGCGCACCCCGCCATGGGGCAGGATATCGCCGGGCGCGAGCGCCGGGAGGCGGGCATGGCCAGCGCCGTGGCGGAGACCGCGCTTGCGCGCATGCGCCTTGAGGGGCGGGGCCGGCACGGGCGGCTGGATGACGCGGCGCAATTGCTCTGCGCCCTGCGCGGCGTGGCCGGGGCGGCGGCGGTGCGGCTGATCAGCGGCGAGCCAGGCCCCGAGGATGCGCCCCGCGCGGCGCAATGCCAGGCCCTGGCGGTGGCGCTGGAGGCACGAATGCGGGGCGATGCCGGGGCCCAGGTGCCGGCCTTGCGGGCGGGGGATGACGACCTTGCCCAGGCCCTGGCGCAATTGCGCGATGCCGCTTCCAGGCTGCGCCAGCGGGCTTAACCTGTTCACAAAGCGTTCTAGAGCCTGAGCGCTGGCGGTTGGCGCGCCTTTGCGCGGCAACCGAGGGCGTGAATCAGCCTCGTAACAAAGCCTTTGATCGCCCGAGGTTGATGCGCATGCGTCAACCTCAAGCGGTCAGAGGCTTTTCTTGGCGCGGATATGTGCTAAGCCCCCGGTCCATGCGTCAGTATCTGGAATTCGAAAAGCCTGTCGCCGAGCTTGAGAGCAAGATCGAGGAGCTGCGGCGGATGAGCGCGGCACCCGGCGAGCTCAGCATTGCCGACGAGGTGGCAAAGCTCTCCGCCAAGGCGGATGCGCAGCTGAAGGCCATCTATGCCAAGCTGAGCCCCTGGCAGAAAACCCAGGTCGCCCGCCATGCGGAGCGGCCGAAAGCGCTGGGGGTCATCTCCGCGCTGATCGAGGATTTCACCCCCCTGGCGGGTGACCGCGCCTTTGCCGATGATGCCGCGATCATCGGCGGCATGGGGCGCTTCAGGGGCAAGGCGGTGATGGTGATCGGCACCGAGAAGGGCACCGACACCGAATCCCGCCTGAAACATAATTTCGGCATGGCCAAGCCCGAGGGCTACCGCAAGGCGCGCCGCCTGATGGAGCTGGCCGGGCGGTTCAACCTGCCGGTTCTCACCTTTGTCGACACCTCCGGCGCCTTCCCCGGCATCGAGGCCGAGGCGCGCGGCCAGGCGGAGGCCATCGCGCGCGGGATTGAGGCCTGCCTCGACGCGCCGGTGCCGTTCGTGGCCACCATCATCGGTGAGGGCGGCTCCGGCGGGGCCATCGCCCTGGCGGCGGGCAATGCCGTGCTGATGTATGAGCACGCGATCTATTCCGTGATCTCGCCGGAAGGCTGCGCCTCGATTTTGTGGCGCGACTCCGCCCAGGCGCCGGTGGCGGCCGAGGCGATGCGCATCACCGCCCAGGACCTCAAGAGGCTGGGGCTGATCGACGAGATCGTGCCCGAGCCGCTGGGCGGCGCCCACCGCAACCCGGACGCGGCGCTGGCCGCTTTGGGCGATGCGGTGGAGACCGCGCTGGAACCCCTGCTGGGCCAGACGCCGGAAGCCCTGAAGGCCAAGCGCCGGGAGAAGTTCCTGGCGATGGGCAAGATGGGGCTTTAAGTTAAGTGTCTTGCCGCTTTTTGGAAAAAAAGCGGCACCAAAAACTTTTGGGTCTATGCGCGGGTCCAGCCTGGCCGGTTGGTAAGCAGGCTCAACCATGCCGCCAGACCCAGCGCGGCGCCGATGATGCCTTGGGTGCCGTTGTAATTCACCACGGCGGCGATCCCGAGCCCCACCGCCAGCGCGCCGATGAGGCGCTTGCCCCAGAAGAACGCCAGCAGCCCCGCCGCCAGCGCCACCCAGCCAAAGGCGCCCAGATATTGCCAGTGCAGAACCCAGCCGCGCGGCACGCAGTAAGCGGGCGCGGACGCGGCGGCGCAGATGCCCACCGTGGCGCGCGGCACAATCGCCAGTGCCCGGAACGCGAACGCCCCGCCCCCCACCAGTGCCGCCAGCGCCACACCTGCCCAATCTTGCGCTTTCCACTGCACTATGGTGCCCATTTTCTGTCCTTCGCGGTTGCTCTTCCCGGTGCGGGGCCGTATTGCTGCGGCGCGTCAGTTTAACCAAAGGTCCATGACAGTCCACAGCACACCGGGGAAGCCGAAGAGCTTCCAGGACATTATCCTGACATTGCACGCGTTCTGGGCCAAGCAGGGCTGCGTCATTCTCCAGCCATACGACGTGGAGATGGGCGCTGGTACCTTCCATCCCGCCACCACGCTGCGCGCCCTGGGGCCAAAACCCTGGAAGGCGGCCTATGTGCAGCCCTCCCGCCGGCCCTCCGACGGGCGCTATGGCGAGAACCCGAACCGCCTGCAGCATTACTACCAGTATCAGGCGCTGCTGAAGCCAAGCCCGGACAACATCCAGGAGCTGCTGCTCGCCAGCTATGACGCCATCGGCATCAACCGCCATCTGCACGACATACGCTTTGTCGAGGATGACTGGGAAAGCCCGACTCTGGGCGCCTGGGGGCTGGGCTGGGAGGTCTGGTGCGACGGCATGGAGGTGACGCAGTTCACCTATTTCCAACAGGTGGGCGGCATTGCCTGCGTCGCCCCCTCGGCCGAGCTGACCTATGGGCTGGAGCGCCTGGCCATGTATGTGCAGGGCGTTGAGAATGTGTACGACCTGGATTTCAACGGCCAGGGCGTGACCTATGGGGATGTGTTCCTGCGCGCCGAGCGGGACTATTCCAAGCATAATTTCGAGCTGGCCAATACCGACATGCTGGCCCGGCATTTCGAGGATGCCGAGGCCGAGTGCCAGGCCCTGGTGGCGGGCGGCGTCGCCCAGCCGGCCTATGACCAGTGCATCAAGGCCAGCCATCTGTTCAATCTGCTGGATGCGCGGGGCGTGATCTCGGTGGCCGAGCGCGCCGCCTATATCGCGCGCGTGCGCAATCTGGCGAAGGCCTGCGCCGAAGCCTGGATCGCGGGGGAATAATGCCTGAGTTTTTCCTGGAGCTGTTCTCCGAAGAAATCCCCGCCCGCATGCAGGCCGGGGCGGGCGCGCAGCTTGAGGGCCTCTGCGCCCAGGCGCTGAAGCCGTTGAACATCGCGGTGACGCAGGTATTTTACGGCCCCCGCCGCATCGCCCTGGCGGCGCAAGTGGCGGCTGAGGTGGCGGCCAGCTCGGTCTCCGAGCGCGGGCCGCGGATCTCCGCGCCCGAGCAGGCGCTGGCGGGATTCCTGCGCAAGCATGGCGCCGCGAAGGAGGATCTGACCCAGGAAGGCGATTTCTGGGTGCTGCACAAGCAGAGCCCGGCCCAGCCGGCCGGCGCCTTCATCGCCGCCACGCTGCCCGAGCTGCTGGCGAAGCTGCCCTGGCCGAAATCCATGCGCTGGGGCTCGGGCGGGGAGTTCACCTGGGTGCGCCCGCTGCGCCGCATCGTCTGCCTGCTGGATGGCGACGTGATCGCCTTCACGCTCGGCCCCGTTGCCTCCGGCAATCTGACGGAAGGCCACCGCGTGCACGGCCCGGGGCCGTTCGAGGTGTCCTCCGCCGCCGTGTGGGAAGAAAAACTGCGCGAGCATCACGTGGTTGCCCGCCAGGATGAGCGCCGGCGCAAAATCGCCGAGGGCATTGCGGCGCAGGCCGCGAAGCTGGGCCTTTCGGTGGCGCCGGATGACGGGCTGCTGGACGAGGTGACGGGCCTGGCCGAATGGCCGGTGGCGCTGATCGGCCAGATCGACCCGGAATTCATGGAGCTGCCGCCGGAAGTGCGCGAGCTGTCCATGAAGATCAACCAGAAATACTTTGCTCTGCGCGACGCGGCGGGCAAGCCCGCGCCGTATTTCGCCTTCATCGCCAATCTGGCGGCGGATGATGGCGGCAAGGCGATCATCGCGGGCAATGAGCGCGTGCTGCGCGCCCGGCTCTCGGATGCGCGGCATTTCTGGGCGCTGGATTTGAAGACGCCGCTGGAGGCGCTGCTGCCGAAGCTGGAAAAAATCACTTTTCACGCCAAAATCGGCACCCAGCGTCAGCGTGCGGACCGGATTTC
>DATJXU010000175.1:0-4099 GCA_035499915.1 Acidocella sp.
TGATCGTGCGGCCCTGGGGCCTGTTCGGCAAACCGGAGGCGCCGGCGCGGCGCACGCCGGGCCTCACCGTCAATCCCTGGCGCCCGCTCACCACGAACGAGCGCATCGCCGCGCTGGTCGCGCTGGCCGTTGCCGCGGCGCTCCCGCTGGTTGGCGGCAACTACGTCATGTCGGTTGGCTCCGAGATCGCGATCTTCGTGATCTTTGCCGCCAGCCTGCATTTCCTGATGTCGGTCGGCGGGCTCGCCTCGTTTGGTCACGCGGCCTATTTCGGGCTTGGCGCCTATGGCACGGGGCTGTGCCTGCTCTATGTGGCGCCCTCCCTGCCGCTGGCCATTGTCGCGGGCACGCTGCTTGGCGGCATTGTCGGCATATTGGTCGGCCCGATGGTGATGAAACGCAAGGGCATCTATTTCGCGATGATCACCATCGCCTTCGGGCAGATGTTCTATTTCGTCGCCGTGCGCTGGAACGGCCTCACCGGCGGTGAGGACGGGCTGACCGGCTTCTCGCGCGTGCCGGTGCATATCGGCGGCGAGGCGATCAAGCTCGGGCCGGAGCGGTTCTATTATCTCGTGCTGGTCCTGTTCGCCGTGGTGATGGCGGTGATCTGGCAGATTCTGCGCTCGCCCCTTGGCCACAGCTTCGTGGCGGTGCGCGAGAACACCACGCGCCTGCGCTTCCTTGGCGTGGCGGTGGACAAGCAGATCTGGGTCGCCTTTGCCATCTCCACCTTCATCGTGGCGCTGGCGGGCAGTTTGAACGCGCTGCTCACCGGCTTTGCCTCGCCGGATAATCTCGACTGGCCGCTTTCGGGCTCCTTCGTTGTCATCTGCGTGCTGGGCGGCATGCGCAGTTTCTGGGGGCCGTTCCTGGGCGCGGTGATCTTCATCGTGGCGCAGGATTATCTCTCCAGCGTCACCCAGAACTGGATGAGCTTCATCGGCCTCATCTTCATCCTCGCCGTGCTGTTCTTCCCGCAAGGGCTGCTCGGCTTCCTCAAGGGGAGGGCGCGGTCATGAGCCTGCTGAAGCTCGACAATGTCGGCCGCCGTTTCGGCGCGCTGCAGGCGCTGAAAGGCATTTCCCTCGCCGTGGAGCCGGGGGAGCTGCGTGCCATCATCGGCCCCAACGGTGCTGGCAAAACCACGCTGTTCAACCTGATCAGCGGCTTCTTCCCGCCCACCGAGGGCAGCATCACGTTCGATGGCCAGCCCATCACCGCCGTCAGCCCGAATGCGCTGGTGCGGCGCGGCATTATCCGCACCTTCCAGATCACGCAGGTGTTTCTCTCGCTCAGCGTCTACGAGAATCTGCGCGTGGCGGTGGAAACCGCGATGGGGCTGCAGCTGCGGCCCTGGATCTCGCGCGCCATGCGCGCGCAGGTGGAAGCCAAGGTGGAGGAGCTGGTCGAGATCACCCGCATCGGCGCGAAGCGCGACAGGATCGTGGGCGAAATGTCGCATGGCGACCAGCGCGTGGTGGAAATCGGCATCGCGCTGTCGCGCCACCCCAAGCTGCTGCTGCTGGACGAGCCCACGGCCGGCATGGGCGATGAGGAAACCCACCACATGACCGACCTCATCCGCCGGTTGAACAAGGAGAAGGGCATCACCATCCTGTTCGTCGAGCATGACATGGCGATCGTCTTCGGCATCGCCGACCGGATCACCGTGCTCGATAACGGCACGATGCTGGCGGAAGGCAATGCCGCCGAAATCTCCGCCAATCCGCGTGTCCAGTCCGCCTATCTCGGCCAGGCCTTCGAGGAGGATGCCGCATGAGTTCTGTTCTCGACGCTGAAGGGCTGCACACCTATTATGGCAAGAGCCATATCCTGAACGGCGTCTCGCTGAAGGTGGAGGAGGGGGAGCTGGTCGCCCTGCTCGGCCGCAACGGGGCGGGCAAAACCACCACCATGCGCAGCATCATGGGCCTTACCCCGCCCAGGGCCGGCAGCGTCAAGCTGTTCGGCAAGGAGTTGACCCGCGCGGCATCCTACAGGATCGCCGCCGCCGGGGTGGGCTATGTGCCCGAGGGCCGCAAGATCTTCGGCCATATGAGCGTGCATGAAAACCTGCTGGTGCCGCCCGAGACCAAGGGGCCATGGACCATCGACACGGTCTATGAGCTGTTCCCGCGCTTGCATGAGCGGCGCACCAGCCGTGGCGGGCGGCTTTCCGGCGGCGAGCAGGAGATGCTGGCCATTGCCCGCGCCTTGCTGCTGAACCCGAAGCTGCTGATCCTCGACGAGCCCTCCCAGGGCCTGGCCCCGGTGATCGTGCAGGAGGTGATGCGCACCATCGGCAGGATGAAGAAGGAAGGCATGTCCGTCCTGCTGGTCGAGCAGAATGCCATGCTGGCGCTGCAACTGGCTGACAGGGCCTATGTGCTGTCGGACGGCGAGGTGGTATATGATGGCTCCGCCGCCGAGCTGAAGGCCGACAAGCCGCGCATGGAAAATCTGGCCGGGGTTAGCCACGCCGCCTAACCTGCCCTCTGTGCCAGCGTGCTCTATCAGCCATTGCGCCGCCCGGCATGAGACAGGAACTGTGAGGTCGCCATGTCCTTGAAAATGCCCCTGCCGGATCAGCGTGTGCTGGCCCGGCGCGATGAGATCATCGCGGCACTGCGCCGGATTGTCCCCGGAGAAGGCGTGATCGACAGGCTGGATGAGCTGCGCCCCTATGAATCCGACGGCCTGACCGCCTACCGCCAGCCGCCGATGGTTGCGGTGCTGCCCGAAACGGTGGAGCAGGTGGCCGCGGTTCTGGCCTATTGCCACAAAAACCGCATCAAGATCGTGCCGCGCGGCGCGGGCACCTCGCTCTCCGGCGGGGCGTTGCCACTGGCCGATGCCGTGCTGCTGGGCATGGGCAAGTTCAACCGGGTGCTGGAGATCGACTACGAGGACAGGCTGGCGGTGGTGCAGCCGGGTGTTACCAACCTCGCCATCACCAATGCGGTGGAAGGGGAGGGGTTCTATTACGCGCCGGACCCGTCCAGCCAGATCGCCTGTTCCATCGGCGGCAATGTGGCGGAGAATTCCGGCGGGGTGCATTGCCTGAAATACGGCCTCACCACCAACAACGTGCTCGGCGTGCAGCTGGTGACGATGGAGGGTGAAATTCTGCGCATCGGCGGCAAGGCGCTGGATGCGGCGGGGCTGGATCTGCTCGGCATCATCGTGGGCTCCGAGGGGCTGCTCGGCGTGGTCACCGAGGTCACTTTGCGCATCCTGCCCAAGCCGGAGACGGCGCGGGCCTTGCTCATCGGCTTTCCCACCGTGGAATCTGCCGGGCAATGCGTGGCCGACACCATCGCCGCCGGCATCATCCCGGCGGGCATGGAGATGATGGACAAGCCCGCCATCCATGCCGCCGAGGCCTTCGTGCAGGTCGGCTATCCGCTGGATGTGGAGGCGCTGCTGATCGTGGAGCTGGATGGCCCCGCCCCCGAATGCACCCATCTGCTGGGCGAGGTCGAGGCCATCGCCCGCCGGAACGGCGCGGTGACCTTGCGCGCCTCGCGCGATGAGGCGGAGCGCCTGGCCTTCTGGGCCGGGCGCAAGGCGGCCTTCCCGGCCGTGGGGCGGATCTCGCCGGATTATTATTGCATGGACGGCACCATCCCGCGCGCCAAGCTGCCGCTGGTTTTGCAGCGCATGCGCGAGCTCTCCGAACAATACGGGCTGGGTGTCGCCAACGTGTTCCATGCGGGGGATGGCAATCTCCACCCGCTGATCCTCTATGATGCCAACAAGCCCGGCGAGCTGGAGCGGGCGGAGGATTTCGGCAGCGACATATTGCGACTCTGCGTCGAGGTGGGCGGCGTGCTCACCGGCGAGCATGGCGTGGGGGTGGAGAAGCGCGATTTGATGCCCGAGATGTTCAGCGAGGCGGATCTGCGCCAGCAGCAGCGGCTGAAATGCGCCTTCGACCCGGAATTGCTGCTCAACCCCGGCAAGGTGTTTCCCACGCTGCATCGCTGCGCCGAGCTGGGGCGGGCGCATGTGCATCGCGGCCAGCTGCCTTTCCCTGATTTGCCGCGGTTCTGACCATGACCCTGCATACGCCTCAAACCATCGAAGAGATTTGCGG
>DATJXU010000176.1:0-20180 GCA_035499915.1 Acidocella sp.
CAACCCCATATGCGATCCTATCGTTTGGCCCGGCGTCAAGCCTCATGCTGGCGGGAGCTTTGTTGCTCGACGCCGGGTGATGGAATTTGGCTGAATTTTGTTTGTGCCGGCGATCATTTCTATCATCGTATGGATGAACCAATGAAGGTTACGGCCGCCTTTTTACGCCTGAGAGTCTATGCCGATGAGGTGATGGGGCGATGCGCAGGGCAAGCGGCAGCCCCAGCCAATTAAAGCCGGAAGGAATGCCGCCTATCCCTGCGGCGGCACAGAGACATACAAACACCGTCAAGGCGCCAGCATTGGCGCAGAAGGAACGAGCCAGCACCATTAACCAAAGAAAATTTCGAGGAGGGTTACGCAGCCATGGCAATGAATGAATACAAATCCGGTACAGCGTTTACAGGCGTGATCGGCCGCACCTATGACACTTCAACTCCGGCATGGCCGCAACCCCTGCGTTCAAAGTCGGGAGCCCCCAACGTAATGTTCATCGTTTTGGACGATGTGGGCTTCGGCCAGATCGGATGTTTTGGCGGGCCATGCAAAACGCCCAATATCGATCGCCTGGCAGAGAACGGTCTGCTGTATAACAACATGCATACCACGGCGCTCTGCTCGCCATCGCGCTCATGCATCCTGACCGGGCGTAACCATCATTCCAATGCCATGGCGTGCATCACGGAGGGCTCGACCGGCTACCCTGGATCCAACGGCTATATCCCGTTCGAAAACGGCTTTCTGTCTGAAATGCTGCAGCAGCAGGGCTACAACACCTATGCTGTCGGCAAGTGGCACCTGACGGCGATGGATCAAAGCTCCGCCGCCGGGCCCTATGACCGCTGGCCCCTGGGGCGGGGGTTCGAGCGTTTCTACGGGTTCATGGGGGGCGAAACGAACCAGTATTATCCGGCCCTCTACGCCGACAACCACACGGTCGCGGCCGGGAAAACACCGGAGGAGGGCTACCACCTGACTGAGGATTTGGTGGACAAGGCGATCAATTTCATCGCCGATGCCAAGCAGGTCGCCCCGCAAAAGCCGTTCTTCCTCTATTTCTGTCCCGGGGCGGGGCATGCGCCGCATCAGGTGCCCAAGGCGTGGGCCGATCAATACAAGGGCAAGTTCGACGGCGGCTGGGAAAGGCTGCGCGAGGAGACTCTCGCGCGGCAGAAGACGCTCGGCGTCGTCCCGGCAGACGCCGAGTTGTCGCGCCACGACCCCGACGTGCCGCAATGGGATACGTTATCGGCAGACGAGAAGCGGCTTTACGCCCGCATGATGGAAGTGTTTGCGGGGTTCATCACCCATACCGACCACCATATCGGGCGGCTGCTCGATTTCGTGAAGAATTTAGGGGAACTCGACAACACCATCATCATGCTGATCTCCGATAATGGCGCGAGCTCCGAGGGCGGTCCGCAAGGCATGGTCAACGAGGCGCTGTTCTTCAACAACGTCCCCTCCACCCTGGCGGAAAATCTCGCCGCCATTGACAAGCTGGGCACGCCGGAGGTCTGCAACCATTATGCCTGGGGCTGGACCTGGGCGGGCAACACGCCGTTCCGCCGCTGGAAACGGGAAACCTATCGCGGCGGCGTGAGCGATCCGTTCGTTGTTCACTGGCCGAAAGGGATCAAGGCGAAGGGCGAGGTGCGCACCCAATATGCCCATGCGATCGACATGGTGCCGACGATCCTGGAGGCGGCCGGCTACGAGGCGCCCGCGACGATCAGGGGGGTTACCCAATCGCCGATCCAAGGTGTCAGCTTCGCCCACAGCTTCAACGACCCCAAGGCGGAAACCCGGCATCTGACCCAGTATTTCGAGATGATGGGCCATCGCGCCATCTATCACGATGGCTGGCGCGCGGTCTGCCCTTGGCCGGGACCATCCTTCAGGGAAGCCGGCGCCTTTTTCGGTGCGCCGATGAACAAGGACAAGCTGGCCGAAATCGACGCCACGAAATGGGAACTCTACAATGTGGCGAAAGATTTCGCGGAGAACAACAATATCGCGGCAGAGAACCGGCCCAAATTGATCGAGATGATCGCGACATGGTATGTCGAGGCCGGCAAATACAATGTTCTGCCCATCGATTCACGCGGCACGCAGCGTTTTGCCGATGAGCGCCCGAAATTGGCGGCCGACCGGGCCCAGTTCAAGCTTTACCAGCACACCCAGGCCGTGCCGACCGACGCGATACCGAGCTTGATGAATCGGTCCTATAGCGTCACGGTCGATGTCAACATCCCCACTGGCGGGAGCGAGGGCGTGTTGCTGTCTCAGGGTGGCAATGACGGCGGCTTTGCGTTCTTTCTGCAGGGCGGTAAGCTGCGCTACACCTACAACTATGTCGGCCGCACGCTCTATGACATCGTATCCCGCGACGCGGTGCCCAGCGGTTCCCATCAATTGCGCTATGAGTTCGAAGTGACGGGCAAGCCCGACGTCGCTCACGGCAAAGGCGCGCCGGGCCAAGGGCGGCTCTACATTGACGGCAAGCTCGCCGGGCAGGGTGACATCGCGCTCACCATGCCGCTGACCATCGGGCTGGCGGGAGGCCTCACCTGCGGCATCCATCTCGGCGCGCCGGTGACGCCGCAATTCAAGCCGCCTTTCGCCTTCACCGGCACGATCAAGGCCGTGACCGTGGATGTCAGCGGCGATCTGGTCCGGGATCGAGAGGCGGAGATGCGCATGGCCTTGGCGCGGCAATAGCCCCACAGGCGCCCGGCCGCCTGTGGCTGGCGTGGGAATGGACGGCAGGAGGCCTTGAGCACCGCTCAGAATTCGTCCTGTGCGCTTGCCTCTTGCTCATTCCCCCAGACGCCGGCGCCATCGCAGGCATCGCATCGTTTGACGTGAGCCGCTGCGAGCCGCGGGAAGGAGGCATAGCGGGCCGAGTCAGCCAGGACCATCGGCCCGCCTGCCTGCAAGATGCAGCCTGTGCCCTTGCACACCCCGCAATGCGCGTCAGTCATGGCGTGCTCGCCGGGCGGCGGGGTACGGCGCCGTGGATTGATTGCCGCGCAGGCTGTCTCAGGATGGGATGTTCACTGTCAGGGACCATGATTGCGCCCTCACTTCAATAGCGCGCTCGCAGGCTAACCCTGCGCGGCAAGCACTGGCTATCGCACTTGCGTCGGGTTTGGTTGTCCGTAGGGTGAGAAGAGTTAGCCGTCGGCTTGGGGCCATGATACCCACAGCGAAGACGCGCTGACCAAGGCAATAGTTCACCGGCGCGCACCACAAAATTCTGCTTCAGGCTGTCCATCGCTGCAAGGCGGCCTGGCCGCTCTCCGCCACCCCGGCCCGTTTTGAACATTTGCTCCAGGCTTCAGACGGCCGGTGGGATCAACCCAATTGGCCTTGATATATGGCCGCCACGCCTCGGCCTTGGTAATATCATCACCATGAGAGCGACCCATGATATTTTCTTCCTGGCCGGCCGTGTGGCCCTGGGTATCCCATTTCTCGCTGAAGGGCTACGCCAGCTCCAGGCTTGGCCAGGTATCGTGGGTCTGTTCAGGCATGCCGGCGGTCCGTATCCGCTTGTATTGGCCCTGGTGACTGTGGCGGTCAATCTGGTGGCCCCGGTGCTGATCATGCTGGGAATTCGGGCACGGCCGGCGGCTTTGGTTCTGGCGGCGGTGACCGCCATGGGGCTGCATCTGTTGCATCGGGTGGATATCGCCGCATCAGCGTTCCAAAGCAGCATCGCGCTCATCGGCGGGCTGTTGCTTGTGGCTGCCGCCGGATCGGGACGGTATGCCATGGAGCCGGGACGATAACGGTTCCATTTGCCGGTAACCTTCAGCTGGCCAGCGTGATATTGTCGCCGTAATCGTAACGGTTTCGATCGTGGGGTGTTGTGTCAAAATGATCCGGGCCGGTCTGGGGGGCGTCCAAGGAGCGGGCCGGAGCGCTTTGTGAATAGGAACGGAATCGTTCCGTTTTGATTGATGTTTTCGATTGCGAAAATCCAAACGCCGAGCTATTGAAATATCCGAACCATAAAACTTCAATAATGCTTGGAAACGCGCAGTGTGACACAAAGCGGCTCTGAGGCGCAGGTGTTTGATCTGCTGATCGTGGGCGGCGGCGTGAATGGCGCTGCCATTGCCCGCGATGCGGCAGGTCGCGGGTTGTCCGTGCTGCTCCTGGAGCAGCACGACCTGGCCCAGCACACCTCCTCCGCCAGCACCAAGCTGATCCATGGGGGGTTGCGCTACCTCGAATATTACGAGTTCCGGTTGGTGCGCGAGGCGCTGATCGAACGCGAAAGGCTGCTTGGCATCGCCCCGCATATCATCTGGCCGCTGGAATTCGTGCTGCCGCATGAAAAGCATCTGCGCCCGGCCTGGATGATCCGCGCCGGGTTGTTCCTGTACGACCATCTGGCCAAGCGCAAGCGCCTGCCCGCCTCGCGGGCCGTGTCCTTTGCCGTGCATCCGGCGGGCAGGACGCTCCAGCCCAGCTTTCAGCGCGGCTTCACCTATTCCGATTGCTGGGTGGAGGATTCCCGCCTGGTGGTGCTGAACGCGATGGATGCGGCGGAACGCGGCGCGGTGATCCGCCCCCGCTGCGCGCTGCATGCCGCCCGGCCGGAGGGCGGGTTGTGGCAGGCGCAAACCGAGGCTGGCCCGATAAAGGCCCGCGCTTTGGTGAATGCCGCCGGCCCCTGGGTGGCGGAGGTGCTGAACACCAGGCTGGGCCGCAATACCGAGAACAGCGTACGCATGATCAAGGGCAGCCATATCGTCACAAGGCGGCTCTATGAGGGCGAGCATGCCTTCATTCTGCAAAATCCCGATGGGCGCATCGTCTTCGTGATTCCCTATGAGCGGAAATTCTCGCTGATCGGCACCACCGACGTGCCCTTCGACGCCGACCCGAATAACGTGGTGATCTCGCCTGAGGAAACCGCCTATCTCTGCGAAAGTGTGAGCCGTTATTTCCGCAACCCGGTCACGCCGCAGGATGTGGTCTGGTCGTATGCCGGGGTGCGCCCGCTTTATGATGATAAAGCCGCCGAGGCCAAGGCGGTAACGCGCGATTACGTGCTGGACCTCAAGCATGACGGGGCAACGCCGCCTTTGCTCTCGGTGTTCGGCGGCAAGATCACCACCTCGCGCAAGCTGGCCGAGCATGCGCTGGAGAAGCTGCTGCCCGCGATGGGGCTGCCCGTGGGGGCCTCCTGGACTGGCACATCCGCCCTGCCCGGCGGTGAGTTTGCTGATTTTGAAATCTATCTTTCAGAGTTCCGCCGCCGGCATCCCACGCTGCCGGCGGACCTCGCCCGCCGGCTGGTGCGGGCCTATGGCACAAGGGCCGAGCGCTTTGCCGGCACGGACATGGGCGAGGATTTGGGCGGCGGGGTGAGCGAGGCTGAGATTGCCTATCTCGCCCGCCACGAATGGGCGCGCACCGCGGAGGATATTCTCTGGCGCCGCTCGCGCCTGGGGTTGCACGTGCCTGAGGGCACGGCGGCGCGGTTGGATGCGTTTCTAGCGGGGGCGCGCCCGGCTGATTGAAAAGAACCGACCACAGCAACAAGAAAAAGGAAGTGCCAGGAAATGACCAAATATGTCGGCGCCATCGACCAGGGCACCACGAGCTCGCGCTTCATCGTCTTTGACAAGACGGGGAACATCGTCTCCGCGGCGCAGAAGGAGCATAGGCAGATCTATCCCAAACCCGGCTGGGTTGAGCATGACGCGGTCGAGATCTTGAACAACACCAACGAGGTGATCGGCGCCTCCCTGGCACGGGCCGGACTTTCCGCGAGCAACCTCGCTGCCGTCGGCATCACCAACCAGCGCGAAACCACCGTGCTGTGGGACAAGACCACCGGCCAGCCGCTTTATAACGCGCTGGTCTGGCAGGATACGCGCGTCGACCAATATGTCGCGGAATTCTCCAAAGATGGCGGGCAGGACAGGTTCCGCGCCAAAACCGGCCTGCCGCTGGCAAGCTATTTCTCCGGGCTGAAGCTGCGCTGGCTGCTGGAGAATGTGCCCGGCGCGCGGCAGAAGGCCGAGGCGGGCGAGGCGCTGTTTGGCACCATCGACAGTTGGCTCACCTGGAACCTGACCGGCGGCACCCATGGGGGGGTGCACATCACCGATGTGACCAATGCCAGCCGGACGCAGCTGATGAATCTCGCAAGCTGCGACTGGGACGAGGACATGCTGAAGGTATACGGCATTCCCCGCGCCTGCCTGCCCAACATCATGCCATCATCCAGCATCTATGGCGAAATTCATACGCCGGTGCTGCGCGGCGCGAAGCTGGCGGGTATTCTGGGCGACCAGCAGGCCGCCCTGGTCGGCCAGACCTGCTTTGCCCCCGGCGAGGCGAAGAACACCTACGGCACCGGCTGCTTCATGCTGATGAATACCGGCACCGAGCCTGTGCAGTCCAAGGCGGGGCTGCTCACCACTCTTGCTTATCAGTTCGATGGTGAGAAACCGCATTACGCGCTGGAAGGGGCGATCGCCATCACCGGGGCGCTGGTGCAATGGCTGCGCGATAACCTGAAACTCTTCGACGTTGCGCCGCAGATCGAGCCGCTGGCGAAAAGTGTGGAAGATAACGGCGATGTTTACATCGTTCCCGCCTTCTCCGGGCTCTATGCGCCGTACTGGAAGGAGAGCGCGCGCGGCGTCATTGCCGGGCTGACGCGCTTTGCCACCCGCGCGCACCTGGCCCGCGCGGCGCTGGAGGCCACCGCCTACCAGACCCGCGACGTGGTGGAGGCGATGGAGTCCGATAGCGGCATCAAGCTGACCAGCCTGAAGGTTGATGGCGGCATGGTGGCGAACGAGCTGCTGATGCAGTTCCAGGCGGATATCCTGAACGTTCCCGTGATCCGCCCGAAAGTGACGGAGACGACGGCGCTGGGGGCGGCCTATGCCGCGGGCCTGGCCACCGGCTACTGGCACAATACCGAGGATCTGCGCGCCAACTGGCAGATCGACAAGAGCTGGACGCCCGCCTTGGCGGCCGAAAAGCGCGACCATCACTACAAATCCTGGAAGAAGGCCGTGCAGCGCGCGTTCGACTGGGTGGACTGAACAACAAGCTGCAAACTGACGGCGTCAAGGGGGCCGGCTGATCCAACGTCCAAAACATAAAGCAGACGACAAACAAAATCGGGAGACATTCAATATGGGTTCGGTTTTTTGGGGCGAGTTGCTCGGTACCGCCACGCTTATCCTGCTCGGCAACGGTGTTGTCGCGTGTGTGTTGCTCAACAGATCCAAGGGGCAGAATAGCGGCTGGATGGTGATCACCTCCGGCTGGGCGTTCGCGGTGTTGAGCGGCGTGTTCGTCGCCGTGGCCCTCGGCAGCCCCGGCTATATCAACCCCGCCGTGGCCGTGGGGCTGGCGATAGATCATGGCGGCTGGGGCAAGCTGCCGATGGCCATTGCCGGGGAGTTCGCCGGTGCGTTCGTCGGTGGGACGCTGGTTTGGCTCCACTTCCTGCCGCATTGGGCCGAAACCGAGGACAAGGGGCTGAAGCTCGCCTGCTTTTGCACCGGCCCCGCCATCCGCAACACGATTGCCAACCTGATCAGCGAGATCATCGGCACGTTCGTGCTGGTGTTTGTGGTCGGCGCCATTTTTTCCAAAACCGCCGCGCCCAATGGCCTCGCCGGCGGGTTGGGGCCCTATCTGGCGGCCTCGCTGGTCTGGGGCATTGGCTTGTCGCTCGGCGGAACCACGGGTTATGCCATCAACCCGGCGCGTGATCTTGGCCCGCGCATCGCCCATGCGCTCCTGCCGATCGCCGGCAAGGGCGGCGCGGATTGGAGCTACGCGGCCATTCCGGTGGTCGGCCCTATGATCGGCGGTACGTTGGCGGGGGCGCTGCTCTCGGTTTTCGGTATCTGAACCAATAAAACTTGAGGAGCGGACAATGAAAAAACTCATTAACGCACCGGAAAATGTGGTGGAGGAGGCGCTGGCCGGCATGGCGGCGGCGCATCCCAGCCTGCTGAAGGTGCATTACGACCCCAATTTCATCACCCGCGCAGATGCGCCAGTGCGGGGCAAGGTGGCGCTCGTCTCTGGTGGCGGCTCCGGGCATGAGCCGATGCATGGCGGGTTTGTCGGGCGGGGCATGCTGGATGCGGCTTGTCCCGGCGCGGTCTTCACCAGCCCCACGCCGGACCAGATTTTGGCCGCCACCAAGGCGGTGGATGGCGGGGCAGGGGTTCTGCATATCGTGAAGAATTACACGGGCGATGTGCTGAATTTCGAAATGGCCGCCGACCTTGCCAAGGATGAGGGCGTGAAGGTGCAAGCCGTGATCATCGATGACGATGTGGCGGTGCAGGACAGCCTCTACACCGCCGGGCGGCGCGGCGTGGGCGGCACGGTGCTGGCGGAGAAAATCTGCGGCGGCGCGGCGGAGGCGGGGCTGGACCTCGCCGCTGTCGTGGCTTTATGCAAGGGCGTGAATGCCAATGTGCGCTCGATGGGCGTGGCGCTTACCCCCTGCACGGTGCCGCATGTCGGCAAGTCCAGCTTCACCCTGGCCGAGGATGAGATCGAGTTCGGTGTCGGCATCCATGGCGAGCCGGGGAGGAAGCGGATCAAGCTTGAACCCGCGGACCGCATCGCCGAGATGCTGATGGAGCCGATCCTGGCGGATCTGCCCTTCAAGTCGGGCGATCAGGTGCTGCTCTTCGTCAACAGCCTCGGCGGCACGCCGTTGGTGGAGTTGTATATCCTCTACCGCAAGGCGGCGGAGATCGCGGCGGCGCACGGGCTGACCATCGCGCGCTCGCTGGTTGGGCCCTACATCACCAGCCTGGAGATGGCGGGCACCTCGATCTCGCTGCTGAAGCTGGATGAGCAGATGCTGCGCTTCTGGGACGCGCCGGTGGTTACCCCGGCGCTGCGCTGGGGCGCCTGAAGGCGCAGGAAAGGAACCCGGGGGCATGGCGGACGTGCTGGATGTGCCGGTGCTGACGGCGTGGCTGCAGCGCGCGGATGAGGTGATTGCCGCCCAGCAGGCTTATCTCTGCGATCTTGATGCCGCGATCGGCGACGGCGACCACGGCGCCAATATGGCCCGCGGGCTCCATGCCGTGATTGCCAAGCTCGGCACGCCGGCTGACCCCGCCGCCCTGTTCAAGAGCGTGGGCATGATCCTGATCGGCACCGTCGGCGGCGCCTCCGGCCCGCTTTACGGTTCGCTGTTCATGGACATGGGCAAGGCCGCGGCGGGCAAGCCGGCGCTGGATGTGGCCGCCTGGGCAGACGTGCTGGAGGCGGGGGTGAAAGGCGTGGCCGCGCGCGGCAAGGCGCTGCCGGGCGAGAAGACGATGCTGGATGCGCTGGCCCCGGCGGCTGCGGCGCTGACGGGGGCGGCGGACCTGACAGCCGGCCTCGCCGCCTCGGCCGGGGCGGCGCTGAAGGGGGTGGAGGCGACCGTTCCGATGGTCGCGCGCAAGGGCAGGGCCTCCTATCTCGGCGAGCGTTCGGTGGGCCATGCCGATCCGGGGGCGACCTCCTCCGCCCTGCTGCTGGCCGCTTTGGCCGATGCCGCCCGCTAAGCCCAACGGGAGCGAAAAGATGGATAGGGTGCCGACCGGCCTGCTGCTGGTCTCGCACAGCTCTGCCCTGGCCAGCGCCACAGAGGCGCTGGTGCGGCAGATGACCGGCGAGCGGCTGCCCATCGCCCTGGCTGCCGGCGCGGGACCGGGGCGCGCCGAGTTGGGGACCGATCCGCTGGCGATTCTGGAGGCCTGCGAAAGCCTGTCCGCCTGCCACGACATCGTGGTGCTGATGGATATCGGCAGCGCGGTGCTGAGTGCCGAGATGGCGCTGGACCTGGTGGACCCATCCCTGCGGGCCAAACTCCATCTGGCCGCCGCGCCCTTTGTGGAAGGCGCGCTCGCCGCCGGGGTGGCCGCCGCCGCGGGGCTGCCCGTGCCCGCCGTGCTGGCCGAGGCCGCCGCCGGGCTGCGGCCCAAACAGGCGGCCCTGGGCGAAGCGGCGGAAAGCGCCGCCCCTGCCATGCAGGCCGGGGTGACGCGTGAGGTTAAGCTGGCCGACCCGAACGGCCTGCATCTGCGCCCGGCGGCGCGTTGCGTGGCGGCGGCGTCCGGCTTCAACGCGACGCTGCGGCTGGCCTGTAATGGCCGTGAAGCGGGGCTGGACAGCCTGACCGGGCTGATGGCGCTGGGCGCCAAGGGCGGCGCGGTGGTGCGGATCGAAGCCGCCGGGCCGGACGCCGCGGCGGCAACCGAGGCGCTGGCGGGCATCCTGGCGGAGACACCGGCGGTTGTGGCCCAGGCGCCGGAGGCGCAAGCCGGGGCAGGGCCCGTTCCGATCTCTCCTGGCCGCGCGGCGGGCAGGCTGCTCGTGGCGGCGCGGCATTTGCCGCCCATCCCCCAGGCCGCCGCCGATGCGCCCGCGGCCGGCTGGGCGAAATTGCAGGCGGCCATCGAGACGGTGAGGGCGCAGCTCGCGGGCGATGCCATCCTGGCGGCGCAGGCCGCATTGCTGGGCGATCCCGCCATCCTGACTCCGGCGAAGGCGGGAATTTTCGAACAGGGCCAGCATCCGGCACAGGCCTGGAGCCAGGCCATCGCCGCGGCCGCCGCCGGCCATGAGGCGCTGGAGGACGCCTATCTGCGCGCCCGCGCGCGTGACGTGCGGGAGGTGGGCGATGCGGTGCTGCGCGCGCTGCTGGGTGGCGGTGGGCTGGACTGGCCCGACCAGCCCGCCATCATCCTGGTGGAGGAGCTCACCGCCGCCGAGGCAGCCGCGCTGCCGCCGGAAGTCATCGGCGTGCTGGACAGGCGCGGCGGGCCCACCAGCCATGCCGCCATTCTGCTGCGCGCCGCCGGGGTGCCGTGCCTGGGCAGCGTGGCGCTGGCGGCCATTCCGGCGCGCGTGGCCTTTGATGGCGCCACCGGCGAGATGGTGGCCGAGCCGGATGCGGCCACCCAAGCGCGCTTTGCCCCGGCGCCGGCGCAGAGCCCCGGCCCGGCCTTCGTAACCCTGCCGGATGGCAGCGATCTGGAATTCTGGGCCAATGTCGCCGGTGCCGCGGATTCCGGCTTGGCCGCACGGGCCGGGGCGTTTGGCATCGGCCTGGCGCGGACGGAAATGCTGTTTCTCGACCGCATGGATTGCCCCACGGAGGATGAGCAGGCGGTGCGCATCGCCGCCATGCTGGCGCCCTTCAAGGGCCGGCCGGTGACGGTGCGGCTGTTGGATGCCGGGGCGGATAAGCCAGTGCCCTTTCTGCATCTGGCAGCGGAGGCCAACCCCGCGCTCGGCGTGCGCGGGGTGCGCGCTTTGCTGACGCATCCGGATTTCTGCGCGGCGCATCTGCGCGCTGTGCTGCGCGCGGGCATCGGGCATGACCTGCGGGTGATGGTGCCGATGGTGACCTTTCCCGAGGAGATGCAGGCGGTGCGGCATATGCTGGACGCCGCCTGCCTTGACACCGGCCAGCCCCGCCCGTGGCTGGGTGCCATGGTGGAAGTGCCGGCGGCCGCGCTCACCATCCCGGCTTTGGTGCCGGTGTGCGATTTTTTCTCTATCGGCACGAACGATCTCACCCAATATACGCTGGCAGCCGAACGTGGCCACCCGGCGCTGGCGTCCTTCGCCGACCCGGCGAATGGCGCGGTGATCGGGCTGTGCGCGCAGGTGGTGCGCGAGGCGGGGGCGAGGCCGGTTTCCGTCTGCGGCGAGGCGGCGGGCGACCCGCATGCGGCGCGCAAGCTGGTCGAGGCCGGCGTGCGGAAGCTCTCAATGGGTGCCGCGCGGCTCGGCGCCATCCGCGCGCTTTGGAAGGGCTAGGCTGGAGCGCTTGTGAATATGTTGAGCCGGCCGGCTTAACCTATTGTCGCGCCCCAGCCTTTGTCTGAGCGATCAATTTCATGCGTTCAGATTGGATCAGGGGACTCAATCTGAACGCAGATTGATCTTGTTGAAGCATCGTTCGATGCGATTTCGCTGCTTATAGGTTTCTGCATCGTGGCAGGCCCCCAACGGTCGCCCAGGTTCACAGAGCCCCGTGCCGCAGACGGCGCAAATCCGCAACAGCCCACGCAAAAGCTTGCATTCCCCTCCCGCGCGGCCCAGATTTCCTCAAAATCAAGATCCGCCGCCTTTCTGTTCGGGCGGCAGGGGGAACGAATATGAGCACGGCCGAGCATGTGCGCGAGATCGAAACCGCTTGGCGCGGCGGCGTTTCCGGGCGGGATCCTTATGTCATCCAGTCCTGGCGGCGCTGCCTGGATGAATATCATCTCGACCCGGCGGCAAATTGTGAGGCGGTGATCCTGCCCGAAGGCCGGCTGAAGGAGCACCGCCAGCAGGCCGAGGAGCTGATCAGCATCGCCCGCTCAGGGCTTGAGCGGCTTTACGGCCATGTGTCCAGCCAGAACTACGTCCTGCTGCTGACCAATCGCCAGGGCATCGCGGTGGAGTATTTCGGCGACCAGAGGCAGGCGCATGAGTTGCGCAAGGCGGGGCTGTATCTGGGCGCGGACTGGGCGGAAGCCCGGGCCGGCACCTGCGCGGTCGGCGCCTGCATCGCCGCCGGCGAGGCGCTGACCATCCACCAGACCGACCATTTCGACATGACGCACACGCCGCTCTCCTGCACCGCGGCGCCGATCTATGACACCGCCGGGGAACTCTCCGCCGTACTGGATATCTCGCTGCTCTCTTCGCCGCACGAGAAAATCAGCCAGGCCCTGGCGCGGCATCTGGTCACCGCCACGGCCAGGCGCATCGAGCTCGCGAACCTCATGGCCCAGACCAGACGCCAATGGGTGCTGCGCTTTGCCCTCTCGCCGGAATTTCTGGATGTGGACCCGGAAGGCGCCATCGCCATCGACCATGCGGGGCGGATCGCGGGCATGACCAGCGCCGCCGCGCGCATGCTGGCGCAGGCGGCGGGGCTGGACTGGCGGCGGCCGGAGGCGCTGCTCGGCAGCCCGGTCTCGCATTTTCTTGATCTGGAGGTGGATGGCCTGCCCTGCCTCACACGCGGCCGCCCGACCCGGGAGCGCCTGCTGCGCGCGCGCGACGGGCGGATGCTCTTCGCCCACGCCATCGAGCCGCCGCGCCACCCGCGCCTGCCCACGCCATCGCCCGCCATTCCGGCGGCGCTGCGCGAATTCGGCGGCAAGGTGCCGGAGATGGACGCGTTGCTGGAAAAAGCCGCCCGCCTCGCCCGCACCACACTGCCCCTCTGCCTGCATGGCGAAACCGGCACGGGCAAGGAGTTTCTGGCCCGCGCCCTCCACGCCGCAAGCGGGTTGAAAGGCCCGTTCGTGGCGGTGAATTGCGCCGCCATCCCGGAGGCTCTGGCCGAGGCGGAATTGTTCGGCCATGCGCCGGGCGCCTTTACCGGCGCCGCGCCCAAAGGCCGCAAGGGGCTGGTGGAGACCGCCGATGGCGGCACCTTGTTCCTGGACGAGATCGGCGACATGCCGCTGCTGTTGCAAACCCGGCTGTTGCGCGTGCTGGCCGAGCAGGAGGTGCAGCCCCTGGGCGGCGGCAAGCCCCGCCCGGTGCGGGTGCGCATCATCTCCGCCTCCCACCGCGACCTCGCCGCTTTGGTGGCGCAAGGACGGTTTCGCGAGGATCTCTATTACCGCCTGCGCGCCGCCGCCCTCACCTTGCCGCCTTTGCGCGAACGGGCCGATTTCGACTGGCTGCTGGAACGGCTGCTGGCCCGCCACAACCCCGCCGGGCGCCAGCTCAGCCCGGCCTGCCGGGCGGCGCTGCGGGCGCATCGCTGGCCGGGCAATCTGCGCGAGCTGGACCATTGCCTCGCCACCGCCTCGGCCTTGTGCGAGGGCGATGAGATCGGGCTGGCGGACCTGCCGGAGACACTCTCCGGCGGGCCGCCAGACTCTGAAGCCGCGCAATTGCGCGCCGCCCTGGCGGCCTGTGGCGGCAATGTCTCCGCCCTGGCGCGGCGGCTGGGGGTGGACCGCACCACTATCCATCGCCGCCTGCGCCGCCTGCGGCTGAACCGCCACAGCTGAGCGCCACAGGTTACGCCACAGTGTGGCGCGGGCGGCCTAGCATTCCCCAGGTTTTTCAATGAATTGGGTTTGGCACGCCGGTTGCTCCTGAACCTCTTGCAACAACAAGAGCAAGGAGGAACAGCATGCAAGCCCTACGTTTCCATGCCGCGCGCAATTTGCGCGTGGAAGAGATCACCGCCCCGCCCAGCCTCCCGCCGCCGGGCCAGGTGCTGGTGCGCAACCGCTTTGTCGGCATCTGCGGCACCGATCTGCATGAATATGCCTACGGGCCGATCTTCATCCCCAGCGCGCCGCACCCTTACACCGGCGCGCACGGCCCGCAGATTTTGGGCCATGAGTTCGGCGGGGTGGTGGAGGCCATCGGCGAGGGCGTCACCAACGTCAAACCCGGCGACCGCGTCGCCATCCAGCCGCTGATCATGCCCCGCACGGGCGATTATTTCGCCGCGCGCGGGCTGTTCCACTTAAGCCCGCAACTCGCCCTGGCGGGCTTGAGCTGGGCCTGGGGCGGCATGGCCGAGGCAGCCATGGTCTATGACTACAATGTCGAGAAAATCCCCGACAGCCTGAGCGACGAGGACGCCGCCCTGGTGGAACCCACGGCGGTGGCTGTCTATTCCTGCGACCGTGGCGGGGTGAGCGCTGGCGATTCCGTGCTCGTCACCGGGGCGGGGCCCATCGGGCTGCTCACGCTGCTGGCCGCCCGGGCCGCCGGGGCCGGGCCGCTGTTTCTGTCGGACCTCAACGACTCCCGCCTTGCCTTCGCAAAGACGGTTCTGCCCGACCTCATCACCCTCAACCCCAAGCGCGACAATATCGGCGAGGCTGTTCGTGCCGCCACCGAGGGCGGGGTGGGCTGCGACGTGGCGCTGGAATGCGTGGGCAATGAGCATGCGCTGAAGGCCTGCCTGGATGCCGTGCGCAAGCAGGGCGTGGTGGTGCAGACCGGGCTGCACCCGCATGAAAACCCGCTGGACTGGTTCCAGGTGACGTTCAAGGACGTCGATCTGCGCGGCGCCTGGGCCTACCCGACGCATTACTGGCCGCGGGTCATCCGCCTCATCGCCTCTGGCGCGCTGCCGGCCGCCAAGGTCGTCACCGCGCGCATCAAGCTGCGGGACGCGGTGGCGCAAGGCTTCGAGGCCCTGCTCGACCCATCCGGCAAGCACCTGAAGATCCTCATCGACCTGAATGGCTGAGACAATCCAAGCAAAAAGGGAAACGGACATGAACGACATGACGATCGAGACCAAACCCGCCACGCCGCGCGCCGCCGTGGAGTCCTGGCTGGCGGCCTTCAACGCCGCCTTGGCGGAACATGATGTGGAGACCGCGGCCCGGCTCTTCGCCACCACGTGCTTCTGGCGCGACCTCGTCGCCTTCACCTGGAACCTCAAGACCGTCGAGAACCAGGACGGCGTGCAGGACATGCTGCGCGACATGCTGCCGCATCTGGGCCAGGTGCGCTTCGCCATCGCGGAGGAGCCCACCCAGAATAACGATGTGGTGGAAGCCTGGCTCACGCTCGAAACCGGCTTTGGCCGGGGCGAGGGCTATGTGCGGCTGCGCGACGGCGCAGCCTGGACGCTGCTTACCACCCTGACCGAGCTGAAAGGCCATGAGGAGCCGACAGGCCTGCGCCGCCCCAAGGGCGCGGAACACGGCATCTCCAAAACCCGCAAGACATGGACGGAAAAACGCGAGGAGGAAGCCCGCACTCTGGGCTATGAAACCCAGCCCTATGTGCTTGTCATCGGCGGCGGCCAGGGCGGCATCGCGCTCGGCGCCCGGCTGCGCCAGCTTGGCGTGCCGCATATCGTCATCGACAAGCATGACCGCCCAGGCGACCAGTGGCGCAAGCGCTACAAATCCCTCTGCCTGCACGACCCCATCTGGTACGACCACCTGCCCTATATCGATTTTCCGAAGAACTGGCCTGTGTTTTCGCCAAAGGACAAGATCGGCGACTGGCTGGAATTCTACACCAAGGTCATGGAGATCAATTACTGGTCCAAGACCATCGCCAAGCATGCGCAATTCGACGAAGCCACCAAAACCTGGCGCGTGAAGGTGGAGCGCGACGGGCAGGAGATCGAGCTGCGCCCCACCCAGCTGGTTCTGGCCACCGGCATGTCCGGCAAGCCAAGCATCCCGAACTTCAAAGGCAAGGAGACATTCCGCGGCGAGCAGCAGCACAGCTCCCAGCATCCAGGGCCGGACGCCTATGCCGGCAAGAAGGTGGTGGTGATCGGCGCCAACAACTCCGCGCACGATATCTGCGCCGCACTCTGGGAGGTGGGGGCGGATGTGACGATGGTGCAGCGTTCCAGCACACATATCGTGCGCTCAGAGTCGTTGATGGAGATCGGGCTTGGGGATCTTTATTCCGAGCGCGCCCTGGCAAATGGCGTGACCACGCGCAAGGCGGACATGATCTTCGCCTCCCTGCCTTACCGGATCATGCACGAATTCCAGATTCCCGTTTACAATGCCATCAAGGAGCGCGACGCCGAATTCTATGCCGCCCTGGAGAAAGCCGGCTTCATGCTGGATTTCGGGGCCGACGGCTCTGGCCTGTTCCTGAAATATCTGCGCCGCGGCTCTGGCTATTACATCGATGTCGGCGCCTGTGAGCTGGTGATCAATGGCGGCATCAAGCTGAAAAGCGGCGTGGAGATCGAGGCGATCACCGAAACCGGCGTAAGCTTCGTTGATGGCACGCAGTTGCCCGCCGATCTCATCGTCTATGCAACCGGCTATGGCTCGATGAATGGCTGGGCCGCGGACCTCATCAGCCAGGAGGTGGCGGACAAGGTCGGCAAGGTCTGGGGCCTGGGCTCTGACACGCCCAAAGACCCCGGCCCGTGGGAGGGTGAGCAGCGCAATATGTGGAAGCCCACCCAGCAGGAGAATCTCTGGTTCCATGGCGGAAATCTCCATCAATCGCGCCATTACTCGCTTTATCTGGCCTTGCAGCTGAAGGCCCGGCTGGAGGGGCTGCCCACGCCTGTCTACGGGCTGCAGACCGTGCACCATCTGAAGTGACCGCGGCTCTGGGCCCCGCTTATCCCCTCGGGCGGGGCCCAGATGTCACCCCGATGCGCCAACACCGCCAAAGGTCCTGACATGAGACGTGGTTCAAACCGCCGGGCCGCTGGTGGTTTGAACCAGGGAAACGAAAGACCGGGTTACCGCGCCAGCCCCTCCAGCTGCTCATCCGTCTCATTCGGGTTAGTGGCGCGGAGGCAGACCATGGCGTCCAGTTTCAGTGCCTTGCAGAACCAGAGCACCTGCACGGCTTCCATTTGCCCGTTATGCGCGTCACCGGCCGCCATGCTGAGTGCTTCCAGGCCGGCATGGAGACGCTGGGCTGCGTCTCCTATAACGGCTGCTTTGCGTGCTGACAGGGGGGGGCAGGCGGTCATGCTTGCTCTCACATCCGGAGTTCCATGTCCAAGCGCCTTCCTTGACACAGTTTCGTAATGATATCGTTATGATCCAAATTGCTCTCTTCATCAATTAAAACATTGGAAAGGAGCTTTCTATGATCGTCGCCTTTCCGGCTGAGAGCGGCCGGTGAAGGCCGGTCATGCCCGGTCCTTCATCGGCATGCGGCCGCTTTGGCGGTGGACGGCAATCGGCTGGTTTTGTATTCCAACTCTGTTGTTTTTCAAAGATCTTCGACCCGGAAGGGCATGCAATTCCGCCGCAGGCTGCCGCATGTTCAGCCCGTCCCTCGTCTTATGAGGCCAAGCCTAAACGCCAAGGCCTGGGCGGCGTCTCACGACAAATCCAGGGTCACACCTCGATGGAAATCAACGTCTTACCTTCAGATCGTCGGCTTTGACAGAGCGATTGGCAATCCGGCAAAACCGGCCTCTACAATGTATACGGCCCCCGCCAATTGTCGTACTGACGCCTCATGAGTCCCGATTTGTTCCCTGATGCGCCTCGGCACCGCGCGCCGAAGCGGTGGCGCATGGCTTTGTTTGATGCCGGCGTTTCATCGTGTGAGACGACACCGCATGGCGCGTTCCTCGCTTCGTTCAAATGCGCTCGATGCGGGCACAAATCGGGGTGGGTGCAGGTCAACACAATAGCAGAAGCCCAGCGCGGAATCCCGTGTCCTGAGTGCAACAAGGCATAGAGATACAGAGGCGCGGCAGGCGCTCTGGCGGGGGGCGTCGGCGTTGCAAAGCACAAGGCTTGGCGATGAACCGAGGCTTGTCTCAGGTCACGTCAACCCTGGCTGCGATTGTGCTGAACAACTTAAGGTTTTGGTGGGGTAGGCCATCTTTGTCCTGCGTCAGGGCCAGGGGGGCTGCTGACGCCGGCATAGGCAGGTTGCGAGAAATGCCGCGCCATACAGAGAAGACCCCCAGCTTTATCCCCAGGCTTGGGGATGATTTTGGGGCGGAACGAAATTCGATAATTGCGAAGAAATATTTCTTCTCGATGTTTTGTGAAATCTGTTTTTGCGCCTGCACAGTCACATGCGTGGCCGGATATTCATTCATGCTGCCTCACTTTTCATGTGATTGGCGCCATGGGCGGATCATTGAAGAGATCAACATCACCCCGACCATTGCGGGGCTGCGTCGGCTTTGTAGTTTTTCAACTTCAGGGCGGGCCGCTCAATGATGTACCAGCTTAGAAGCCCTATCAAAATCGCAAGACTCAGCGAGCAGGCGAACACCGAGAGGCCGCTATTGCCAAACCGCGTCATCGAGACGAGCTTTTCTGCGGGCCAGCCATATAGATAAATGCCATAAGAAATATCTGGTATTTTCTTAAAAATGCTGGGAATCAGCGAGGAACTTCCGAAGATGATGATGAGGTAGGCGCCGACGGTGGCGAGCGCGACTTCCGCTGTGATCTGGTTGCTCAAACCACACATCAGCAATGCGGTGGCGCCGAGGATCAGCCAGGACGAGCGGTAGCGGTGCAGTTGCGTCTTGTAGATCACCGCGCCAGCCAGAAACAGAGGCGTGAAGCGCAACATGCTGATGCCGAATCCGCCGTAAATGGCGCCGTTGCCGTCGGCATGTCCGTGCAGGCAGCGGACGGTGAGGAAGGCCGTCAGCGCCAAAGCCCAGAGTAAGATGATCCCCCATTTGTGCTCCAGAACGCGCATGACGCCAAGGCCGAGCAAGAGAAGATAGCAGGCGAATTCGAGATGAATTGTCCAGAGTGATTTGTTAACAACCGGATCTTGCAGGCCGGAAAACACTTGCGGCGTCGTTGGTGTGCCTAGCGACGCGGCGCTGATCGTCAGCTGGGTAGGGTTCAGATGAGCGATATAGCTTTGCACATCCTGCGCACCGATCGGGCCGATGATGAGAACGGAAACAAGAAATGCAACGATGAAGCCTGGATAGATACGCAGAATGCGCTTGCGCAGAAATTTCAACGGAACGGGCGAACGATCCCAGCTTGCGGTAACGAGAAAGCCGCTGAGCACGAAGAACGCGTCTACCGCCAACTCGCCGAATGTAATCGTGTGGAACAACCGTTCAAGCGGATCGACGCCGTCCTCGCTGTGCTGGGAGGCGTGAGAGAGGATAACCAGAGCCGCAAGTACAAAACGCACCAGGGTAAAATTGTTTTCCCCTTGGCTCTTGAGACCCTTTGTCTGGGACAGAGCATGCTGCAACGCAACCTCCCTTCCTCCCTTCCTCCCCTCCAGGGACATCGTTGATATGGGTATGCCAGAATTTGGTACAAGCTCATCGAGACCATGGAGCGGCTTTGAGATAAGTGCGGAAAAGGCTTTGCGAGCAGCCTAAACATCTGGTTGGACAGGAAAGGTCTGTGGCAAGGCCAGGGTCATAGCTTGCTGCGCTGGGTTCATCCTTGAGTGTCTCAGGATGGCTGGGGGATGCGAAAAATGGCCCTACTTATAGACGGCGTTTATGTGGTGAAGTGGGCACCACGCATTGCGTGCAGGGCCGACCGCGCCATATCGGCCGCTGTTTAACAACCTGGATTAAGAAGATGCAACGCGGATGCGGCGCACCTACAGTCGCATTGGCGGCCGTGATTGCAATGCCAGGCGCTGGCCGGGTCCAAGCCGTAGGCTGCCGCTCAGGTGCCGCCACAGGCGCCATGGCAGGTCATTATGCCGGACACCACGCCGTGCTC
>DATJXU010000177.1:0-34464 GCA_035499915.1 Acidocella sp.
ACAATTGGTGGGTGAAGCAATGAGCACCACGCTGCAAAAATTCGACGTTGCCGCTATCCGCGAGGATTTTCCCATCCTCAAGCAGCAGGTGCACGGCAAGAAGCTGGTGTTTCTGGATTCCGGCGCCTCCGCCCAGAAGCCGAAACAGGTGATCGAAGCGATGCGCTTCGTGATGGAGGAGCAATACGCCAACGTCCATCGCGGCCTGCATTACATGTCCGAAAAAGCCTCGGACGCTTATGAGAACGTGCGTGACAAAGTGGCGGAGCTGCTCAACGCCGCCAGCCGGGAAGAGATCGTCTTCACCCGCAACGCCACGGAGAGCATCAACCTCGTCGCCTACAGCTGGGGGCGCAGCGCGCTCAAGCCCGGCGACGCCGTGGCGGTCTCCGAGATGGAGCATCACGCCAATCTCGTCCCCTGGCAGATGCTGCGCGATGCCCACGGCACCGAGCTTCGGATCATCAAGATCACCGATTCCGGCGAGCTGGATTTTGAATCCCTCGAACAGGTGTTTGCTGACGGTCGCGTAAAACTGCTCGCCATCACCCATATGTCCAACGTGCTCGGCACCTACACGCCGGTCGAGCGCCTGGCGAAATTCGCGCATGAACGCGGCGCCAAAATCCTGCTGGATGGCGCCCAGGCCATCGTCCACCGCGCCGTGGACGTGCAGGCCATCGACGCGGATTTCTACGTCTTCTCCGGCCACAAGCTCTACGGCCCCACCGGCATCGGCGTGCTCTACGCCAAGCGCGAAATCTTGGATGCGATGCCCCCCTTCATGGGCGGCGGGGATATGATCGCCTCGGTCTCCTACGAAAAATCCCTCTGGGCCAAGCCGCCCCACCGCTTCGAGGCCGGCACCCCCGCCATCATCGAAACCATCGGCCTCGGTGCGGCCATCGATTATGTCCGCGCCATCGGCTTCGATGCCATCGCCGCGCATGAACAGCACCTCACCGAGCATGCGCTCTCCACCCTCAGCCGAATCGAAGGCTTGCGCATCCTCGGTTCCGCGCAGGACCGTGGCGGCGTCATCTCCTTCGTGATGAAGGATGCCCACGCGCACGACATCGCCACGCTGCTGGACCGCCAGGGCATCGCCGTGCGCGCCGGGCACCATTGCGCCGAGCCGCTGATGGGCCGCCTCGGCGTCACCAGCACCGCCCGTGCCACCTTCGGCCTCTACACATTGCCGGAGGAGATCGACGCGCTGGCCACAGGGCTTGAGAGGGTGCGGAAGATTTTCGCATGAACGAGGCGCTGTACCAGTCCATCGTGCTCGAACGCAGCCGCCACCCGCATCACGCGGGCCGCCCTGCCGCGTTCGACGCCGAGGGACAGGGCGAAAATCGCATGTGCGGTGACAAAATCAGCGTGTTTCTCAACCGCCATGGCATGGGCTTGCATCATGAGGCGGAGGGCTGCGCCATCCTTGCCGCCAGCGCGGAGCTGATGTGCGAAGCCGCCACCGGCAAAACCGCCGATGAAATCGCCATTTTGAGTCATAAGTTCGAACATCTTGTGAAGACCGGGCAGGAAAACCCGGAATTGGGAGATCTGAATGCGCTTGCAGGCATTGCGCAATATCCTTCCCGCCTTCGGTGCGCGACGCTCCCCTGGAGCGCCCTCCGAGACGCCATTGCGCGAGCCAGCGCCGCAGGAGATGCCGTTCATGGCTGACACCACGCCAGATACAAAACTGGAGCCCGAGCAGATGCAGCCGGTGACAAGCTGGACGCCCGATGGTGAAACCGCCCCCCGCATTTCGGAGGAAGCGGTGATCGGCGCCATCTGCACCGTGTACGATCCGGAAATTCCGGTGAATATTTATGAACTCGGCCTGATCTACGCGATCGAGCTGTCCGAGACCGGCAATGTGAAGGTCGAGATGACCCTCACCGCTCCCGGCTGCCCCTCGGCGCAGGAACTGCCGGAGATGGTCCGCAACGCCATCGCGGAAATCGAAGGCGTGGGCGATATTACCGTCGATACCGTCTGGGACCCGCCCTGGGACCAGAGCCGCATGAGCGAGGAAGCCCGCCTGATGCTGAACATGTTTTGAGGTGACGAGATGGACGTGATCCAAAGCCAAGCCGCCAAAAAACGCGAACTTCCGCCGTTGATGACGCTCACTGACGCCGCCGCCACCCGGCTGCGCAAGCTCTATGAGGGCGCCGAGACGGGCAAGCTGCTGCGCATCTCGGTGGGCACCAAGGGCTGCTCCGGCATGGCCTACGAAATGAGCTGGGTGGAAGAGCCGGGCGCGACGGACGAGATCGTGAAATCCCAGGACCTCACTGTGCTGGTGGACCGCAAGGCTACCTTGTTCCTTATCGGCACGGTGATGGACTACAGGGAAGACAAGCTCACCCGCGGCTTCACCTTCGAGAACCCGAACGAAAAAGGCCGCTGCGGCTGCGGCGAGAGCTTCCACGTTTAAGTCGTAAAAACGCAGCTTTTTTAAAAAGCTGCGCCAAAAACTTTTGGACGGCTACGCGGTGAGAATCACCGATACCGGCACATGGTCGGAGGGTTGGGCCTTGGCGCGCTCATCCTTGTGGATGGTCACACTCACCAGCCGCTCCGCCAGGCGTGGCGAGAGCAGGGCATGGTCAATCCGCAGCCCGATATTCCGGTCCCACGCGCCGCCCTGGTAATCCCAGAACGTATAGAGTGTCTCACGCGGATGCAGTGCTCGCACCGCCTCCGTCAGCCCGGTATGCAGCAGCGCGTGAAACGCTGCCCTGGTCTCCGGGCGAATCAGCGCATCGCCGGCAGGCAAGGCACGCGGCGCGAAATCCGCATCCGTCGGGCACACATTATAGTCGCCTGCCAGGATGAAATCCTCATCCGCCTCGATCAGCCCTGCCGCATGTTTCCGCAAGGCCGCCATCCAGTGCAGCTTGTACTGATACCCCGCATCCCCACCGGAATTGCCATTGGGCAGATACAGCCCGCCAATGCGCATGCCCTTTGCCCGCACCTCCACGAAGCGCGCATGCGCATCCTCCTCGCTCATGCCCGGCAGGCGGCGATGCGTCACCTCAACCCCGCCGCGATGCAGAATCGCCACGCCATTATAGGATTTCTGCCCCACAATCTCCGCCTCATAGCCCATCGCCGAAAACGCCATGGCGGGGAATTGATGCGCCTCGCACTTGATCTCCTGCAAAAGCAGGAAATCCGGCTGCTCGCGTGCCAGAAAATCCGCCACATGCGCCTCGCGCATGCGGACGGAGTTCACATTCCAGGTGGTGATCTTAATCAACGGAGAAAGACGTGCCGCAGCCGCAGGAGGAGGAGGCATTCGGGTTCTGCACCAGGAAATGCGCCCCCATCAAACTATCCTTGAAGTCCAGCTCCGCGCCTCCGAGAAAATCCAGGCTCACCGGGTCCACGAACACGGTGGCGCCGTCGCGCTCCAGCACCAGATCATCCGGCGCGCGCTCGGCCGTCAGGTCGAATTTATATTGCAGGCCGGAACAGCCACCGGCCAGCACTTCCACCCGCAGGGCCTTTGCGGTTGGCTCAGCGGCCAGAATCTCAGCCACCCTGGCGGCGGCGGAGGCGGAAAGGGCGAAAGGGGAAATCACGTCGCTCATGGCCCATATATAGCGTGCCGGGGCCTTGGAGGTAAGGCCAGCCTGCTCTAAAGCCCTGCCCATGATGAAAGCCCCTTATGCCGTGCAGCAGCAGGAGTCGCGCGGGCGCGTTCACGAGCAGATGCGCTCTGATGAACGCAGCCCCTATCAGCGCGACCGCGACCGCGTGGTCCACTGCTCGGCCTTCCGCAAGCTGCAATATAAAACCCAGGTCTTCATCAACCGCGAGGGCGATTTCTACCGCACCCGGCTCACCCACAGCCTGGAGGTGGCGCAGATCGCCCGCGCCATCGCCCGCGCCCTGGCTCTGGATGAAGACCTGACCGAATGCCTGTCACTGGCCCACGACCTCGGCCACCCGCCTTTCGGCCATGCCGGGGAAAAGGGGCTGGACGAGGCGCTGAAGGATTTCGGCGGCTTCGATCATAACGACCAGAGTTTTCGCGTCGTCACCCAGCTCGAACAGCGCTACGCGGCGTTCGATGGCCTGAACCTGACCTGGGAAACCCTGGAGGGGCTCGCCAAGCATAACGGCCCCCTGAAAAACCCGCCCCCGACCATCGCCGCCTTTGACGCCGGAACCCCTCTGGACCTCACCCGCCAGACCTCCGCCGAGGCGCAAATCGCCGCCTTCTCGGACGATATCGCCTACAACACCCATGACCTCGATGATGGCCTGCGCGCCGGGCTGTTCAGCTTCGAGGATATCCTGCCCCTCCCGGTCATCGGCGATTTGCTGCGCGAGGCCCGCAAACTCACGGACCAGCCCCACCGCATCCGCGCGGAGCTGAGCCGGCGGGTCATCAACTGCCTGGTGCATGACGCCCTGGCCGAAAGCGGCCGCCGCCTGCAAGCCCTGGCCCCGCAATCGGCCGAGGATATCCGCGCCGCCCCCGGCCCGGTCATCGGCTTCTCGGAGGAGCTCCGCGTGGCCAATATCGAGCTGAAGCGCTTCCTGATGGCGCGGATGTACCGGCATTGGAAGCTCAACCGCATGAACTACAAATGCATGAACGTCACCCGCACCCTGGGCAGCCTGCTGCTGAAACGCCCGGATCTGCTGCCCGATGACTGGCGCGCGCGCGCCGGCAAGGGCGAGACCATGCAGGCCGCCGCCACGGTGCGCGACTATGTGGCCGGCATGACCGACCGTTACGCCCTGGACGAATTTTCCCGTTTGACGGATCCCGCCGTCCCCGCTTGAGAGACAAGATGCAAGACGAAAATCTGTTTGCCGCCCTGCGCGGCGAGGTTCTGACCGCCCTCGAAACCCTGGCCCCCGGCCTGGCGCCGGAAATCCTGGCCCGGGTTGAGGTCACGCCGACCAAGGACGCGGCCCATGGGGACATGGCGACAAATGCCGCCATGATCGCCGCCAAACCGGCGGGCAAAAACCCGCGTGAGCTGGCTGCCGGCCTGGTGGAAACGCTCTCCGCCCATCCTGGCATCGCCAAGGCCGAGGCGGCGGGGCCGGGCTTTGTCAACCTCACCCTCTCGCCCGCTTTGCTGTTGGCGCAGCTCCCGGTCATCCTCAACGCCGCCGAGGCGTATGGCCAGGGCAGGGCGCGGAGCAGAAAAATCAACGTGGAATACGTCTCCGCCAACCCCACCGGGCCGCTGCATGTTGGCCATTGCCGGGGCGCCGTGGTGGGCGATGCGCTCTCCAACCTGCTGGCCAAGGCGGGGTATGACGTCACCAAGGAATATTACATCAACGATGCCGGGGCACAGGTTCAGGCCCTCGCCCGCTCGGTCTATGTCCGCTACCTGGAGGCGCTGAAGCTCTCCCCGGAAGCCTATATCGAGACCGTGCCCGGCGGCATGCAATATGGCGGCGCCTATCTCATCCCCATCGGCGCGGCCCTGGCCGAAACATATGGCGATGAATATGCCGAAACGCCGGAAGCCAACTGGCTGGATCTGTTCCGGGATTTCGCCGTTGGCCGGATGATGGACATGATCCGCGAAGACCTCGCCGCCCTTGGCGTGAAGCAAGACGTGTTCTCCTCCGAGCGTGCCTTGGTCGAGAATGGCGGCGTGGAGCGCGGCCTGCAGCGCCTGCGTGACCAGGGGCTGATCTATCGCGGCATTCTGGAGCCCCCCAAGGGCAAAACCCCCGATGATTGGGAACCGCGCGAGCAGGAGCTGTTCCGCGCCACAGAGTTTGGCGACGACGTGGACCGCCCCATTGCCAAGTCAGACGGCTCCTACACCTATTTCGCCAACGACATCGCCTATCACGCCGACAAGGTCTCGCGCGGCTTCCTGGAGATGATCGACGTCTGGGGCGCCGACCATGGCGGCTATGTCAAGCGCATGCAGGCGGCGGTGAAGGCGCTTGCGGGCCATGAGAAAGCCCGGCTGGACATCGTGCTCTGCCAGATCGTGAAGGTCATGAAAGACGGCGAGCCGGTCAAGATGTCCAAGCGCGCGGGCACCTTTGTCGAGCTGCGGGACCTGATCGATGAGGTCGGCCCGGATGCCGTGCGCTTCCTGATGCTGATGCGCAAAGCTGACGCGCAGATGGATTTCGACCTCAATGCCGCCGTGGCGCAGACACGCGAGAACCCGGTTTTCTACGTGCAATATGCCCATGCCCGCTGCCGCTCCGTGCTGCGCGCCGCATCTTCCCCCTCGGCCGAGGCGGATTTCTCCTCCCTCACGGCACCGGAGGAGATGGCGATGATCCGCCGCCTCATCACCTGGCCGCGCCTCGTTGAGCAGGCCGCCGAGGCGCGTGAGCCGCACCGGGTCGCCTTCTTCCTCTACGATCTTGCCTCGGATTTCCACGCCCTCTGGAATGCCGGGCGCGATAATACGAGCCTGCGCTTCCTGCAGGAGGACAAGCCTGAGGAAACCATGGCGCGCATTGGGCTTGTGGCGGCCACCGCCATCGTGCTTCGCTCGGGCCTCGCCGTGCTGGGGGTCAAGCCGGTTGAGGAGATGAGGTAGGATTTTGAGCGGCGAGGATGATGATTTCCTGTACCGTCCACACCGCGCCCAGGGGCAGCGGCTGGACCCGGCGATCCAGCGCATGGCCATCGCGGCGGGCGGTGTCTCGATCATCGTCATCGTCGTCGCCTGGATCTGGAGCGGGATTCATCCTTACACGTTCGGCCCGCCGCCAGTTGTCAGCCCGCCTGACACGCCGCTGCGCGTGGTGCCGGCGGACCCTGGCGGGCTGGTGGTCCCTGGTGCCGATATCCCCATCATGTCCGGTGAGATGAACGATGATGGCACGCCGCATCTGGCCCCGGCCGGCCAGGCGCCGGACATCGCGGCGCTGGATCAGGCAGCGGGTCTGAACCAGCCTGCGCCCACAGCGCAGGGGCAGGCGCAGGCCCAGCCAGCCGGGCAGGGCGCTCCGGTTGCGGGGCAGCCAGCCCAGCCCGCGCCGCAGCAAACCGCCAGCGCCACGCCCTCCGCCACGGATACACCGCAAAGCGTCACCCCCGCCGCCTCCCAAACCCCAAGGCCGGGCTCGACCGCGACCAGCGCCGCTCAGGCGGAGGGCCTGTCCGTCGTTCAACTCGCCGCGACGCGCAGCGAGGATGGCGTGCTGACCGTTTGGGGTCAGCTGGAGCAGAAATTCCCCGACCTTCTGAAGGGACGCCAGCCGGAGATCATCCCGGCCATCGTCAATGGCCAGAGCGTCTGGCGCCTGCGCATTGGCGGCTTTGCCTCGGCCGACGCCGCCAAATCCTTCTGCGATTCACTCACCTCCAAGGGCGCGGCCTGTGCCGTGGCGGCATTTTGAAATCTGCAATTCTCGGTATTTCCGGCCCGTCCCTGACGGCGCAAGAGCGTGATCTGTTCCGCGAGCATCAGCCGCGCGGGGTTATTTTATTCGCGCGGAACATTAAGGATAAACCTCAACTCTCTGACCTTACGGCGGAGCTGAAGGAAACCTTGCCACCGGGTGCGGTGTTGATGGTGGATCAGGAGGGCGGGCGCGTCGCGCGCTTGAAGCCCCCGCATTGGCCTGCCCTGCCAGCCGCGGGATCGCTCTGCACGGCAGAGGACGCCTTCGCGCACGGACGGGCCCTGGGCGCCATGGTCCGCGAGGCGGGCTTCACCTGCACCGCCGCTCCGGTGCTGGATATCCGGATCCCCGGCGCGTCCGACGTGGTGGGGGACCGCGCCATTACCGGCGATGCCGCCACGGTGGCGCGGCTGGGCGGGGAAATTGCCCGTGGAATCATCGCGGAAGGGGTGATTCCGGTGATGAAGCATCTGCCCGGCCATGGCAGGGCGCTGGTGGATTCCCACATCTCCCTGCCGCGCGTGCCGGCGCTGACGGAGGATGATCTGGCCCCCTTCATCGCCAACCGGAACCTGCCCTGGGCGATGACGGCGCATGTGGTTTACGAGCAATATGATCCCGTAAATCCAGGTACTTTGTCGCCGATCATCATCCAGAACCTCATCCGGGAACGGATCGGCTTCAAGGGCATCCTGGTTTCCGACGATCTCGCCATGGGCGCGCTTTCGGGCGCCCCGGCCGAGCGCGCCACCCGCGCCCTGGCGGCAGGGTGCGACATCGCGCTTTATTGCCCCGGTGATTTCGAGGGCAACCGCGCCGTGCTGGAGGCGCTGTAGCACGTGCATGTCCTGCTCATCATCCTCGCTCTGGCGATTGCCATCATCATGCATGAGCTGGCGCATGGCGTGGTCGCCTATTGGCTGGGAGATTTCACGGCGCGCTGGGCCGGGCGGCTGACGCTCAACCCCTTCAAGCATATCGACAAAACCGGCAGCATCGTCGTGCCGCTGGTTCTGGCAGTGGGGCAGATTGCCACGCTGGGGCGGGTCGCCTTTCTTTATGGCTGGGCGAAGCCGGTTCCGGTCAATCCGGTCAATCTGCATATCGGCGCCTATCGCAACCCGCGCCGGCTGATGGCGATTGTCGCGGTCGCGGGGCCGATGATGAATTTCATCCTGGCCCTGGCGGGGGGCTTGGCCATGCATGCGGCGGTGGCGATGCAGTCGATCCAGTCATTGGATTTCCTGGGCTATTTCATCCAGATCAATCTGGTGCTTGCGCTGTTCAACCTGATCCCGCTGCCGCCCATGGATGGCGGGCGCATCGCGGTGGGCGTGCTGCCGCTGCCGCTCGCCATCAAGCTGGCGCAGGCGGAGAAGATCGGCATTGTGGCGGTGCTGCTGATATTGTTCGTGTTGCCGCTGACGCTGGCGCAATTTGGCATTCAGTTCGACCCGTTCCGCGAGGTGATGGGGCTCCTCCTGCCGGCGGCGGAGCGTTTGGTGCTGGCACTCACGGGGAATGGCCTTGGAAGCTGAAGCTCTTGTTCTGAAGCTGGAGGGGTTCGAGGGCCCCCTGGACCTGCTGCTGGAGCTTGCCCGCACGCAGAAGGTGGACCTTGCCAAGATCTCCATCCTGCACCTGGTTGAGCAGTTCCTGGCCGTGATCGAGGGCGCGCGGCGCGTGCGGCTGGAGCTGGCGGCGGACTGGCTGGTGATGGCGGCCTGGCTGACCTGGCTGAAATCGCGCCTGCTTGTGCCCCAGCTCGGCGAGCCGGAGGATGCCGAGACCGCCGCTGAGATTTTGCAGGCGCGTCTCATGGATCTCCAGGCCATGCGCCAGGCCGCCGCCTGGATGGGGCAGCGCCCGCAGCTCGGATGGGATGTGTTCGAACGCGGCATCCCCGAGGAGCTGACGGAGCTGGACCGCTCACGCCTGAAGCTGGAAATGGCCGGGCTGCTCTCGGCCTATCTGGCGGCGCGGCGCCGGGCGGGGGCCAAGCTGCGCTATCGCCCCAAGCCGATGGTCTATTTCTCGGTGCAGGACGCGTTGCAGCGCGTGGGCAGGCTGCTCGGCTCATTGCCGGACTGGGCCAGCCTGGAGCAATTTCTGCCCGAAGGGCTGGAGGAAGGCGTTCCGCGCCGTGCTGCCATCTCCTCAACACTCATCGCGGGGCTGGAAATGGCCAAGCATGGGCAGCTAGATTTACGCCAGGAAGAGAAATTCGGGCCGATTCTGATGCGGCAGACAAAGGAGAGCGACGGATTTGACGGCTGACGAGTTCACTCCGGCAATGCGCCTGGCCGAAGCGGCGATTTTTGCGGCCACCCAGCCGGTGACGGCGCGCGTACTCACCAATCTGCTGCCGGAGGATGCGGATGTGGATTCGGTGATGGCGGCGTTGACGCAGGCCTATGAGACGCGGGGGGTGAATATCGTCACCGTCGGCGGGGGCTGGCAGTTCCGCACCGCGCCGGATCTTGCCCCCGCTTTGCGCAAGGTGGTGGAGCTGCCGCGCCGCCTGCCGCGCGTGGCGATGGAAAGCCTTGCCATCATCGCCTATCACCAGCCGGTGACGCGCACCGAGATCGAGGAGATCCGCGGCGCGGCGCTGTCCCAGAACACGCTGGATTTGCTGCTGGAAAACGGTCTGGTCACGCCCAAGGGCCGCAAGGAGACTCCAGGCCGCCCCACACTCTGGGGCACCACCCCGGCCTTCCTGGCGCAGTTCGGGCTGAATGACCTGCGCGAACTTCCCAAACGCGAGGATTTGCTGATCGACCCCGCCGGTCCGGCGCTTGCCGTGCGGCCGCCGCAGGCCCAGCCGCCCGCCGGGCCCGGCTCCGAAGCGCTGGCGCCGCCTGCGGCAGAGGAGGGTAAGCCAGGATGAGCCAGCTGCGCATCACCCGCGAGACGCTGATGGATGGCACGCTGCGCGCAAGGCAGCGTGAATATGCCAAGGCCCATCCGGAGATGCGCTGGCGCAGCGACGCCGAAATGGCGGCGTTGTTCGAGGACATTCTGGCGGATCATCCAGCGGGTGAAGATCTCTGGGTGTTCGGCTATGGCTCGCTAATTTGGAACCCGGCCTTCGATTATGAGGCGAAAAGCTGCGCCCTGCTGCGCGGCTGGCACCGGCGCTTCTGCTTGAAAATGTATATGGGGCGCGGCACGCCGGAAACGCCGGGGTTGATGCTGGCGCTGGACAAGGGCGGCGCCTGCCGGGGCGTGGCCTTCAGGATCGAGGCCAAAAAAATCAGGCATGAGCTGGGGCTGGTCTGGCAGCGCGAGATGTATGGCGGCGCCTATAATGCCCGCTGGGTCGGGCTGGAGGCGGGGGGCGCGCGGGTGCGCGCCGTCACCTTCGTCATCAACCCCACCCATCCGCGATATATAAGGGAGCTCAGCATCGAGCAGACGGCGGCGCTGATCGCCACCGGGCGGGGCGATCTTGGCTCCTGCCGGGAATATTTCGACAATACGGTGGCGCATCTGCGCCAACTCGGGGTGAAGGATGCGGCGCTGATGCGTATCGCCGCGTCTTTGCCATCCGCGTGACGGCCTGCTAGCAAGCCTGCGCGATGTTTGGATTATCATGGGGTGAGATCGGGCTGATCATGGCGGTGGCGCTCATTGCCATCGGGCCAAAGGATTTGCCTGTCGCTATTCGTACCGTCACCGGGCTGATCAAGAAGGCGCGGGGCATGGCGGCGGAATTCCAGGGCCATGTCGATGAGATGATGCGCGAGGCGAATCTCTCCGACGTGAAGGGAGAGATCGACAAGCTCCGGCGCTTTGATTTCCGCTCCGCCGCCGAGACTACGCTGGACCCGGACGGCAAGCTGCGCGCCACCGTGAAGGACGTGAATGACGGCGTTGCCGCTGCCGCCATGCCCTATAAGCCGCCCGCACCGGTGGAGGAGCCCCCGCCGGACGCCCCCGCCGTGATCCCGCCCGATGCCGCGCGCAAGGCGCCGGTTCCCGCTTTTATTCCGCCTGGCACCAGGCGCTGGGGTTTTTAACGCATGGCCGCCGATGACGATCAGATCGACGACAAGGAAATGCCGCTGCTGGAGCATCTGGCGGAGCTGCGCCGCCGGCTGATCTGGTCGGCCGCCGCGTTCCTCATCTGCTTCCTGGTCTGCTACCATTTCGCCCCGAGGATCTACGAATTCCTGGCCGCCCCGCTGGCGCACGCGCTGGAGGCCAGGGGCGAGAAGCCTGAGCTGATCTATACCGCGCTCTATGAGGCGTTCTTTACGTATGTGAAGGTGGCGGTGTTCGCGGCGGCGTTCATCTCCTTCCCCGTCGTGGCCGCGCAGATCTGGCTGTTCGTGGCGCCGGGGCTCTATAAGCGCGAGCAGCGGGCCTTGCTGCCCTTTCTGATCGCCACGCCCATCTTGTTCTTCGCGGGCGGGGCGCTGGCTTATTATGTGTTCTTCCCGGTGGCGTGGAAATTTTTCCTCTCCTTCCAGCAAAGCACGGGCGGGGTGGATATCTCGCTGATGGCGCGGGTGTCCGACTATCTGAACGTCGTGATGAAGCTGATCTTCGCCTTCGGGCTCAGCTTCGAGCTGCCGGTGCTGCTGACGCTGCTGGGCAAGGTGGGCATCGTCTCCTATGCGGCGTTAAAGAAGTACCGGCGCTATGCCTATGTCGGCTGCTTCGTGCTGGCGGCGGTGATGGCCCCGCCGGACGTGCCGAGCCAGTGCATCATGGCCGGGCTGCTGATCTTCCTGTTCGAAATCTCGCTGTTTTTCGTAAAAATGGTCGAGCCGAAATTGGAGGATGAGGCTGCGGACGACAGCAAAGACGAAACCGAAGAAGCAAAAGACTCCGAACATGCATGACATCAAGATGATCCGCGAGGATGCCGCTGGCTTTGATGCGGGCCTCGCCCGCCGGGGCATTATGCCGCTGTCGCCAGAATTGCTGGAGCTGGACGAACAGCGCCGCGCCGCGCTGGCCAAGCAGCAGGAATTGCAGGCGGAGCGCAACGCCTTGGCCAAGAAGATTGGCGAGGCGAAGCGCAATAAATCCGACACCGCCGCGCTGGAGGCCGAAGGTGCGGCCCTGCGCGCCAAGATGGAAGCGCTTGACGCCGAGGCCCCGCGCCTGGACGGGCTGCTGCGTGAGATGCTGGCCAAAATCCCGAACCTGATCGACATCGCCGTGCCGGAAGGCAAGGACGAGGCCGAGAACAAGCTGGAGAAGCAGTTCGGCGCGCCGCGCAATTTCGCCTTCACGCCGCAGGAGCATTTCGAGCTGGGCGAAAAGCTGGGGCTGATGGATTTTTCCAACGCCGCGAAGATCGCCGGGTCGCGCTTCACCGTGCTGAAGGGCGCGCTGGCGCGGCTGGAGCGCGCGCTGGGGCAGTTCATGCTGGATACCCACACCAGCGAGCACGGCTATACCGAGACCATCGTGCCGCTGCTGGTGAATGACGCCGCCATGTTCGGCACCGGGCAATTGCCGAAATTCGCCGAGGATCTGTTCGCCACCACCGATGGGCGCTGGCTGATCCCCACCGCCGAGGTCTCGCTGACCAATCTGGTGGCAAGCGAGATTCTGCCCGCCGCGCAACTGCCGATCCGCATGGCGGCCCTGTCGCCGTGCTTTCGTTCCGAGGCGGGCTCCGCCGGGCGGGATGTGCGCGGCATGCTGCGTCAGCACCAATTCTATAAGGTGGAGCTGGTCTCCGTCACCACGCCTGAGCAGTCCTGGGAAGAACACGAGCGCATGACCCGCGCCGCTGAGACGATTCTCGAGCGCCTTGAGCTGCCCTACCGGCGCATGCTGCTTTGCTCAGGCGATACCGGCTTCTCCGCCGCCAAGACATACGATCTCGAAGTCTGGATGCCGGGGCAGGGGACGTACCGTGAGATTTCCTCCTGTTCCAACATGCTCGCCTTCCAGGCGCGGCGGATGAATGCCCGCTACCGCGCGGGGGAGCAGAAACCCGATTTCGTGCATACGCTGAACGGCTCCGGCGTGGCGGTGGGGCGCGCGGTGATCGCGGTGATGGAGAATTACCAGAACGAGGATGGCACCATCACCGTGCCAGACGTGCTGCGGTCTTACATGGGCGGGTTGGAGAAGATCGCCGCCGCCTGACGCTAAGAGGCGGGCAATTGCGTTGACATTGACGGCGGGCCTTTCGCATGGTCCGCCGCATATTTTTGAGGATAGACGACATGAGCACCGAACTGAAAGCCGCCATTGAGGCCGCCTGGGAAAACCGCGCCGGGATTTCGCCCGCCACCAAGGGCGAGGTGCGCGATGCCGTTGAGGCGGCGCTGGAGCTGCTGGACGCCGGCAAGGCCCGCGTGGCGGAGCCGGGTGCGCAGGGCTGGGTGGTGAACCAGTGGCTCAAGCAGGCGGTGCTGCTCTCCTTCCGGCTCTATCCCAACCAGATCATGGAGGGGCCCGGCGGCGCCCCGGTGTTCGACAAGGTGGCGGTGAAGTTCGCCGGTTGGGACGATAATCACTTTGCCGATGCCGGCATCCGCGTGGTGCCCGGTGCGGTGGTGCGCCGCTCGGCCTTCATCGCGCCCGGCGTGGTGCTGATGCCCAGCTTCACCAATGTCGGCGCCTATGTGGGCGAGAACACCATGATCGACACCTGGTCCACCGTCGGCTCCTGCGCGCAGATCGGCAAGAACTGCCATATCTCCGGCGGCGTGGGCATTGGCGGCGTGCTGGAGCCGCTGCAGGCGAATCCGGTGATCATCGAGGATGATTGCTTCATCGGCGCGCGCTCGGAAGTGGCTGAAGGTGTCATCGTTGGCACCGGCGCGGTGATCTCCATGGGCGTGTTCCTGGGGGCCTCCACCAAGATCGTCGACCGTGAGACCGGCGAGATTTTCTATGGCAAGGTGCCGCCTTATTCCGTGGTGGTGCCGGGCACATTGCCGGGCAAGACGCCGACGTCCCCCAGCCTGGCCTGCGCGGTGATCGTCAAGCGCGTGGACGCGCAGACACGCTCCAAGACCTCCATCAACGAGTTGCTGCGCGCGTGATTTCCGCTCCGGCCCTGCTGCGGGATCTGCTTCGCTGTCCGTCGGTCACACCGGCGGATGGCGGGGCGCAGGCTGTGCTCATCGCGGCGCTTGAAGGGCTGGGATTTGAGGTCACGCGGCTGAAATTCGGCGAGATCGAGAATTTCTTCGCCGAACGCAAAGGCCCCGGGCGGCATCTCTGCTTTGCTGGCCATACGGATGTGGTGCCGCCCGGCGAGGGCTGGTCCCACGGCCCCTTCGCGGGGGAGGAGCAGGATGGCGTGCTCTATGGGCGCGGGGCGGTGGACATGAAGGGCGGCATCGCCGCCTTCGTCGCGGCCGCTGCCCGGGTGCCGGGCCATGTCTCCCTGCTGATTACCGGCGATGAGGAAGGCGAGGCGGTGGACGGCACCGTGCGCGTTCTGGAATGGATGCAGGAGGCACGCAAAATTCCGGATTTCTGCGTGGTGGGCGAGCCGACCAGCAAGGCCCGGCTGGGTGATGTGGTGAAGGTGGGGCGGCGCGGCAGCCTGAATGCCGTCATCACCATGCCGGGGCGCCAGGGCCATGCCGCCTATCCGCATCTGGCGCAGAATGCCGTGCATAAGCTGGTGCCGGTGCTGGCCGAGCTGGTGGAAAAGAAGCTGGATGACGGCTCCGAATTCTTCGAGCCTTCATCTTTGCAGATTACCAGCGTGGATGTCGGCAACAAGGTGACGAATGTGATCCCCGGCGAGGCTGTGGCGAAATTGAATATCCGCTTCAACGACCTGCATAGCGGCGCCTCGCTGACAGCCTGGGTGAAGGATGTGCTGGCCCGCCATGCGCCGGATGCCACGCTGGCGGTGAAGGTCTCGGGCGAATCCTTCCTGACTCAGCCGGGTGATGAAACCGGAGCGCTGGTGCGGGCGATTGAATCCGTGACGGGCTTTGAGCCTGAGCGCAACACCGGCGGCGGCACATCGGATGCACGGTTTATCGCCCGTTATTGTCCGGTTGCGGAGTTTGGGCTGGTGGGAACAAGCATGCACAAGGTGGATGAGGCCGTACCGGTGGCGGAGCTGGCCCAGCTTGCCGATATCTATGCCGCCCTGATCCGGGAATTCTGCCGATGATCCTGCAAGGCCTCATCAAGCTGGCACGCGGCAATGCCAAGGGAATCGAGGAATTCTCCGGCACACCGGAGGCTTTTTCCGCCTCGCTGGCGCCGCTCATCGCCTTTCCGCTGGTCGGCGCCTTCATCACCGCGGTCAGCGGCGATTGGAAGACGGCACTCATCGGCCTGCTCTCCCGGCTTTGCGCGGTGTTGGCCTTGCCTGTGGTGACGTATGAGTTCGCCCGGCTGTTCGGCAAGCAGACGCTTTGGCTGCGCACGGCCACGTCGCTCAACTGGTGCTTCTGGCTGGTGCTGCCCGCCATTCTGGTGGCGGCGCTGCTGGGGTCGGTTGTCGTGCAGTTCGGCCTGCCGCTCGCGCGCGCGGAGTTGGTGGTGCTGGGGCTCATCGGGCTCTATCTGCTCTGGAACCGCTGGTTCGTGTTCAAATCCGGGTTGCAGCTCAATATCTGGCGCGCCTTGCTGATGCTGGCGGCCAGCCTCGCCCTTACCGGTCTGTTCGCGGTCGTGCCATGGCTGGCCGGGTTGCCGATGCCCGGCGCGGATGTGACCTCACTCCCCTGATCCCCCCCCGGTTACGATTTGTCATGCTCCCGTTAGGCCTGGCGCGGGGACAAAATGCGTCAGGATCATTATAGCTTCCTCGATGTAAGAGACGGGAGTGGGCTTGCGTGGCGGAAGCTGGGGTGCGGGAAAAGGGCGGCAAGGGCCGCTGGATCATCGCTGGACTCGTGGTGCTGGCGGTGGCGTTCATCTGGTGGCGTCATTCAGGGCCGAAACATGGTTTCGGTGGTCCGGCCCCGCAAGCGGTGGGTGTGGCCAAGGCCGTGAGCGGCCCGATGAAGGTGACGCTGGATGAGCTGGGCACCGTCACGCCGCTCGCCACGGTGACCGTGCTGCCGCAGATCAGCGGCTATATCACCCAGGTCGGCTTTACCGAGGGGCAGGTGGTGCAGCAGGGCCAGTTTCTGGTGCAGATCGACCCGCGGCCCTACCAGATCCAGCTTGCGCAATATCAGGCGGCCTTGGCCAAGGACCAGGCCAGCCTGGCCCAGGCGCGCTCAGACCTTGCGCGCTATCAGAAGCTGGCGGCGCAGGACAGCATTTCCGCCCAGATCGTTTCCGACCAGCAATACACCGCCGACCAGGATGAGGCGGCGGTGAAATCCGACCAGGCGAATATCGACAGCGCCAAGCTCGACCTCGTCTATTGCCATATCACCTCGCCGGTGGCGGGGCGTGTCGGCTTGAGGCTGGTGGATGTGGGCAATTATGTCACCTCCGGCAGTTCCACGGGGATCGCGGTGGTCACCACCACCAGCCCGACAACAGTGATTTTTTCCGTGGCCCAGCAGGACCTCGCGCCTGTGCTGGAGCAGCTTGAGCAGGGCGCCACGCTCGCCGCCAGCGCCTATGCCAGCGATGACGTGACCAAGCTGGAGGACGGCACGCTCGCCGCCGTCGATAACCAGGTGAACACCTCCACCGGCATGGTGAAGCTGCGCGCGGATTTTTCCAATACCGACAATATGCTGTTTCCCAACCAGTTCGTGAATGTGCATCTGCTGGTAAAAACACTTGAGAACGCGACCTTGGTGCCCAGCCCCGCCGTGCAGGACGGCGCCCCTGGGACTTATGTTTACGTTGTGCAGCCCGACAGCACGGTAAAAGTGCAGCTGGTGACGACGGGCCCGACGGATGGGGTGAACACCGTGATCACCAAGGGGCTGAAGCCGGGTGACGAGGTGGTGGTGGATGGCGTGGACCGCCTGACCGAAGGCAGCCAGGTCACGGTTTCAGGCTTGGAGACGGTGACCACCGACGGCACGGCGGAGAGCGTGACACCCGTGGCCAGTACCACGCAGGCGCCCGCCCGCGGCAAGAGTGGGAAAAGACGCCATCATCAGCAGGGCGGCAACGGCACGGCTGGCCAGTGAATCCCTCGCGGCTATTCATTCTCCGGCCGGTCGCGACATCGCTTTTGATGATCGCGTTCGTGCTGGTCGGGCTCGTGGCATTCCAGTATCTGCCGGTTTCGGCGCTGCCGGATGTGAATTACCCCACCATCGAGGTGCAGACCTTCTATCCTGGCGCCTCGCCGGATGTGATGACCACCTCCGTTACCGCGCCGCTGGAACGCCAGCTCGGCGAGATGGCGGGGCTCAGCCAGATGTCCAGCCAAAGCTCGGCGGGCGCATCGGTCATCACGCTGCAGTTTGATCTTTCGCTCAACCTTGATGTGGCGGAGCAGGAGGTGCAGGCGGCCATCAACGCGGCGGGGAATCTGCTGCCGGCTGATCTTCCCGCGCCGCCGATCTATGCCAAGGTGAACCCGGCCGACGCGCCGATCATGACGCTGGCCATCACTTCCAAGACGATGAATCTCACCGATGTCGAGAGTATCGTGAATTCGCGTCTGGCCTCGAAGATTTCGGAAATCCCGGGCGTGGGTCTGGTGTCAGTCTCGGGTGGCAACCAGCCTGCCATCCGGGTTGAGGTGAACCCGCAGGCGCTCGCCTCCTACGGCATCTCGATCGATAATATCCGTACCGATGTAAGCAATCTCAACGTGAATTCGCCGAAGGGCAGCTTCTCCGGCCCAGTGCAGAATTATACGATCAATGACAACGACCAGATCACCGATCCCGCGCAATACGAAAACCTTGTCATTGCTTATAAGGATGGCACGCCGGTCTTCCTGAAGGATGTGGCGAAGGTCGTTTCCGCGCCGGAGAATGCCGAGCTGGGCGCCTGGGCCAACCGCACGCCCGCGATCATCCTGAACATCCAGCGCCAACCCAACGCGAATGTCATCGAGACCGTCAATGCCATCAAGAAGGAGCTGCCCATGCTCACCACCGGCCTGCCGGCGGCGATGCAGATCGCGGTGATGAGCGACGGCACGACCTCCATCCGCGCCTCGGTGCGCGATGCGGAGTTCGAGCTGCTGCTTAGTATCCTCCTTGTCGTGGCGGTGATTTATCTGTTTTTGGGCAGCCTGCGCGCCACCATCATTCCGAGCATCTCGGTGCCGGTTTCGCTCATCGGCACGCTCGCCTTCATGTATCTGTGCGGATATTCCATCGATAATCTCTCATTGATGGCGCTGATCGTGGCGACCGGGTTCGTGGTGGATGATTCCATCGTGATGATCGAGAACATCGCCCGCTATCTGGAGATGGGTGAAACCCCGATGCAGGCGGCGCTGAAGGGCGCGGGGCAGATGGGCTTCACCATCATCTCGCTGACCGTCTCGCTCATCGCGGTGCTGATTCCGCTGCTCTTCATGGGCGATGTGGTGGGGCGGCTCTTCTCCGAATTTGCGGTGACGCTGGCGGTGACGATCGTGATTTCCGCCGTGGTCTCGCTGACCCTGGTGCCGATGCTCTGCTCGCGCATTCTGCACCCGGCGGCGGAGGAACATCCGGGGCGTATCGCGCACTGGGCGGATGAGCGTTTCAAGCGCGTGATACAGGCCTATGGACGTGGGCTGACCTGGGTGCTGGAGCATGGGCGCCTGACGCTGGGCGTGGCCGTTGCCACCGTGATTCTCACCGGCCTGCTCTACGTCTATATCCCGAAAGGCTTCTTTCCGGTGCAGGATACCGGGGTGATCCAAGGCATCAGCCAGGGGGCGCAGAGCACCTCCTACGCCGCGATGGCGCAGCACCAGCAGCAGCTTGCCGACGCGATTTTGCAAGACCCGGATGTGGTCAGCCTGTCCTCCTATATCGGCGTGGATGGCAGCAACACCACGCTGAACCAGGGGCGGTTCCTGATCAATCTGAAGCCGAAATCAGAACGCCGCCTGAGCGCCGCGCGGATCATTCCCCGGCTGAACAAGGATGTCGCGGATGTTCCCGGCATCTCGCTCTTCCTGCAGCCGGTGCAGAGCCTGACGCTGGACACCATAATCGCCCCCACCCAGTACCAGTTCGTGCTGGAGGATCCGAATTCGGCTGATTTCGCCACCTATGTGCCGAAGCTGATGGAAAAGCTTCAGGCCCTGCCTGAGATCACCGATGTAGCGAGCGGCCTGCAGGCTTCGGGCGACTCCGTGTATATCGATATCGACCGCTCCACCGCGGCGCGCTACGGCATTACCCCCGCCACGGTGGATAATGAGCTCTATGACGCGTTCGGCCAGCGCATCATCTCCACCATCTTTACCCAGAGCAACCAGTTCCGGGTGATCATGGGGGTTTCGGCTGAGCGGATGAATTCCGTCGCGTCTCTCGGGAATATCTATCTCCCATCCTCTTCATCGTCCGGCGGGCAGGTGCCGCTATCGGCCATCGCCACCTTTACGGTGCAGAAGGCGCCTCTGGTCATCCAGCATCTCGGCCAGTTTCCCGCCACCACCATCTCCTTCAATCTTGCGCAAGGGGTATCGCTGGGGCAGGCGGTGAACGCGATCGAGCAGGCGGAAAAATCCGTGAACCTGCCAGCCGCGATGCAGACCTCCTTCCAGGGCGCGGCGGCGCAGTTCCAGAGCTCGCTCTCCAACGAGGTGTATCTGCTCATCGCCGCGATCATCGCCGTCTATATCGTGCTGGGCGTGCTTTATGAGAGCTTCGTGCATCCGGTCACGATCCTCTCCACCCTGCCGTCGGCGGGCATCGGCGCGCTGGTGTTTTTGTGGCTGGCGGGTGATGGGCTTGGAGTGATCGGCATCATCGGCATCGTGCTGCTCATCGGCATCGTGAAGAAGAATGCGATCATGATGATCGATTTCGCGTTGCAGGCCGAACGCGGCGAGGGCAAGCCTCCGCGCGAGGCGATCTACGAGGCCGCCATTCTGCGCTTCCGGCCTATTTTGATGACCACGCTGGCAGCCATGCTCGCCGGGCTGCCGCTGATCTTCGGCGGCGGCATGGGCTCCGAGCTGCGCGCCCCTCTGGGCATCGCCATCGTCGGCGGGCTGCTGGTCAGCCAGGTGCTGACATTGTTCACCACGCCGGTGATCTATCTGGCCTTCGATGCGCTGGCCAAACGCCTGCGCGGGCAAAGCGCGTGAATATTCCTGCGATCTTCGTTCGCAGGCCGGTCGCGACCATTCTGCTGACCATCGGCATCGCGCTCTCGGGCATGCTGGCCTTTACCCGCATGCCGGTGGCGCCGTTGCCACCGATCGCTTTCCCCACCATCCAGGTGATGGCGAACATGGCGGGTGCGAGCCCGGACACCATGGCCTCCACCGTGGCGGGGCCGCTGGAGCGTCATCTCGGCGCCATCGCCGATGTGACGGAGATGACCTCGCAATCGAGCCTCGGCACCACGCGCGTTGTGCTGCAATTCGGGCTGGACCGCGACCTCAATGGCGCCTCGCGCGATGTGGAGGCGGCGATCCAGGCGGCGCGGGCGGATCTTCCGGCCTCGTTGCGTGCCAACCCGACCTATAACAAGTTCAATCCAGCCGATGCGCCGATCATGATCCTGGCGCTCACCTCGGATACCCTGACGCCAGCCCAGCTCTATGATTCCGCCGATACGGTGCTGGAGCAGCAATTCTCGCAGATCAACGGCGTGGGCGAGGTGGAGCTGGGCGGCTCGGCCTTGCCCGCCGTGCGGGTGGAGCTGCAGCCCGGGCCGCTCGCCAAATACGGCATCGGGCTTGAGGATGTGCGCGCCGCCCTGGCGGGGGCGAACGCCAACGCGCCCAAAGGCTATTTCGATGTCGGGCCGTCGCGCTATCAGCTCTACACCAACGACCAGGCCAAGACGGCGGCGCAATACCGTGACCTGGTGATCGCCTATCGCAACGGTCAGGCGGTGAAACTCTCCGATGTCGCGGATGTCGCGGATTCCGTCGAGAACACGCAGAATGCCGGGCTTTATAACGGCAAGTCCGCGGTGCTGGTGATCATCCACGCCATGCCGGGCGCCAACATCATCCGGACCGTGGATGCCATCAAGGCGCTGCTGCCGGCCTTGCAGGCGGCGCTGCCGCCGGCCATCCATATCGGCGTGGCGATGGACCGCAGCCAGTCCATCCGCGCCGCGGTGGATGATACCGAGCGCACCTTGTTCATCGCCGTGCTGCTGGTGGTGGCGGTGGTGTTCATCTTCCTGCGCTCGCCGCGCGCCACGCTCATCCCGGGGCTCGCCGTGCCGGTTTCCATCATCGGCACGTTCGGGCCGATGTATCTGCTTGGGTTTTCCATCGATAATCTTTCGCTGATGGCGCTGACCGTCGCCACCGGCTTCGTGGTGGATGACGCGGTGGTGGTGACCGAAAACACCATGCGCCATCTGGAGGATGGCATGAGCCCGCTGGATGCGGCGCTGCGCGGCGGCGCGGAGGTGGGCTTCACCGTGCTCTCCATGAGCCTGTCGCTCATCGCCGTGTTCGCGCCGATCCTGCTGATGCCGGGGCTGCTCGGCATGCTGTTCAAGGAATTCGCCGAGACGCTTTCCATCACCATCCTGATCTCGCTGCTGGTCTCGCTCACCACCACGCCGATGCTCTGCGCGCTGCTGCTGCGCCCGCCAACCCATGATTCGCGCAAGCCGCGCAGATTTCTGGATGCGATGGAAAACGGGTTTAACAGATCGCGCGCTGCATATGAGCGCTCGCTGCGCTGGGCGCTCGCTCATGCGCGGCTCGTCGGCATCGGGTTCGTGCTGACCATCGTGCTGAACGTGGTGCTCTTCGTGGCGGTGCCGAAGGGGTTTTTCCCGGAGCAGGATAATGGGCTGCTGATCGGCAATATGCAGGCGGATCAATCGACCTCGTTCGCCTCCATGCAGGCGAAAATGACGGCGGCGGAAGCGATCATCCAGAAAGACAAGGCCGTGGAATCGGCATCAGGCTTCACCGGCGGCCGCTCGACCAACTCTGCCTTTCTGTTCGTCACCTTGAAGCCGCTGAGCGAGCGGGATGCCTCAGCCTCCCAGGTGGTGGCAAGGCTGCGCCGCCCGCTCGCGCGCATTGCCGGGGCACAGACCTTCCTGGTGCCATCGCAGGATCTGCACGTAGGCGGGCGGCAGAGCAATGCCGAATATCAATACACCCTGGTGAGCGATGATTCCGAGGCGCTGAAGGCATGGGTGCCGAAGATCGTCGCCGCGCTGCGAAAGGACAGCACGCTGGCGGATGTGAATTCCGACATGCAGAACGGCGGGCTGGAGACAGACGTCAGGATCGACCGTGCCCAGGCCTCGCGCTTTGGGCTGACGCCGCAGCAGATCGACGCGACCCTGTACGATGCCTTTGGCCAGCGCACCGTTTCCACCATCTATAACGAGCTGAACCAGTATGAGGTGGTGATGGAGTTCGCGCCCCGTTACCAGCGGACGCCGGCGGATCTCGCGCGCATCTATGTCAGCACCTCGGGCGGCAAGGCAAGCGGCACAAGCGCCACCCAGCTCTCGGCCGGCGCGGTTTCCAGCGGCACGACGAGCGCCAGCACGCGGACCAGCGCCATCGCGCTGGACAGTGCCACCAACGCCGCGATCAATTCGATCTCCGGCAGCAGGAGCAGTTCCTCCGGCACGGCGGTCAGCACCAACCAGGAGACGATGGTGCCGCTTTCGGCCTTTACCACCATCGCGCCCGGCACCACGCCGATCAGCGTCAACCACCAGGGCGGGCAGATCGCGGCGACGATCTCTTTCTCCCTGCCGCAGGGCGTGGCCCTGGGCACGGCGGCGGCGGCGATCGAGAGAACGATGAGCAATCTGGACGTGCCGCTCTCCATCAAGGGCAGCTTTGCCGGCACGGCGGCGGCGTTCAAATCCTCCTCCGCCTCGGAGCCGCTTTTGATCCTGGCGGCGCTGGCGGCGGTCTATATCGTGCTGGGGATTTTGTATGAGAGCACGATCCATCCGCTGACCATTCTCTCCACCATTCCCTCGGCGGGCGTGGGGGCGACGCTGTTCCTGCTGATGCTGAACACGCCGCTGACCATCATCGCCCTCATCGGCGTGATCCTGCTGATCGGCATCGTGAAGAAGAATGCCATCCTGATGATCGATTTCGCGCTGGCCTTGCAACGCGGCGAGGGCGTCGCGCCGGAGGAGGCGATCTTCCGCGCCGCCATCCTGCGCTTCCGGCCGATCCTGATGACGACCTTCGCGGCGATGCTGGGCGCGTTGCCGCTGGCCATCGGCATCGGCCAGGGGGCCAGCCTGCGCCAGCCTCTGGGCCTGACGATCATTGGCGGCCTGCTCGTGAGCCAGGCGCTGACATTATACACCACGCCGGTCTTGTATCTGTGGCTGGAGCGGCTTGGCACGAAACTGCGCGGCGGACGCGATAAGGCCGCCCCGCGCTCAGGTAGCATTGTGGAGGTGCCATGAGGCGCATCGCGTTCGTCGGCCTGCTGGGCCTTTCAGGCTGCATGGTGGGGCCCAATTATCATAAGCCGCAGCTTGCCCTGCCTGGCGCCTACAAGGCCGCGCCCGGCTGGGTGAAGGCGCAGCCCGCCGATGCCGCGCCAAAAGGCGCGTGGTGGCTGGCCTTCGGAGATCCGGTGCTGGACAAGCTGGAACCCCAGGTGGCGGTGAACAACGCCACGCTGGCCGCCGACTACTACGCCTATCAGCAGGCCGTGGCGCTGGCGCAGGAAACGCGGGGCAGCCTTTTCCCCACGCTGGGCCTGACCGGCAGCGCCACGCGCACGGGCGGCGGCGGCTCATCCAGCGGCCCCATCACCACCGGCACGTTCGCGGGCCAGGCCGCCTGGAGCCTCGATCTCTGGGGCAAGATCCGCCGCCAGGTGCAGAGCGAGGTGGCAAACGCCCAGGCCAGTGCCGCGGACCTCGCCAATGCCACGCTGAGCGCCCAGGCGGCGCTGGCCTCCGATTATGTGAATCTGCGCATAGCGGATGCGAATGCCGTGCTCTTGCGCCAGACCGTGGCGGCCTACCAGGCAAGCCTGAGGATCGCCCAGAATAAATATGCGGCCGGTACCGTCTCGCAATCCGACGTGATCACCGCGCAGACGCAATTGGATGGCGCGCAATCAAGCCTGGTGGCCGAGGGGGCGGTGCGGGCGCAGTATGAGCATGCCATCGCCGTGCTCACCGGCCATGCGCCGGCCGAGCTTTCCATCCCCGAGGGCACGCTGATCGCCGCCATACCGGTGGCACCACCGCAAGTGCCGAGCACATTGCTGGAGCGCAGGCCCGACATCGCCGCTGCCGAGCGCCAGATGGCGGCGCAGAACGCGCTGATCGGCGCGGCGGTGGCGGCCTATTATCCTGATCTGTCGCTCTCCGCGCTGGGCGGGTTCTCCGCCAACCCGATCACCGGGCTGTTCAACACCTCCAACGCGCTCTGGTCGCTCGGCACCACGGCGAGTGAGGATATTTTCGAGGGCGGTGTGCGCGGCCAGGCGGTGACGGCGGCCAAGGCCGGGTATCTGGAAAGTGTCGAGACCTACCGGCAGACGGTGCTCACATCCTTCCAGGATGTTGAGGACGACCTCTCCAACCTGCAAATCTACGCCCAGCAGGCGCAGGTGCAGGACCGGGCTGTGGCGGATGCCAGCCGCGCGGCGCAGATCGCGCTGAACGAGTATCGCGACGGGACGGCGGATTACACCACGGTGGTGACGGCGCAGGTCACGCTACTATCGGACCGGCAGATCGCGCTTTCCATCCAGCAGAGCCGGCTGCTGGCGAGCATCGCGCTTTATCAGGATCTGGGCGGAGGGTTTACCGAGAGCGATCTACCGACCTCCGGGCAGATCCAAAGCAAGCTGCCCTTCGCGCCCTGAGCAGGCTAATGCGTCAGGGCGATGAGCGCCTGTGTGTCTGAGCGGTAAAGCACCTGCGTGCTCCAGCCTTGCAGCAGCGGCGGTAACGGGTCGCTGATGCGCGATTGCGGGCCGCGCGCGCTGTTTATCTGTACGGCGCTGATGTCCCCACTGACGACGGCTTGTCTCAAGGCGCTGACGTCATGCGTGGCGAGCAGATACTGGCCGTACAGAAAGAAATCCAGCCGGTAGCCTTTGCCGGCCCAATAGCAATAGGCCATATCCTCGCAGGCGACAGGGCCGGGGAGGGCGCGAATTTGCGTCACCATGGCGCGTGTCGCGATCAGGCGGGCCGGGTAGCTGCTGACATCCTGCCAGGATTTCATCGCCCCCAGCGGCATGAGAACGATGAAGGGGATGAGCAGCCAAGGCAGCGCGCGCGGCACCCGCGCCAGGGCAACGCCGGACAGCACGCAGAGCAGCGACAGGGTTTCGAAATGGGCGTTGATGTCCACGCCGATGCCGCCCCGCTCCGCCGCGCCGGTGATAAGCGCCGCCATCGCAGCCAGCAGCAGCAATTGCAGCCTTGCTTTCTGGCGCCAGGATCTGGCCAGCCAGCCCGTCGCCAGGAGCATCGGCAGCAGGGCGAGCAGGAAGGGCAGGGATTTCAGGAAGGCGCGGGATGTCTCGTATTGCCGTGGCGTGAGGAAAAGATTTTGGAAGAAAGGCACGCCATAGACCGCGCCGCACAGCCCGAACCCCATAGCCAAGGCGGCCAATGCGCAGACCAGCCAAATGGCGAAAGCACGCTTGTTGTGCACCAGCAGCCAGATGGTGACGGCGAATGGCAGGCCGACCACATTCTGCTTCACGAAACCGCCCGCCACGAACAGCAAGGCCGCCAGGGCGATGCGCCTTGCGCCGGGCAAAGCCTGCTCATCCTCCGGCAGCAGCACGGCAAGCCCCGCCAGGGCAAAAGCCTGTGCCAGCCATTGCGGGTCGTTCATGCCCAGGTAAGGGCGGCAGAGCGTGGCGTTATAAAGCGTGAAGAGCAGCAGCGCCCCGGCGGAGGCGGCTTTATCCCGGCTGATTTGAAAGCTGATCCGGTAGATCAGCGCCCCGGCGCAGAAAATCGCGATGATCGCCACCAGCCGTCCGGCGATGATCATGTCGCCCGTTAGCATTCCGGTCAGCCCGGTGATGAGGAAGGAGAGGGGCGGGTAGTTGGTGGCGGTCAGCGCGCCTTCGGGTGGATAAAGCGGCCCGCCGCCCATCGCCAAAGCGGCATGGACGGCGTTCCAGCCCTCATTGGGGTCGGTGCTGACGGGGGCGAAGGTGAAAGCCAGCCGCGACGCGGCGAGAAGCGCCGCGATCGCGAAGCCAAGAACGAGCGGCTTGCGGCCGCTTATTCCCATTCAATGGTGCCGGGCGGTTTGCTGGTGATGTCGTAGGTGACGCGGTTGATGCCGCGCACCTCATTGACGATGCGCCCCGCCACACGGGTGAGGAAGCCGACATCGAACGGGTAGACATCGGCGGTCATGCCGTCCGTGCTGGTCACGGCGCGCAGGGCGCAGACCTGATCATAGGTGCGGCCATCGCCCATCACGCCCACGGACTTCACCGGCAGCAGCACGGCGAAGGCCTGCCAGATGGCATCATAAAGCCCGGCATTGCGGATCTCTTCGAGATAGATCGCGTCGGCCTTCTGCAGCACGGCCACGGCTTCGCGCGTCACCTCGCCCAGCACGCGGATGGCAAGGCCGGGGCCGGGGAAGGGGTGGCGGCCGACGATGGTTTCCGGCAGGCCAAGCTCGCGGCCCAGGGCGCGGACTTCGTCCTTGAACAATTCGCGCAGCGGCTCGACCAGCTTGAGCTTCATATACTCGGGCAGGCCGCCCACGTTATGGTGGGATTTGATGGTGACGGAGGGGCCGCCCAGTGCGGAGACGGACTCGATCACGTCCGGATAGAGCGTGCCCTGCGCCAGGAATTCGGCGCCGCCAAGCTTGGTGGCTTCCTCGTCGAACACGTCCACGAACAGCTTGCCGATGATCTTGCGCTTGCGCTCCGGGTCGGTGACGCCTTTCAGTTCGCCGAGGAACAGGTCGGACGCATTGCGGTGGATCAGCTTGATGTTGAAACGGTCGCGGAAAACCTTCACCACCTCATCCGCCTCGCCGGCGCGCAGCAGGCCATGATCGACGAAGATGCAGGTGAGCTGGTCGCCGATCGCCTCATGGATCAAGGCCGCCGCCACGGAGGAATCGACACCGCCGGAGAGGCCGCAGATGACCCTGCCCGTGCCAACCTGGGCACGGATTTTGGCGATTTCGGCCTGGCGGAACCCGGCCATCGTCCAGTTTCCGGTCAGGCCGCAGACCTTATGGGTGAAGTTGCGCAGCAGCTGCGCACCATGCGGGGTGTGCACCACCTCGGGGTGGAACATCATGCCGTAATATTTGCGCGTATCATCGGCGATCAGCGCGTAAGGCGCGCCCTCGGAGACGGCGACGGTGCGAAAACCCGGGGGCGGCGCGGAAATATGGTCGCCATGGCTCATCCAGACCTGCTCGCGCGCGCCCACACTCCAGGTGCCCTCGAACAGCTCGCATTCGGAGACCACATCCACATGCGCCCGGCCGAATTCGCGGATTTCGGCTCCCTTGGCCTCGCCGCCAAGCTGCACGCACATGCACATCTGGCCATAGCAGATGCCGAGCACCGGCAGGCCGGAGTCGAACACCCATTCCGGGGCGCGCGGGCTGCCCTCATCGGCCACGCTGGCGGGGCCGCCGGAGAGGATGATGCCGGCGGCGCCGAAATCGCGCATCCTTTGCACATCCGCATTAAAGGGAAGAATCTCGCAATAGACCCCGCTCTCGCGCACGCGCCGGGCGATCAGCTGGGTCACCTGGCTGCCGAAATCCAGGATCAGAATTTTTTGCTCGCTCATGTGCCCAACTAGAGCGGGCGGCGGCCGATTGCAACAGACTCCTGGTGCATTTTCCATTCGCGGGCGCTCGGGAAAAGCGCTCCAGCTCTTTGTTTTAACAAGCAAATTCACCCAATCAAAGAAGTCGGTTTGATTGGAAATGGCTCTAGGCGTTCACGTCCAGCAATGTTTCGATCGGATCCCAGGAGAAGGCGATCTGCGGAATATCCTCACCGCCGACCCAGGTTGTGCTGTTGGCGATCTGCTTGCCGCCCAGATGCTGATAGAAATAGCGGGAGGGATTTTCGCTCAACACCCAGGCAAAGGCGGAGCGGCAGCCAAGCTGGGCCAGATGCTTGGCCGAGGCGCGCAGCAGCAGTCCGCCCAGCCCACGGTCGCGGTAATCATCCAGCACATAGAGCGTCTCCACCTCGCCCTCGCCCAGGCGCGGGTCGCGGCAGCGCACGGCAGAAGAGAATCCAAGGATCGGCGGGGCCCCGCGCATGCCATAGCTGGCGGCCACATGCAGCCCGAGCCCCAGGCGGATGCCGTGCTCATAATGACTCGCCAGCCGTCCGATGGAGAGATTGGCCAGATAATCATCCGGCAGAACATTCGCATACGCGCTGCGCCAGGTCGCGACATGCACAGCGGCGACGCCGTTTGCATCCGAGAGCCTGGCGCGGCGTATGGAGATCAACTCTGCCGCACCATCAATCCGGCAAAGAAGCCGTCCGTGCCATGCCGGGCGGGGGAAAGGCGCAGCACCTGACTCCCGCGCAGCGCCTCGGGCGCCTCCAGGGGCAGGGGCTTGAATTCAGGATGACGCGCCATGAACGCCTCCATTTGTGCTTCGTTCTCATCTTGCAGCACGGAGCAGGTGGCGTAAACAAGCTTCCCGCCTGGCTTCACCAATTTTTGCGCGCGGTCGAGAATATCGGCCTGTTTTACGGTCAGCTCGGCCAGATCCTGCTCGGTGAGGCGGGTGCGCGCATCCGGGTTGCGCCGCCAGGTACCGGTGCCGGTGCAGGGGGCGTCCACCAGCACGCGGTCGAATTTTCGCTCCTGGCGCTTTACCCATTTATCACCCGGCTCCAGCAGATGGCGCTCGGCATTATGCACGCCGGCGCGGCGCAGGCGCTTGATCGCACCTTCCAGCCGCGGCTCGGAGACATCGCACGCGATGATATGGCCCTTGTTGCCCATGCCCATGGCAATCGCGAGCGTCTTGCCGCCGGCGCCGGCGCAGAAATCCGCCACGCGCATGCCCGGCTGCGCATCCAGCGCCAGGGCGATAAGCTGGCTGCCCTCATCCTGGATTTCCACCAGCCCCTCCTGGAAGGCCTTGCCGGTGGTGATGGATTGGCGGTTTCTCAGCCGCAGCCCCCAGGGGGAATAGGCGGTGGGCTCGGCTGTCAGCCCTTCGCGCGCCAGGGCGAGCATGGCGTCCTCACGGCTGCCCTTCAACAGATTTACCCGCAGATCCAGCGGGGCGGGCTCGTTCATCGCCTTCATCTCGGCGGCCAGGGCAGGGCCGAACTGGGCGCGCAGCTTAGGCAGAATCCAGTCCGGCACCTCGAATTTCACCGCCTCCGGCATGTCCGGATGCTCCAGCGTGCGGGTGGAGAGCTTCTCCAGAAGCGCGAATTCCGCCGGTTCCAGCGGCGGGGGCCCGTAGCGGCCGGAGATGAAGGCGGCGGCGATCTTGTTCGGCGTCTGGCCCGAGAACAGGGCCTGGGCGGCAAGCAACAGGCGCGGCGTCTGTGGCGCGCGGCAGTAATCCAGCCACCAGCCCAAATGCCGGCGGGTGCGCAGCACGCCCCAGACAAGCGTGCTGACGGCCCGCCTGTCGCCGCCGCCGATGAAGCGGCGGGTGCGGAAGAAATGGTTGGCCACCGCGTCGGCGGGGCGTGGATCGGCCTCGATGAGGCCGAGGAGGTCAATGGCGGCGGCAAGTTGTCCGGCGGGTGTCATGGGGCACCCGTTGCGGATGCTGGGCATTGCGTCAAGGCATGGATGATTTTTTACCCCGTCATGAGGTGGAGCCGCTTTAAGCTGGCGCGCCACAAAATATAAATACTATTGAACAGGTAGTGTTTGTGTGCTTTTTGGCGTCATGGGCCGTATGGCCGGGTTATCACAAGCAAAAGAGGAACGCTTCACATGACCAATCGCCTCAACCGCCGTGCCGTATTGGCCCTGGGCGCCGCCGGTGCCGCCTATACGCTGGGCGCCGCGCCCGCCTGGGCCGAGAGCAACACGCTGCTGAATGTCTCCTTCGACCCGACAGCCGAGCTTTACGCGGCCTATGACAAGCTGTTTGCCGCCCATTGGCAGAAGCAGACCGGCACCGCCCCCGTTTTGCATTATTCCCATGGCGGCTCGGGCGCGCAGGCCCGTGCGGTGATCGAGGGGTTGCAGGCGGATGTGGTCACCCTGGCGCTCGCCTATGATATCAACGCCATTGCCAAGCGCGGCTTGATCGCCGCCAACTGGCAGTCGCGCCTGCCGAATAATTCCACCCCCTATACCTCGACCATCGTGTTCCTGGTGCGCAAGGGCAACCCGAAGGCGATCAAGGATTGGGACGATCTGATCCGCCCCGGGGTGCAGGTGATCGCGCCGAATCCAAAGACCTCCGGCGGGGCGCGCTGGAACGTGCTGGCGGCCTGGGCCTATGCGCTGACCAAGTATGGCAGCACCGATGGCGCCAAGGATTATCTGAAGAAGTTCTTTGCTAATGTGCCGGTGCTCGATACCGGCGCCCACGGCTCCACGCTTACCTTCACCCAGCGCGGCATCGGTGATGTGTTGGTGGGCTGGGAGTCGGATGCCTACCAGTCCATCAAGGAGGCGGGAGATAAGTTCGAGGTCGTGCTGCCTTCCATCTCCATCAAGGCGGAGCCGCCGGTGGCGGTGGTGGACAAGAATGTCGACAAGCACGGCACCCGCGCCCTGGCCGAGGAATATGTGAAATATCTCTATGCGCCGGAAGCGCAGGAGGTCATCGCACAAAATTTCTACCGCCCTGTGGACCCCGCGGTGCTAAAGAAATACGCGCATCAGTTCCCCTCCCTGCCTGAGGTAACGATTGACGGCGCCTTTGGCGGTTGGAGCAAGGCGCAGCCGGAGTTCTTTGGCGATGGTGGTATCTTCGACCAGGTCTACAGCAAGGGGGCCTGACCCCCGGTGAGTGCTGTTCTCAGTCTGGCGGCGTTTCTTCCCCGGCGGCACCGTAGCGTGCTGCCGGGTTTCGCGCCGACATTGGCCATCACGCTGCTCTGGCTCTTTGTCATCGTGCTGGGCCCGATTTGCGTCATGCTGTGGTTCACGGCGGGGATGGGCTGGTCCGCCTTCCTCAAGGAGATCACCACGCCGCGCGTGCTGGCGGATTTATGGGTGAGCTTGCGCTCGGCGCTGCTGGCCAGCGCGTTTAATGCGGCCTTTGGGCTGCTGGTGGCCTGGGTGCTCACGCGCTACCAGTTTCCCGGCCGGCGGATCGCCGATGCGCTGGTTGATCTGCCTTTTGCCCTGCCGACGGCGGTGGCGGGCATCTCGCTCTCCACGCTCTACGCGCCGGATGGATGGATCGGCGGGCTGCTCGCTCCGTTTGGCATCCGGGTCGCGTTCCAGCCCGCCGGTATCGTGGTGGCGATGATGTTCATCTCGCTGCCCTTCATCGTGCGCACAGTGCAGCCGGTGATCGAGGATCTGGAGCCCGAGCAGGAGGAGGCTGCGCATCTGATGGGCGCCTCGCCCTTGCAGGTCTTCCTGCGCATCTCTTTTCCCGCCATTCTGCCTGCTTTGCTCACGGGCTTCGCGCTCGCCTTTGCGCGGGCGCTGGGTGAATATGGCTCGATCATCTTCATCGCCGGCAACAAGCCGATGGTTTCCGAGATCATGCCGGTGCTGATCATGCAGCAGCTCGACCAGTTCGACTACCAGGGCGCCACCGCCATCGGCGTGCTGATGCTGGGTGTGTCCTTCGTCTTGCTGTTCGCCATCAATCTACTGCAAGCCTGGGTGAGGCGCCGTCATGGCCAATAGGGTTTTGCTCATCACCGTGGCGCTGGTCTTCATGGTCGTGTTCCTGGTGCTGCCGCTCATCTCCGTGTTCGCGCAGGCGCTGTCGGCGGGATTGGGGGCTTATGCTTCCTCCATCGCGGACCCCAATGTGCAATCGGCCATCTGGATGACGCTGACCATTGCCGCCATCGCGGTGCCCGCCAATCTCGTCTTCGGCGTGTGTGCGAGTTGGTGTATCGGCCGATTCAAATTCCCGGGCCGCAATCTGCTGATCACGCTCATCGATCTGCCCTTCTCCATCTCGCCGGTCATTGCCGGGCTGCTGGAGGTGCTCTTATTCGGGCTCAATGGGCTGCTGGGCGGCTGGCTGTCCGCGCATAATATCCAGATCATCTTCGCCCTGCCGGGCATGGTGTTGGCGACGATCTTCGTCACCTTGCCCTTCGTGGCACGCGAGGTGATCCCGCTGGTACAGGAACAGGGCAATGAGGAAGAGGAGGCGGCGGTGACGCTGGGCGCCTCGGGATGGCAGATTTTCTGGCGCGTCTGCCTGCCGAAAATCCGCTGGGCGCTGCTTTATGGCGTGCTGCTGTGCAATGCCCGCGCCATGGGGGAGTTCGGCGCCGTGTCCGTGGTGTCCGGCAAGGTGTTCGGGCAAACGGATACCCTGCCTCTGGCGGTGGAATCGCTCTACGGATCCTATGAAATCCAGGCCGCCTTCGCGGCGGCCTCGCTGCTGGCGATGCTGGCCCTCGTGACCTTGGTATTGAAGGCGGCGCTGGAATGGTGGCACCGCGATGAATTGCACGGTGCGAAACGCAAAAAGGCGACCTGATGACGACCGAGATCAAGATTTCCAACGTTTCGCGCGGCTTCAACGGCCATACCGTGCTGAAGGATGTGGCGCTGACCGTGCGGCCCGGCGAGCTGCTGGCACTGCTGGGGCCGTCAGGCTCCGGCAAGACCACGCTGCTGCGCCTCATCGCGGGGCTGGACGCGCCGGATGCGGGCCGCATCACCATTGGCGAGGATGACGCCACTTCGCGCCATCCTGGCGAGCGCGGGGTTGGGTTCGTGTTCCAGCATTATGCCTTGTTCCGGCATATGAGCGTGTTCGAGAACATCGCCTTTCCGCTGCGCATCCGTAAATCGCCGAAGCCTTTCATCCAGACCAAGGTGGCGGAGCTGCTGAAGCTCATCCAGCTTGAAGCCTTGGCGCAGCGCTACCCGGCGCAGCTTTCCGGCGGGCAGCGCCAGCGCGTGGCGCTGGCCAGGGCGCTGGCCAGCCAGCCGCGAGTGCTGCTGCTGGACGAGCCCTTCGGCGCGCTGGACGCGGTTGTGCGCCGCGAGCTGCGCCGCTGGCTGCGCCGGCTGCATGAGGAGATGCAGATCACCACCATCTTCGTCACCCACGACCAGGAAGAGGCGTTCGACCTCGCGGACCGCGTGGTGATCATGAAGGATGGCGGGATCTGCCAGGAAGGCTCGCCGATCGATATCTACCAGCACCCGGCATCCCCCTTCGTGCATGAGTTCCTGGGGGAGAGCAACCATATTCCGGTGCTGTTGCGCGGCGGTTTCGTGCGTGGTTCAGACGGGTGGGAGCTGGGCCAGGCCGAACTGCCGGATGGCGCGGCGAGCCTGTTCATCCGCCCGCACCATGTGGTGCCGGTGCCGGCCGCCTGGGGCAGCTGGCGGGTGGCGCGCGTGAGCGCCACCGGCGCGCAGGCGCACCTCACCCTCACACGCGGGGCGATGAGCCTTGCCGCGGCAATGACGGCGGACGCGCTGCTGGAATCTGGGCTGCAAGCCGGGACGGCGGCGGAGATCCGCTTCACCGGCGGGACAATTTTTGCCGAGAGCCGCTCCGGCCCTATCCGGCTGGGGCAAGGGCTGAGCCTGGCCGCCCGCGCGTAGATGCCGCGGCGTCTCCCCCCCCCAGAGCCCATGGGTTTTGAGGAGAGATGGCGCGCCAAGCGCGATGAAAGCAATAACTGGAACGCATTGAAATTATTGTAAATTATTTCAACGAACCAGGCCCCGAACGTTCAAATCGGGGGCTTGCAGGGATACAGGGATAAATAAATTAGTTCCCATTCTGGGGAGCACGCAGGAGCGGGGTAGATGCGAGGACACCCAAGTATCATATGCCGTTCGGCCCTACTCAAACTTCTGCACCATTTTTTGTGTTCTCTCGCCCCGTATAATCCCGGACAGATGATTTTTAATGCGATCTGAACTTCAAACCCGGTCAGCACTAACCGCTAACCTTGATACCGCACAGGGTGGACAACGGACGCAACCAACCTTCCTATCAGG
>DATJXU010000178.1:0-3225 GCA_035499915.1 Acidocella sp.
GGCTTGGCGGCTTCATCTCCAGCACGCCCGAGTTCACCCAGCATGCGGTGGTGATGAACGGCGCCTCCGACCTGGCGGTGGCGGTGTTCGGCGAGGCCGGGCGCCATGCGCGCTCGACCATCGGCGTGGCCTCGCTGCCGCTGGATGCCGCCGTCGAGGTCGAGGGGCTGTTTTATATCGGCTAGATCAATATGCGTTGGATTGAATCGGGCAATTCAATCCAACCGCATGAAATTGATCGCTCAAACAAAGGCCAGGCCAACACCCCACCAAGCGAACAGGCTTGGCGGGGTAAAGCGGCTCGCCCGCGCCAAGTCCTTAATGTGTTTTCGCCCGGCCAGGCGAATGAAAAGCACCTCCGGGCCGATTCAAGTCTATATCGATCTTTTTTCTGCCTTTTTATCCCGGCTATAAGTTGGGCATGAGCCATACCGAGAATCCGCTCCTGCCGATCCGCATGGCAGTGAACATCACGCTGGACGGTGCGCTGGCCGCGTTGGCGGTGGGCGTGAGCTTCTGGCTCTCCAATCCCGGCGCGCCGGTGCCGCACCCGCATATGCTGCCGCTGGCCGGGGCCGGGGCCATCTGGCTCATTGGCATTCCCTTCGGTCTTTCGCGGCTGCATTGGCGCTTTGTCGCGCTGCGCGACCTCGTATTGCTGGGTGCCGCCGCCATCGTCACCACATTGATGCTGACATTGCTGATGGTGGGCGCCGGATTCTCCCTGCCCTCTCCGGCCTTTCCGGTCATTCTCGCCCTCATGCTCATTGCGGCGCTGACCGTGCCAAAGCTGCTCTACCGGCTGCGCCGCCAGAAGCGCAGCGAACAGGGCGCGGCGCAGACCGCCCTGCTGGTGGGCGATGGCGAGACTGCCGAGCTGTTCCTCTCCGCCCATGCCCAGCAGCACAGCGCGCCCTACCGGGTCACGGGGCTGATCGCGCTGTCGGAGAAGCATATCGGCCGCCGGGTGCATGGGCTGGACGTGGTGAGCGCGGCCGATGAGGGCGAGGCGATGCTGGACCGGCTGGCGGAAAAGCCGGACCTCTTGATCATCACCGCGCCGCAATTCACCGGCGACCGGCTGAAATCCCTGATGCGCGCCGCCGAGTCGCGGCAGATCCGCGTGATGCGCGCCCCCTGCCTGACGCGCCTGGCCCCCGCCGACCAGAAAATCGCGCTGCAGCCCATCGCCATCGAGGACCTGCTCAACCGCCGCCAGGTGCAGCTGGACCGCGCGGCGATGGCGGCCCTCATCGCGGGCCGGCGGGTGATGGTGACCGGGGCGGGCGGCAGCATCGGCGCCGAGCTTTGCCGCCAGCTCACCGGCTTCGAGCCCAGCGAGATCCTGCTGCTGGATTCCTCGGAATTCGCGCTCTGGCAGATTGATCTGGAAATCGGGGAATTGGCCTCCGCCTTGCCCCGCCGGACAATCGTGGCCGATGTGCGCGATGAGGCGCATATTCGCGCCATCGCCGAGGGATTCCGGCCGGAACTCGTGTTTCATGCCGCGGCGCTGAAGCATGTGCCGATCGTGGAGGCGAACCGGCTGGAGGGCTTGCGCACCAACGCGCTGGGCACCCAGGTGGTGGCCGATGCCGCCGCCGCCGCCGGGGCGAAGCTGATGGTGCTGATCTCTACCGACAAGGCGGTGAATCCCAGCTCGGTCATGGGCGCCTCCAAGCGGCTGGCGGAGATGTATGCCCAGGCGCTGGATGTCCAGGCGCGGCACGAGCGCCAGGGCATGCGCTGCGTGACGGTGCGCTTTGGCAATGTGCTGGGCTCCACCGGCTCCGTGGTGCCCTTGTTCCGCCGCCAGCTTGCCAATGGCGGGCCGTTGACCGTGACCGACCCGGGGATGCTGCGCTATTTCATGACCGTGCGCGAGGCGGTGGGGCTGGTGTTGCAGGCCTCCGCCGTCGGCAGCGGGGAAGAGGCGATCCCCGATGGCGGCATCTTTGTGCTGGATATGGGCGAGGCGGTGAAGATCGTGGATCTGGCCCGGCAGATGATCCGCCTGGCCGGGCTGAAACCGGATGAGGATATCGAGATCAAATTCACCGGCCTGCGCCCCGGCGAGAAACTGTTCGAGGAACTTTTCCACGGCGCCGAGAAGCCGGTGCCCACGGATTATGAGGGGCTGTTGATGGCCACGCCGCGGCTCGTGGACCTCGCCGCCTTGACCGCCGCGATGCAGGCGCTGGCCCGTGCGGCCCGGGAGGGTGACGAAGACAACGCCATGGCCCTGCTGCGCCGGATGGTGCCGGAATTTTTACAACCTGCGGGTCTCGCCGTGCCGCGCGCGGCAGAGTAGTCTGCCATTCCATGAACGCTCAGACCTTTCCGCCGATCCCATTTCTCGACCTCAAGGCGCAGCAGGCGCGGCTGGGGAGCAGGCTCAGGGAGCGGCTGGATGCCGTTCTGGCGCATGGGCAATATATCCTCGGGCCAGAGGTGCATGAGCTGGAAAGCAAGCTCGCCGCCTTCTGCGGCGCCGCCCATTGCGTGAGCGTGAGTTCCGGCACCGATGCGCTGCAGATCGCGCTGATGGCCGAAGGCATCGGGCGGGGGGACGCGGTGTTTCTGCCCGCCTTCACCTACACCGCCACCGCCGAGGTGCCGCTGCTGCTGGGCGCCACGCCGGTCTTCGTGGATGTCGACCCGCGCAGCTTCCAGATCGACCTGGCCAGCCTGCAAGAGCGCATCGAGACCGTGAAACAGGCGGGCAGGCTGAAACCGCGTGCCGTCATCGGTGTCGACCTGTTCGGCCAGCCGGCGGATTGGGCGGGCATCAACGCCATTGCGGCCAAGGAAGGCTTGTTCACGCTGGATGATTGCGCCCAGAGCTTTGGCGCGGCGCAGGATGGCGTGCGGCTCGGCAAGGCGGCGGATGCCACGGCCACCAGCTTCTTTCCCTCCAAGCCGCTCGGCGCCTATGGCGATGGCGGGGCGCTGTTCACCGAATCGGCCGAGCGGGCGGCCCTGTTCCGCTCGCTGCGGACCCATGGCGAGGGGCCGACACGCTACGAGGTGCTGCGCACCGGCATGAACGGGCGGCTGGATACGATGCAGGCCGCCGTGCTGCTGGCCAAGCTGGACATCTTTGACGGCGAAATTGCAAGGCGCGAGGAGATTGCCCGGATCTACGACGCCGCGCTGGCGGATGTGCTGGAGATCCCCGCCCGCGTGAAGGGCGCGCAGAGCGCCTGGGCTGTTTATTCCGTGCTG
>DATJXU010000179.1:0-2328 GCA_035499915.1 Acidocella sp.
CGGCTGGACGTAGTAGCCCTCGGACAGGGCGCCGCCCAGATTGGCCCGCGTGCCGCCGATGAGCAGCTCCGCACCTTCCTGCTTGCCGATGTCGATGTAGGAGAGGATCTTCTGCACCTGCTCGGAAGAGGCCTGGGCGCCGATCATGGTGGACATCTCCAGCGGGTTGCCCTGCTTGATGGCGGCCACGCGCTTGAGCACCTTCTCCATGAACTTGTCGTAAATGCTCTCCTGGATGAAGGCGCGCGACGGGCAGGTGCAGACCTCGCCCTGGTTGAGCGCGAACAGCACCAGGCCCTCGATCGCCTTGTCCAGGAAATCGTCATCCTCGGCCATCACGTCGGAAAAGAAGATGTTGGGGGATTTGCCGCCCAGCTCCAGCGTGACCGGGATGAGGTTGTGGCTGGCATATTGCATGATCAGCCGGCCTGTCGTGGTCTCGCCGGTAAAGGCGATCTTGCCGATGCGCGGGGAGGAGGCCAGCGGCTTGCCCGCTTCCAGGCCGAAGCCGTTCACCACGTTCAGCACGCCCGGCGGCAGCAGATCGCCCACCAGCTCCATCAGCACCATGATGGCGACCGGCGTCTGCTCGGCGGGCTTGAGCACCACGCAATTGCCCGCCGCCAGCGCCGGGGCCAGCTTCCACACCGCCATCAGCAGCGGGAAATTCCAGGGAATGATCTGCCCGACCACGCCCAGCGGCTCATGGAAATGATAGGCGATGGTGTCCTGGTCGATCTCGGAGAGCGCGCCTTCCTGGGCGCGCACGCAGGCGGCGAAATAGCGCAGATGGTCGATGGCCAGCGGCACGTCGGCGGCGGTGGTCTCGCGGATCGGCTTGCCGTTATCCACGGTCTCGACATACGCCAGCAGGTCGAGATTCTGCTCCATCTTGTCCGCCATCTTCAGCAGGATCTGGGCGCGCTCCGCCGCCGGGCGCGCGCCCCAAGCCTGCGCCGCCGCGTGCGCGGCATCCAGCGCCAGATTTATATCCGCCTCGTTCGAGCGCGCCGCCTGGGTGAACACCCGGCCGGTGATGGGCGAGACATTGTCGAAATACTGCCCGGAAAGCGGGGCGGTGAATTTGCCGTTGATGAAGTTATCGTAGCGCGGCTTGAAGGCGAAGCCGGAGACAACGCTCCCCGAAAGTGGGGCAATGGCGGCGTCGAGCATGGTCTGGTTCCTCGTTTTGTTTGACGCGGTTTGGCCGCGAAGGGACGTTGAAGCACCCCAAGCAAGGCCCGTGCCAAACAAAGGAATTGGCTGTTCGCCTGAGATTTAGCGCAAGCAGAGCGAGGCGAACGGGCCTGAAGGCGTCCCGAAAGAACACACTGTGCCAGAATGGAACAGAACCAATGCGACACACCCGTGGCATGTTGAGGACGAGGAACGCGCCGCGCATCCACCGGTGAGATGGCGCGGCCCTGCCACCATGCATGACCACGCCGGTATCCACCACCGCGCTATAGACCATGCCCTTATGCAGCCTGCCCGCGGCGGGCGGGCCCGTATTGATCCGAACGGGCAAGCACGAATGCCAGGGGGCAAAACGAACGGCGAAAAGGGGGGCATGGTTGAAAGCGATTTGACACGCGACCTGAAATTGGCCGCGCGCCAGGGCACCATGTTAGATTTGTGTTAGATGATTTGATATATCGCAAAGCCAGACCGGTCTGATCCAACTAAACTGAACCGACTGAAATCGGGTAAGGCTTCGCTTGGACTATATCGATACACTGCGAATTTTCTGCTCCGTCGTCGATGCGCGCAGCTTCTCGCGTGCGGCTGACATGCTGGACCTTTCCTCGCCTACCGTATCGCGCGCGATCGCGGCGCTTGAGCAGCGCCTGGGTGTGAGGCTGTTCAACCGCACCACGCGCCAGCTCTCGCTCACCGGCGCGGCCGAGCGGTTTTATGACGGCTGCGTCGGCGTGCTTTCGGATCTGAAGGCGCTTGAGGAGGGGGCGTCGAATGCGGCGCGGGAGCCGATTGGCGTGCTCAGGCTGGTCGCGCACACAACCGCGGCGGCCTACTGGTTGGTGCCGCTCGTCGCCAGCTATAAGCAGAAGCATCCACAAATCGGGGTCGATGTAACGCTCACCGAGCGGCCGGTTGATCTCGTCGCCGAAGGCTATGATGTCGGCCTGGTGGTGCCGTTCATGCTGATGTCGGACTCGGTCATCACGCGCCTGATCAAGCGGATCGCGTTCACGATTGTCGCATCGCCCGACTATCTCCGGCGGCATCCGGCACCGGCTCACCCCTCGGAACTGGCCGAACACAAAATCATCGCCAGCGCCTCGACGATCCGCAAGCCGGAGCTGACCT